>NYSW01000026.1:0-58517 GCA_002683195.1 Phycisphaerae bacterium
GAACTTCGGTGGCAACAACGCCGACTACCCCGGCAACCTCGCCGGTTGGTACAACGGCAACCCCCCGACCCTCAACGGTCAGGTCGTCGACAACGACGGCACTCTGGGCGTCCTCGTCGGCCGCTTTGCCTACGACGGCGACTTCAGCCTCGAAGGCTCGGCCCTCGAAGTCACCTGGAACCAGGGTCTCGGTACCCCCGGCCAGCAGGCCGGCTTCATCGTGACGCCCGCCCCCGGCGCCCTCGCCCTGCTCGGCCTCGCCGGCATCGCGGGTCGCCGTCGTCGCGGCTGATTTCAGCCACGACCCTTGGTGGTCACATGACCAGCAATCGCACCCCCTCGGCTCTCTGAGTCGAGGGGGTGTTCATTTGTAGGCGTGAAAGAATCAAATCATGCGTACACCGTCCGGAGTGGCGTCTGCAGCCGATTGAACATCATCGGGAAGCCCGAAAAGATCCCGGGCTTTCTACCGGGAGATGACCACCATCAAATCGAAGAACTATCTTTCGCCGGTTCTTCGTTCCGAAACTCCATCTTCGGTGATCTCACCGATCCAGATCCCCAGGCTCAAGAGAGGTTCCGTGACACCATTTTCGATTCAAATCGACCTGGTGAGCCACCGCGAACATCCAGGCAGGCGAGAAAAAAAGCCCCCCGACGCGATGCGTCGAGGGGCTGGAACGGGTGCTCTTCGGACGCCACCAGGAGACCTGGAGGCGTTCTTTCAAGGGAAGCAGTTTCAGCCTCGCAGAACGGCCTGAGCGGCCGCCAAACGAGCGACCGGGACGCGGAACGGAGAACAGCTCACGTAGTCCAGGCCGACTTCATGGCAGAACTGAATGGAGGATGGATCTCCGCCGTGTTCGCCACAAATGCCCAGCTTGAGCCCCTTCTTCGTCTTCCGCCCCTTCTCNCAGGCCATTTCCACCAGCTGACCGACGCCAGAGGTATCGAGGGATGCAAACGGATCGACCGGCAGAACGCCCTGGGAGAGATAGTCAGGCAGGAAGGTGCCGATGTCGTCTCGGCTGAATCCAAATGCCATCTGGGTCAGATCATTGGTGCCGAAGGAGAAGAAGTCCGCGACTTCCGCCACTTCATCCGCGGTCAGAGCGGCCCGGGGAATCTCGATCATCGTTCCGATCAGGATGTCGAGCTTGCCGGTGAACTTCTTGGCCTTTCGAGTGGTCGTGATGACGGCCTCCACCCGTTCCCGAAGCATGGCGAGTTCCTTTCGGGTTCCGACGAGGGGAATCATGATCTCGGGCCGGGCCTTGACCTTCTTCTTGGAACAGNCGATGGCCGCCTCGACGATCGCCTGCACCTGCATCTCGAGAATCTCGGGATAGGTGATGGAAAGACGACACCCGCGGTGTCCAAGCATCGGATTCATCTCGTGAAGGCTTTCCATTCTTGCCTTCAACTTGGCCGGCGAGATCTGCATTTCCTTCGCGACCCGGGCAATCGAACTCGCCTCGTGCGGGAGGAACTCGTGCAGCGGCGGATCGAGAAGTCGAACCGTGACCGGAAGTCCCTTCATCGCCGTGAAGATCCCGGTGAAGTCCTTTCGCTGGTGCGGCAGAAGTTCCTTCAACGCTCGACGACGATCTTTTTCCGTCTCTGCGAGGATCATCTTCCTCATCGACAGAATGCGATCGCCTTCGAAGAACATGTGCTCGGTCCGGGTCAGCCCGATGCCTTCAGCGCCNAAGTCACGAGCCCGCTTCGCGTCCGCCGGCGTATCAGCATTGGTTCGAACACCAAGACGTCGAAATTCATCCGCCCAGCCGAGGACCTTCTTGAAATCTCCAGTGATTCCCTGGGGTTCTTCCGACTTCAGGGTTTCGCCGTAGATCTGGCCGGTGTTGCCATCGATCGANATGACATCCTTGGGGCCGAACGTCCGACCNCCCACCGTGAATCGACGCTTTGCCGCGTCGATTCGAACATCACCCGCNCCCGCGACGCAACACTTGCCCCAGCCTCGAGCGACCACCGCCGCGTGACTGGTCATGCCCCCGGTGGAGGTCAGGATGCCGGCTGCCATGTCCATGCCATCGACGTCTTCGGGACTCGTTTCCTTACGCACAAGGATCACCTTCTCGCCCGCCCGGGCGCGAGCAACCGCTTCTTCCGCGGTGAATGCTGGCGCGCCGACCGCCGCTCCGGGCGAAGCCGGCAGACCGGTCGCCAGCGGGGACAAGCCCTTCTTGGACGAGGGGTGGAACGAAGGAAGAAGCAACTGCGTGATGTGATCCGGGCTGACCCGCATCACGGCTTCCTTCTTCGTGATCAATCGTTCTCGAACCATGTCCGCCGCGATCTTGACCGCCGCAGCACCCGTGCGCTTCCCGCCACGAGTCTGAAGCATGTAAAGCGTCCCGCGTTCGATCGTGAACTCGATGTCTTGAACATCGCGGTAGTGCTTTTCGAGCTTNGAACGAATCTTGAGAAGCTGCTTGTGAGCCTTCGAATCCCACTGGGCCATCCGGGCCACGGGTTCCGGAGTTCGAATGCCGGCAACGACGTCTTCTCCCTGGGCGTTGATCAGGAATTCGCCGTAGAACTCGTTCTTCCCCGTGGAAGGGTCACGGGTGAACGCCACGCCGGTTCCTGAATCATCACCGGTGTTGCCGAAGACCATCGCCTGGACGTTGACTGCGGTGCCGTCAAGACCCGTGATGCCTTCGATTCGTCGGTAACTGACNGCCTTGTCACCCATCCAGCTCTTGAAAACAGCTTCGATCGAGGCTTCCAGCTGCTCGACCGGATCCTGCGGGAAGGATTTGCCGACGTGCTTCTTGTACACGTTCTTGTAGAGCCGACAGAGCTCTCGGAGCCCCGCCGCATCCACGTCCGTGTCCTCGACCACCTTGAGCTTCTTCTTCAAGGAAGCGAACGCCTCCTCGAAGTGGTGATGACCGACGTCCATCACCACGTCGCCGAACATGTTGATCAGGCGGCGGTAGGCATCGAAGGCGAATCTCTCACCCGATGCGGCCGCCATCGCTTCAACGGACTTGTCGTTGAGGCCGAGGTTCAGAACGGTGTCCATCATGCCCGGCATGGAGACGGCAGCGCCGGAGCGGACCGAGACCAGAAGCGGATCGGTGTTCGCACCGAACTTCTTACCGAAATCCTTCTCNAGCTTCCGGATGTTGGCACGGATCTGGTCGACGAGTTTCGCGGGAAATCGACCGCCGTCGGCGTAGTACGCCGCACACGTATCGGTGGTGATGGTGAATCCGGGNGGGACCGGCAATCCGATCGACGTCATGTCGGCGAGATTGGCGCCCTTGCCACCGAGAAGCATTCGCTGGGAAGCATTGCCNTCCGTACCTGAGCTGCCGAAGAAATACACCATCTTCGCACTGCGAGCGCGAGAGGCCTTCTTCTTGCCGGCTGCAGGACGACGACGGGGGGACTTCTTGGTGGTGGCCATGATCGGTAAATCCTTCTTCGAGCCCGTGAAGGGCCTCGTGATGGCGGCGGTCTGCCCCGCGTGAACGGGACGCGAGCGGCGGATTGTAGCGACCCCGGCCGACCGAGACGGCAGAAGAAACGACACGCCCACCATCGCGATAGCCTTCCACTCAGAATGCCGCCTCGCCCTGACGCTTCCCCACCCCTCGCCCCGACCGCCGGACCTGCCGCTCTGCTCGCTGCGTGGCCCGCGGATCTTCCCCTTGCCATGCTCGCGTGGCACGGTGGCGGTTCNGACGGTCCAGGAAGAACCTTCGCCGCCAGCCCGGTCCAACGGACCGAACTCCGGGGCCCGAACGCCCTCCAGGAACTCCGAACGCTCCTTTCCAGCGCGAAGTCGATTTCGTCAACGCCACACGGAGAATCAGCAGACGGCGACCTGGTCCACGGACCCGGCGGTAAGGGTTTCTTCGTGATGCTGGGATACGACCTTTTCCGGCAACTCGAATCGACCGCGATCGCCGCGCAGGGCGCCGTCGACGATCGAGGCTGGCCCGATGCGATCCTTCTTCGTTGCGAAGGCGGACTTCTGGCGACCGAAGGCGCGATGAGGGTTCGAGGTGATGCCGCGTACGTGCCGCGATTGACGCCTCGCCGCATCCCCCGACCATCGATTGGAACCATCGCGACCGATCGTTCACCAGACGAATATCGAGCCATGGTCGCTGACGTCGTCACCCGCATTCGACGCGGCGATTGCTTTCAGGCAAACATCGCCCAACGATTCGGNGCACGNTTTCGCGGCAGCGTGAGGGCGGTGGCCGCCGCCGCATTCGAAGCCGCGATTCCCCGCCACGGCGCCTTGCTTGAGTGCGGACCGGGCCGGGCCGTGGTTTCCATGAGTCCGGAACTCTTTCTGGAGGCTCGACCTCGAAGATCCGGAATCGAGGTCCGCACCCGACCCATCAAGGGAACCAGGCCCGCATCCGTGCCACCGGGGGAACTGCTTCGGAGCGAAAAAGATGCCGCGGAACTTGCCATGATCGTCGACCTGATGCGCAATGATCTCGGACGGGTCTGCCGGATCGGTTCGGTCGAAGTGGCCGAAGCGCGGCGGATCGAATCTCATCCGACCGTGCATCACGGGGTCGCTGAAATCCGAGGGATTCTGCGACCTGATGCCGATCTCGTCGATCTGCTGGAAGCGTCCTTTCCGCCCGGATCCATCACCGGCGCCCCGAAGATCCAGGCCATGCGAATCATCGACGAACTTGAATCCGTCCGCCGTGGGCCGTACTGCGGCGCTGTCGGCTGGATCGGTGATGACGGCATGATGTCCCTGAACGTGGCGATCAGAACCATCTGCTGCCAGGGGGTGCCGCTCGCCCGAGCGGATGAGCTTGACGGCCGACTCGACTATCACGCCGGTTGTGGGATCGTCGCCGATTCGGAGCCGGACTCGGAGTACCGGGAGAGTCTCGACAAGACCGAGGTATTCCGCCGAACTCTCGCAAGACTGGCCAGCAAGGCGTGAGCCGCGCGCGAACCGACGTCTCCGATTGACGATCAGCCCGACGTGTCGCCGGAACCTTCATGCTGCTCGCGAGCCTGACGCTGAAGTTCCTGCTTCTGCTCGATGTAGTGCAGGATCTGATCCCCCACCAACTTCTGGTGGCCGGGATTGAAGCTGAAATCGAAGGCGATGCCGACGTAGGTCTTCTGGGTCGAATCGATGTGGGTGTGAACGACCTTCCCGGTCGCGTTCACCGGCATTGGAATCTCTGGCTGCAACGACATCCGAAGCCACAGGACCCGATGTCGACCAAGGACGCCGGAATCTTCCGGCCCGACGACCAGNCCCACGCCACCTCCACCGAGATTGGCCAGATCGGCCGTGAACTTCGGTCCCACCGTGGGCAGCATCGACTCTTCGGTGAGGCTGGTTCCGACTGCCTCGCCCGACCGCCAGGCTGCATAGGCCAGCTCCGTGGCCCGCTCGGCGGGCAACACGGACTTGGGATCGAGAAGAGGCCAGAGTTCGACTCTCGGAAGCGTGAGCCCGAGCGTGTCCACTCGGATACGGCGACGCTGGGAGCGTGCCACTCCGGTCGGCATTCGAAGCCTGATGCCTCGTGAAACCGGCTTGTGACTGCCTCCCTGNTCACCCAGATTGACCGTTCGGAAGGTCCAGCGGTTCTGCCCCACGGTGATCGCCGCGGCGAGTTCGGTCCCGGAATCGATCGTCATGTCCCGCCCGAGCGTCATGGGGCTTTCGACCAGGATCTCATCATCATGCAGATCAAGGATCTTCACCCGCCAGATCAGATCGGGACCGGCGGCATGGGTGCCCGGTTCCGCTCCATCATGCTCGGGATGAGCGACCGCGATCTCAATCGCCCCGTTGCGCTCCGCGATCTGCTCGAGGAGTTTCTTCCATTCGTGGGTTCTGCTTCTGGATGCCGGCACGCCGATGACTCTCTTTCGTTCTGTCCACCNCCGATTCGAGGGGGGACTCGGGAAGACCTTGACCTCTCCCATTGATGTACGAAATCAATCCTTCTTGTGATCGACCAGAATGACCAAACTGATCCAACCAGCGAACTTTCTAGATCTCGGAGGAGCCTGTCAAGGGTTCCGATGATTCCAGTGATGCCCGTCGAACCACGCCGTATTCGTCCGATACGCCGTTCCGGACATCCGAGCCCATCTCCGAATTTTTCCGTGAGACCGTGCCGTCTTGTTCAATCCCCGGCGGATTCCAGACCTGACCTGTAAATGGCCAGAAGATGCTCTGAATCGACCTTTGCGGGGCCTAGACCGGCAGATATTGCCGCATCATCAAGTTCGCGCCGGGACCAGAGCCTGAGGACTCGCTCACCCGGCTTGGGCTCCGATGCCTCCGGATCCACTTCATCACCCATTCGCACCACGAATTCAGGATTGCCGGCGAGCCAGACCATCTGCATCGATCCGGAGTCATCGATCCCGTCCGCCCACCGCCCGGAGGCAAGTTCAGCCCATCCGCCTTCGGCGAAATCATCGATGACCACCGCGCCACCAGGCTTCAAACGCCGGGCCAGCGCGGCAAGGACCACCCGGAGTCGTGATGGTTCACGGAGCACCATCAACAGGTTCCCGAGCACCAGGATCAGATCGAAGGGACCCTCCGGCAACGTCGCGGAATCAAGGAGATCACCCTGAACGAAGCTTGCGTCCCGTCCGGCCGCCGCCAGGAAAGCCGAGCCGATCTCCGGATCGAGATCCAGCCCGACCAGTTCGATCTCATTCGGCCCCACGGTCTTCAGCAGCGGCACCGCGATTCGTCCANCCCCGCACCCCACGTCGAGTACCCGAGCGGCGGGCGTGAGAAGCGTGGCAAGCCCCTCGATCTGAGCCTGGGTATCGGCTTCGTCGTACGGGGATTGGTCATGTTCTGCATGCCCGGTCATGGCGTGGCCTCCGGTGATCGAGTGGCGGAATCCAACATGGCTCGGGCCTCCCCCTCCACCCGTCGCCGGGTCGCGCTATCCAGCCGGCGACCGCCGAAGCGGACCTCGTAGAAGAGGTCGACCAAGGGAGCGGCCGACGCCGCAAGATCGGGACGATGAAGGCGAACCGCTTCGAGGTGAGTACGAGGCGTCACGTGGGCAGGTTTTGGACACCCTGCCCGGGCGAAGGCCTCCAGCAGATCCAGGTAGAAGGCAGCCTCACGAATGATGCTGGCCGGAGCGAATCCGACCGCGACCCGCACCCGTCGTCGCCGACGAACGAAGGAGGCGACCGCCATGAAAGCGATCAACACCGCCACCGTCACCACTCCAAGCCAGATGTAGCCGGCCGGACCGAGCATGAAATAACGATTCACCCTGGCCGCCACACGCTGCAGTGATTCCAGCACGCCGCGGAGTCGATCCCCGGCGAAAGCCGACGCATCCTCGGCGAGGGCGACCTGCGTGTTGCTGTTGAAGGCGACGATCCGACTGTTCCAGAGAAAGTCGAATCGATCGTAGATCCAACGAAAGTCGTCAGCCCACGACCGCCGAGAAGCCTGGAGCTCCTCGAGAACCTCACTGCTCGTGGGGTCGAACTCCCGCCAACTCCACGGGCCGGTCCGGACTTCGACCCAGGCATGGGCGTTGGACTCTCGGACCACGTAATGGTCGAGGGCGTCGTCGTATTCCACCGCCACGAATCCGGTCAGCATCCGAGCCTCGACTCCCATCGACTGGCAGAGTGCGCACAGAGCGGAGGCGAAGTACTTGCAGTCGCCGTATCGCTGATCCTTCAGAAACACCACGATCGGATCTCGATCCTCCTGCCGGACGATGCGGCGGAGGTCGAGGGTGTAGAAGAAGTCGGTGCCCCGGAGGTGATCCGTGAAGACCTGGGCGATCAGTCGGTTCCGCCGCCAGGCCTCCTCCTCGTTCTCCGAGGGAACCGGTTCCAGCAGTTGAGGTGCCTGCTCCTGGAGAATGCGTTCCGCCTCCTGCCGCACTTCACCCACGGCGAAAACGGATGGACGCATGGGAGGTGCCGGGGACCCCCGGGCCGTGAGACGTTCCAGTTCTCCCTGATTCGGACTGGGCAGGACCTTGAGGCTGTAGGTCGAAAAGCGGCCGATCTGCCCGGTGGCGGAATCCTCGATCTCGAAACTTCGAGGATCGAAGACGAAGGTTCGAGCTTCGTCGCAGGAGATCGCCACCGGCGCCCAGCGGGCGAAAACTCGCTCGGTGGCCAGCGATCGCATGGTGACGGTCTGGGTGTAGGCCGTACGGGGAACCTCGAACGATCCGAATCGTTGATATTCGTCGATCTCACCATCGGTCTCGACCATTCGGGCTTCGCCACGTCCGGCCTCCTCCCAGCGACGAGTGCGAGGATCCCATCGGCCGAGCACCGCGCCACGGAGCAGGAGCGGCTGGGGCCATCGGATCGCCTCACCTCGTGGATCGCTCCACTGAACCGTGAAGACTTCCCGATTGCTCTGCTCGGTGCGATCGTTGCGATCGAGGTCGACGCGGGGCGCAAAACCCGTTCGAGCCCCGAGGGATCGCCCCCCCCCTTCGGTCGCCCGAGGGAAGATGACGAAGACCATGGAGGCGGCGACGAAGGAGGCGACCACGCACCCCAGCACCAGCAGACGGAACTGCCGGACAGGTGCCCGGCCCGTGGCCAATTCCAAAGGAGGCACCGGGACATCGGCGACCAGCTTCCGGCGATCGTCTCTCGCCTTCTCGTAGCCGGACTGCAGACGATTGAGCATGATCAAATGAATCGTCTGGGCGGCGAACGCCACGACCAGCAGACCAAAGAGCAACTGGAAGGAGTACAGCGCGGACGCGACCACCGCCACGACCGAGAGCACCACCACCTGCCGATCATCGCGTGGCGTCCGATTCTCGAAGAGACGCATCGTCGCGAGCATGCATGCGAGTCGCCCCACGATCGACATCGTGTTCTCGGTCGCGGGATCATCGAGAAAACTGATCACCATCCAGATCATGATCAGGACGGCGCCACCGGTCGCCATCCATCGGGGAAGCGTCCGTCCTCGCGGACCTTCGGCGATGTAGCCGCTGGCAATCGCGGCGACCGCCAGCACGAACCCGAGCTCGAAGGTCCGGAGCGCCACCGCATAGGCCGCGATGGCCAGCAGGACCTCGCGACGCAGGTGGCGGGAGTAGTGAGAGAGCGGATTCACTCGACCCTCTCCAGCATTCCGAACCCGGCCTCGGAATCGGCTTGCAGCCCATCGAGGCTTTCGGGAAGCAGATGCCGGGATTCCTCGTGCCCGAGGCTCGAGTCGACCCGGTCCACGTGGATCACCACCAGCGAACTCGAACGCGGCGATGGAATGGCCACGTTCTTCCGTTGGCGGGGATCATCCAGTTCGATCGCCCCCAGACCAGCGAGCAGACGATCGAGATGACGTCGCCCGGACTGTGGACGAAGGTCGGGCGTCCCCATGCCTGCGATGCGGAGACCGACCTCGATTCCATTTTCGATCCCGGTCTCGGCGATCGATCCCGCCAGCGTGATCGCCTTCTCTTCGGTCATCCTCGGATCGACTCCCGTCGCCAGGCGAAGTTCGTCGGTGGCCCGACGGAGATCCAGAAGGAGAATCACTCGACGAGGCGAGGGCGAAGACCTCTGGATCACCACGGGAAGATCCGCCTGCCGAGACTTCTTCCACGCGATTGACCGAACACTGTCACCCGAGCGGTACTCTCGGAGTCCCATGAACTCACCCTGATGCCCGAGACGGCGGCCGGAACGTTCACCGTTCCCTCCGCCCCCGAGCAGGCGTTCGAGCGCCGTGGGTGCGATCGGAACGGTGTGGGGGTGGACCAGGGTCTCCATCGGCTGACTCACGCCGACGCTCTTGCCCAGCAGGCCGAAGGGAAAGCTGGAACTCGCCGAAATCAGATCGAAGCACATTCGGCCACGCCGCCCGGGGATCAGGACGGATTCCGCGTGCGCCGCCTCGTCCGGCGATCCATGCATGAGCCAGGCTGGATCCGGCCGCGAAAAACGGGACCAGTCACCATCGCTTTCCCCCGGTCGTTCGGCGATGGACAGATCGAACAACGGCAATCGATTCGAACCGCCGCGAACGACATATCGAATCACCATCGGGCGACCGACCCTCCCGTGACCCGGATCGAGCCGGCGAACCGACATTCGATAGAGCGAAGCGCCACTCACCAGCCCGCCGATCGCGATCAATGCGAGCAGAAGCCCGAAGACCCAGACCAGAATGTTGTTGGGGCGAATAGTCGCCGCGACCCCCACCAACAGCGTGATGCCGAGGTAGACGCCTCCCGCGAGATTGACCTGGTAGCGGTATCTCATCGCCGACGAGGATCCGGATCAGGTTGGAGACTCAGCGAAAGATCGCAGAGTCCGTGGGAAGTATGAGGTCATCGTCCTTGAGCTGACGTTCCGCCTCCACCCCAAGGGAGTTTCGAGTTCGACCGTCACCGCGTCGAATCACCACCAGCAGTCGCCGGCTGTCGGGATTGAAGGGCAGATCGACATTGGCCGCCGCGAACTCCGATCCGTTGCGGACGACGCGAAGTTCCCATTCCTCCTCCAGAAATCCCGCTCCGAACTCACCGATCGACAATCGGATGACGCCGGTGCCGCCGCTTGTTGCTTTTCCAACCGTCTTGCGGCCCAGCGACATCGGATCTCGGACCACCTCGACCGTGACGCCGGGAGCCGGTGTGTCCAGGAGACGCGGGTCGTCGGCTTCGACCAGTTCCACGGTGCTGTAATCGCCGATCACCGTCCGTCCCTCGAGCACGTATTTTCCGCAGCCACCGAGCAACGTCGCGCCCAGGAACAGCACCAGGAGGGAAGCGGTGCGAAGAGCAGCGGCTCGTCCACCATTGGAATCAGGATGTTTCATCGTCTCGAACTCCGGTTTCCGGCGCCGACTGCTCCAACCTGGTGTCGGTGTCGGAATCGCCTGGGTTGGTGGTGCCTGACGGTAGCAGGTCGGCAATCATGGACAGCAGACCGATGAGAATCATGAGGAGCAGGAGATAGGTCCCGGTGGTGCGAAGCCGACGAACGATCCGAAGCCGTCGCGGCCCGTTTTCGAGCAGTCGGGCATCACGCGGCGACATCTCGCCCGGATCGAAGGAATCCCAGTCGATCCCCGATGCCATGGCCTCTCGGTTGGCGAGCGCCCGCTCCGAATCCCCGATCGCGGCCTCGGCCACCAATACCAGCCAATCACCGTGACGGCGATCCCGCTCGACGCTCGCGGGAATCCCCTCCTCCGCCAGGACATGTCGAATCAGATCGGCCCCGACTCGATCATCGGCCCGCCGAATCGCGTGCGGTGGACGAGCCAACGGATCATCGCCGGCTGCGAGATCAGTGTTCGGATCCTCGGCGGATTCGTCGGTCATCGACTGGTTCCGATCAGAAAGCTCTCGAGTTCGACCGAGTCCTCGGGACCGACCGCATTCTGCCCTCGAACCAGACGCCATCCATCGATCTCATCCACTGCGAAGGTCAGCTCCATCCCGGCCGGCCGACCATCGATGGTGGCACGGAGAAGTCGTCCTCGTCCACCATTCGGTTCGAGGGTCACGACCTGCAACCATCCGTGTTCGACTCGTCCGTCGGCATCCGACCCGACTGGAACCCCGGCCAGAAGCACCGGTGTCGGGGCCTCGACGCCGCGTCGGATCGCCGATTCGAAGGCCTCGACGGCAGCGGGCCATCGCCTGCGAGCGAGCAAGGATGATCGTTCGGTCGCGGCATCACTCCGAAAAACCCTGACGTCGGCTTCGTTCAAGACATCCAGGGCCTCCTGAGGCCACGACCACACTCGCCGGAAGGAACCTCTGGGTTCCAGATCACACACGGCGGCACGGCGAGCACGAAGCGGGTTCGGCGTCTCCTGAGAAAGCGCGCGGCGGTCGGCATCGCTTCCCAGGCTCTCGGGATCGAGGGTCTCGACCACGTCGGTCCACGAAATCAACGTCACCCGAAGATCGGGGCCCAACGGATAGGGAATCTCGGGAGGCGGCGCACCATCCTCAAGCAGCAGACCGGCCATCGCGTCGAGAAGTCGAGCACCTGAAGCCGCGTACCGGCCCGGAAGTTCCAGAATTTCGAGTTCCGGGAGGCCGCATCGAAGGAGCCCGCGGGTGTACAACCAGAGCGTCCCTTCATCGAGGTTCTCGTGGCCGGATACCGCCTGAACTCGCCAGAGCACGTCCTCGGGTGGGCCGAGTTCCGCATCAAGCAGATCGCCATCGATCTCGGCCCGATCGAACCAGCGACCGGTCGTGGCGTCGATGATGGCGACCGCGTCGGCCGAAGATGCGAGCACCGTGGCCAGACGCCCCCACCCCAATCGGGGATCAGCGACGTCCAGCAGTGACTCGACCACGATCGACCAAAGAGAGTCACGGACCCCCGCCGTGAGCTCGGGCGGCACCTCGTCCATACGTTTGGTCCGCTCGCAGGCGACCAGAACCGGGACGTCATGACCGGGAAGTCGAATCACCATCGACCAGGGGTGTTTGTCGTCGGGAGACGGCTGAATCTCCAGAACCTCGATCACATCCGAGATTCGAGTGGCGACGGACGCGAGAAATGCGTCCGCCTCCGGTGGATCCGAGCCCCGAAGTGGTGCGACCAGCGTCGCGGGCCACGGTTCCTCGATTCGCCATGCAGGATGAATTCCGTCGCTGTTGCTCATCAGTTCGCCACGATGTTCACGAGCTTGCCGGGAACCACGACCACCTTGCGGATCGTAAGCCCCTCCACGAGTTCCTTGATTCTTTCGTCCGCGAGCGCCGCGTCTTCCAGCACCTTTGGTTCGGCGCCGGCCGGCACCGTGATGCGGCTCCTGACCTTGCCCATCACCTGGACCGGCACTTCGATCGTCTCGTCCTCGAGCATCGCCGGATCGACCGTCGGCCAATCGGCCAGCACCACGCTGGATCGGCCGTTCGGACACCCGAGCCGATGATGAATCTCCTCGGCAAGATGCGGAGCGAAGGGGCCGAGAGTCCGGTTGAAACGATCGAGTTGATCCGCGGTGACTCCGACGCCGGTCGCCGTGTTGACGAATTCGATCATCGCCGCGATCGCGGTGTTGAACGCGAGACGCTCGATGTCACCACCCACCTTGGCGATCGTTCGGTGCAGGAACTTTTCAACCGTCTCGTCCGGATGCTCTCGCAGGTTCAGTTCCCCGGTGCCTTCGTCGACCGCGAGCCGCCAGTACCGCTGCAGGAACCGATGAACGCCCACGATGTCCCGGGTGTTCCAGGGCTTGGATGCATCGAGCGGCCCCATGGCCATCTCATAGAGGCGAAACGTATCAGCGCCGTAATCGGCGATCACGTCGTCGGGATTGACCACGTTTCGGAGAGACTTCGACATCTTCGCGACGATTCGGTCCACCGACTCGTCGCTTTCGATCTCGATGAACGACTCGGTGCCGTCCTCCGCGGTCCGGACCTCGACTTCGTCGACCGGAACCAGTGAACCATCGCCCCGTTTGTAGGCGAAACTCGTGATGAGCCCCTGATGGAAGAGTTTTCCGATCGGCTCCGGAGTCGAGACTTCGCCTCGGTCGAAGAGGATCTTGTGCCAGAACCTGGCGTAGAGCAGGTGCAGCACCGCATGCTCCGCGCCCCCGACGTAGAGATCCACGCCACCCACGTGATGGCTGGTGGCGTCGAAGGACTCCTCGCCCGGAGCACAAGTTCGTTCTCCACCCGAGGGATCCCGGTCGGAAAGCATCCAGTAACGCTCGGCCTCGTTCGAAATGAATCGCTCGTCGTTGGATGAATCCGCGTATCGCAGGTAGTACCAGCATGACCCGGCCCAGCCGGGCATGGTGTTCGTTTCACGTCGAACCGGAGTGTCCGGAGGCAGGATCGATGGATCGACACCCGCTTCACCCGCCGTGGTGTTCACCCATTCGGTGGCCTTGCCCAGCGGCGGGGTCGGCGTGTCGCTCTCCACCGGCTGGTAGTCGTCCAGATCCGGGAGCACCACCGGGAGAGCGGACTCTGAGACCGGATGATGATTTCCCGCTTCGTCGAAGACGATGGGGAACGGTTCACCCCAGTACCGCTGGCGACTGAAGAGCCAGTCCCGCAATTTGAAGTTCACGGTGCCGCGTCCGGCTCCACAGGTCTCGAGCCATTCGATGATCGACTCGGTGGCCTCGACCGTCGCCTTCCCGTCAAGCGTGACCTCTTCGTTCGAACTTTCGACCGCGACGCCCGCACCCACCCGGGCCTCGGTCCATTCCGCGACCGGAGGATCATCTGCTCGACCCTCGATCGCCACCACTCGGCGAATCGGAAGGTCGAATCGTCGAGCGAATTCGAAGTCCCGCTGATCGTGGGCCGGCACCGCCATGATGGCGCCGGTTCCGTAGCCTGCGAGCACGTAATCCGCGGTCCAGATCGGAATCGATTCACCGGTGGCAGGATTGACCGCGGACCGTCCCGTCGGGACTCCGGTCTTCTCTTTTGAATCAGCCATTCGATCGATGTCCGCACGATTACGGGCATCACGAGCGTAATTTTCGAGTTCGGGCACGTCACCGGCAGCAATCGCACGATCGACCAGGGGATGCTCGGGCGCCACGACCATGTAGGTCGCTCCGAAGATCGTGTCCGGTCGGGTGGTGAAAACCTCCAACGGCTCTTTTTCGCCCGCATCGACCTGAAAACGAACCAAGGCGCCTTCGCTCCGACCGATCCACTCTCGCTGCTGGGTACGGGTGGATTCCGGCCAGTCGATCATGGCGAGATCATCGAGCAGCCTCTGGGAATACTCGGTGATTCGGAACATCCACTGACGAAGCGGCTTGCGGGTGACCGGGTAGCCACCACGTTCACTTCGCCCGTCGATGACTTCCTCATTGGCCAGCACGGTCCCCAGTTTCGGACACCAGTTGACCGTCTGTTCTCCGAGGTAGGCCAGCCGTCGGCCGTCGATGACTTCCCGCCGCCCATTGGTGTCCAATCCCTTCCAGGGGACGGCGACTCCGTCGTCGTCCTTCAAGGTGATCGTTCCCTCATCCAGACCTTCGATCAGATCACGGATCGGACGGGCCTTCTGGACTTCACGATCGAACCACGAGTCGTACGCCTTCAACCAGATCCACTGCGTCCAGCGGTAATACGAGGGATCAATGGTGGCGAACTCCCGCGACCAGTCGTAGCCGAAGCCGAATCGCTTCAGTTGCCGCCGAAAATTGTCGATCGCGGTGACCGTGGTCTCCCGCGGATGAACCCCGGTCTGGACCGCATATTGCTCCGCGGGGAGCCCGAACGCGTCGAAGCCCATCGGATGCAGAACGTTGAACCCCCGCATCCGTCGGAAACGACAAAGGATGTCCGTCGCGGTGTAGCCCTCGGGATGCCCCACGTGGAGACCGGCTCCAGAGGGGTATGGAAACATGTCGAGACAGTAGAACTTCGGCTTCGAAGCATCGAACCCCGGATCACCGGGGCCGAGCGTGCGGTCGATCTGGTTCCGTTCCCAATCCGCCTGCCAGCGCAATTCGATCTCGTCCGCCCGTCGGGCGTCGTAGCGGTGGGTGGCCGGGGCGTCAGGGGCGTGGTCCGCGGTGGGCTTCATCGTGTCGGATCCGGAGGGGACGGGCCGAGGGGCAGAGTCGTGGAGTGTGGATCTTACGACCGCCCGCCCGTCACGGACGTGGAACGTCCGGGCACGGGCGGGCAGGGGTCTGCCGAGGCACGGAGACGGCTCAGGCCGTCACCGCCTCCTCGCGAGACTTGCGGAGCTGTTCGAGGTGCTTCATCGCATCCCCGACCAGGTAGAAACTTCCCGTGACACAGATGAGATCGTCCCGGCTGACCGCCCGCGCGGCCAGTTCGAGGGCGGCCCCCACCGTCGGCGCCGTCTGGCACATCTTGCCACTGCGTTCCATGAATCGTCGCTTCAGATCCTCAGGATCGCAGGCTCGAGGATTCGACGTCGAACGGGTGAAGATCACCTTGTCCGCACCGAGGCTGACGCGGTCCAGGAGCGAATCCACGTCCTTGTCCTGAGCACAACCGAAGACACAGACCATCGAGTCGTAGGGAACATGGGCTCCGACGCATCGCATGAGCGCCCCGAGCGAGTCGGGATTGTGGGCCCCGTCGACCAGGATCCTCGGCTGCGGCCAGACCAGCTGCATGCGACCGGGAATGACGGTGTCCTCCAGCCCCGCGGTGACGGTGGCTTCAGGACAGTCGAATCCGATCGACTTGAGATGATCGACCGCCGCGAGGGCGAGTCCACAATTGAAGGCCTGATGTTCGCCGGGCAGCGGGACCGGAAGGTGCTCGAGCCGGCTGGTCTCGGTGTAGAGACAGACACGGTTGTGGGGCCCGAGTTCCGCGGTTGAACAGAAGCGATTGCTGAACTCGATCTCGCGGTTCACGAATCGGACGGTGGTGCCGACCGATTCCGCGGTTTCCATGAGTACGGGTTCCACCTCGGCGTGCTGCTCGCGGGTGATCACCGGAACTCCGGGCTTGAGGATGCCGGCCTTCTCCTTCGCGACGGAAGCGAGCTCCGTGCCGAGGATGCGTGTGTGGTCCAGCTGGATCTCGGTGATCAGACTCAGTACCGGCATGATCACGTTCGTGGAATCCAGCCGGCCCCCGAGACCGACCTCCACCAACGCGATGTCGACCGCCTGATCCGCGAAGTGCATGAAGCCGATCGCGGTGATGGCTTCGAAGAACGTCGGATTCTCTCCGGTCTTGACGGCGGCCTCCGCGACCCGCCGCATGAGATCGGTGAAGTCGGGTCGACCGATCATCTGGCCGTTGATCGAGATCCGTTCCCGGACATCCGTCAGATGCGGACTCGTGAACGAACCCACCGCGTATCCGCACTTGCGGAGCATCGCGGACATCATGGCGATCGTGGAACCCTTGCCGTTGGTGCCCGCGACATGGACCGCACGGAACTGCTCCTGCGGATTGCCGAGGGCGGTCAACAGGTTCCGCATGCGGTCGAGCTTGAAGTCGCCTTCGGCGTCATAGCGGACGACTCTCTGACGCTCGACGTCATGCAGTTCCAGCAGCCAACGCACGGCGCCGGGGTACGACGAAATCCGTTCTGCCCCGACCTTCGCTGCTCCCTTGGCACTCCGGGATTTCTTGGCGGTGGTCTTGGCTTCGGTACCAGCGGAGGAACCCGTGGTCTTTTTCTTGGTCTTTGATGTCAACTTCTTGGCCGTCATTCGAGGTTGTTGAGAGGGGTGCGGCCGTCCTGGCCCCGGGGAGCCACCGACGTCTTGTCGGCGGGCGTGGAACGATTCAAGGATCGCTTTTTGAACCGCCACCACGTTGGCGGGTCATGCCGGAAGGCATAACGCCTTACTATAGCGAACTCCGGATTTTCAATCAAATACAAAGCCGTAACAGACTGCAATAAGCAGACTTACGCCGTCAAGAAGCCTCGGCCCCTCGGGTCGTCCGATGCAGCCTCACCACCCGTGAGTCCATGAGGTTCACAGCCCCGCCGGGCGCTCGCTCCAGCAATCGGCCGGCCGCGGCCAGAACCGCGTTCCGTTCGACTGGTTTTTCCGGCAGCAACAACATCAGGATCCCGTCTTCGATCCCGCTTCGCAGGCGATCGAAGTACCCCCGATCCATCCGGCGAACCGCGGTCTCCGTCAGGCTGGTGATCGCCTCCGAAGATGCATCTCCGCCCACTGGCCAATCGTCATGCAGCGCATCGACCGTGACATCTCGTTCGGTGGTGTTGAGGTGAAAGTAGTTCACCCCCTCGCCGCAGAGGTTGAAGACGACCTGGTCCCCGATTCCGCGAAACTTCCGAACCAGCCGCGATTTCCCCGGACGGACCGGCGCCACGTACAACTTGAGTGCATCGAATTCCCGGCTGTCCACGCCGAATCGACGCTCGATGAACTCCTCGAAGAGCTCGCTGGCCATGTTTCGAATGCGGGCAAGCCCCGGATACAGAATGATCAGCGGGCTTTTCTGCCGGAGAGCCGAGTCGAGGAGACGACTCTCGGCACTCTCCTTGCCGAATCGAAGGAAGGAACTTCGAAGGGCTTCCTCATGGTCCTCCAGGGCGTGCGACTCCCGACCACCGGGATTCGGGATCACGAGACGCCGCTCGCCCATCCCCATGTCGGCCGCCCACCAGAATCGATCGAGGTTCACGATGGTCGCGCCACCGGAGAGGCCCTGGATGAACCCAGAACCCGCGGGGCCGTCGTCGTTGTTGGATCGTCTTTTGAAGAAACCGAGCATGATTGGTTCCGAGGAGGGCCGAACAGTGTAGCGAAGAGAGATTCGCAATCCTGAAATACCTGCTTCAGGGCCATGGATGCTTGGGATACCGACGTTTCAATTCCTTCTTCAACTCTGGATACGTTCGATTCCAGAATCCCGGTAGATCATCGGTCACCTGAACGGGACGGCGGTTCGGCGCCAGGATCTCCAGCAGTACCGGCACCCGCCCTCGGGCGACCGACGGGGTTCGTTCCAGACCGATCAGATCTCCGATCCGGGCCGAACCACGTGGGGGCTCCCCCGCTTTCCAGGCGACTCGCATCGAACGCCCTCGCGGCAATGAAATTCGAGATGGCGCCGCCTCATCGACGAACGTCGCGTCATTCCAGTCCAATGCGGAACGCAGAATCTCGATGATGCGAGTCGCGTTTGGCAGGTCGGCGAGTCGGTGTCTGGAACCCACGATCTCCGCCCGCATGACCATGAGTTCCTCCTCATCGAAGATTGGAAGACCTCGATTCGGAAACCACTCCGCGGTTCGACGCACTCGCTCGAGAAAACTCTCCACCTCTTCGTCCCAGCCAGGAATGGATATCTCGCCCGACTCGACCAACGCGAGCATGGCGGCGGCCGCCGCCGCCCGGTCTCCCGGCCCGACCGGTCCGCGCCGCGTTTCGATGTCGGTGTCATCGAGACGACGATGCTCGACCGTCTCCATGCGACCGGTCTCCACATCGAGTTCGAAACGACGACCTTCGGACAGTCGGCTGCCCAGCGCTTCGATCGCCACCGATTCCGGAATCGCCGTCGCCAGAGAAAGAATCGTCATTCCTTCGCCTCGAGTCTCCAGGCCACGAATCGCCGCCGCCACGAGAAATCCCGCCCGTCGAACCAGAGAGTCACGCTCGAGGACCGCCTGCCGTCGCCCGGGGAGGGCACAGGCATCCCGAGCATCCGCCCGTCGGAAGGCCACGCGATCCGGAAACGCCGTGAGCAATGCTGGGATGACGACTCCCGGTTCACCGTCGTTCCGAATCTTGAAGGTGCGCTCGAGTTCCACCGCGGTCCGACGGGCATCCACCAAAGCACCCTCGTCCGCCCCTCGTGGCCGAGCCTTTCCGTCCATCACCAGGCGAGCGCGGGCGGCCAGATCTCCCTCCGGATCCCCGACTCGCCGAAAGCCGTCGAGGGTCGCCGGCGACATCTTCGGCGCCAGTTCCCGCTCGCCCAACACCGCGGCACAGGCGGCGGCGAAACGACCACCGCCCGCATCCAACGCATCCACGAGGAAGCGTCCCACCCTCGGAGGCAGCGGAAGACCTGCGATCCGGCGTCCGGTATCGGTCAATCGACCCTCTTCCACCGCATCGATCGCCGCGAGCGTCTTCTCCGCATGCAGGACCGCTTCCGACGGCGGAGGTTCAATCCACGCGAAGGCGTGCGGATCGAGGTTCGCCGCACGCAACCGCAGGAAGGCCTCCGCGAGATCCGCCCGAGCGGTCGCGGGAATCCGGGCTGCCGGCCGGCGTAGGAACTGGCTCTCGGTGTAGAGCCGGATGCATCGACCCGGCCGGAGACGTCCCGCACGACCGGCTCGCTGAACGGCGCTGGCACGATCGACCGGCTCGGTGGTCAGACTCGGGAGATCCCGTCCGGGATCGAAACGATCGATTCGAGCCAGCCCGGCATCGATGACCACCGTGACCCGGGGAATGGTGATCGAGGTCTCCGCGATGTTGGTGGCCACCACGATCCGCCGGGGCCCTCGATCCGAGACCGCCCGGTCCTGTTCACCGCCGGAGAGACCGCCATGCAGTGGTCGGATCTCGAGCCCTCGAGCCACCCGCGCACAAGATTCGATCGTCCGTTCGATCTCACGTCGTCCCGGCATGAAGACGAGAATGTCCCCTCCGTCGTCATCGGGGTCCGCCAACACGGACGCCACCGATTCCGCCGCGAGATTCCAGACCGGATCGACCGAAGGCGCCTTCCGATGACTGACGGTGACCGGATGCAGGCGAGCATTCACGGAGAGCGGAACCGCCCCGAGTGACGTGGCGATACCGGCGGCGTCGAGGGTCGCACTGGCGACCACCAGGCGGATGCCACGGTCCCGCAGCACTCCAAGCAGAAGATCCGCGTCGATCGATCGCTCGTGGAATTCGTCCAGCACGACGACGTCGGCTTCGGAAGCACCGCTATCCGCACCCGCCAGCAATCGTCGAAGCAGGAGCCCTTCCGTGAGGTACAGGAGCCTGGTGGCGGAGCCCTCGCGCCGTTCGCCCCGAACCGCGAACCCGACCTCACCTCCGACCTCGCCTTGTCGGAGTCGGGCGGTACGAGCCGCGAGCATTCGGGTCGCAAGGCGGCGTGGCTGGGTGACGAGGATCCGACCCGGAAGTCGATCGAGCAGGGCCGCCGGCATGACGGTGCTTTTTCCGGTCCCCGGGGGCGCGGTCACCACCGCCGATCGGCCACCGATCAGGGTCGACGCGAGTTCCGGGACCAGGGATTCCACCGGGTAGGACACCCGACCGGAGTCGCTGCCCGATCCGGAGGCTGAATCTTTTGGCTGTTGATGACGCATCAACCCGAGAACGCGATATGGACCCGGAGGTCCTCCATGAATCGGATGATCTGCCCCTGCTCACGAGGGGTGCTGGCCGCCTCGATGTCGCTCTGCCAGAGGCCCAGGAATCGGGCGGTGGTTCGAGAGTCGAGAGGAGGAAGGTCGTCCGGATCTCGTTCCCGCGTCATGTCCGCGCGAGCATCACCCTTGATCTCCGCGGCTCGGGCATCATCATCCATCGCCCGGGCGTCACCGGTCACCATCTCCTCCGCCCGACGCTGCCAGCCTGCCAGCCATTCATCGAGGTAGGCGCCACGCTCGGATTCCGAGGTGGCGAAGTAGCCCTCCGCCCCGTCGAGGAGCACGTCCTTGGCCAGGGTTCTGGCGTTCTGCCGCATCTGTTCGCGGGTCGAGCCGGTCACTCCAGCGAGGAACGCCGCGGTCGCCGCGGAGTCCTCCTGATCGAATCCCCGGAATCTTGACGCGAACTCACCGAGATATTTCATCCGCTCTTCAAGCGAGAGCTGACTGAAGTCATCCATGGCGAGGTAGCCGACGACATCATCGACCGGTGAATCGAAGATGCTGGGCGGTGGCGTCCAGCGA
The DNA here is from genome assembly GCA_002683195.1 of Phycisphaerae bacterium. The sequence continues at coordinate 21,373 of NYSW01000026.1, forward strand.
GTGTCCAGCCACCACCAGGTACCGCCGATCACCAGCGTCGAGGCCAGGAGCACCGTCGCGGCGATTCCCGCCGACCTCTCACGACCATCGATCGCCTCGCGGAGGGCATCGATTCGTTCGCTCAGCGGGTTCATCGGTCCTGCTCCCTGAGGCTGAATGCACCGGAGTCAAGGGCACTCGGATGCCCGTCGAAGAGACCGCCGTATCGACCGATCGGGAGGTCGTCCTCCAGATCTCCGAGCTCCTGCTCCATCGCAGCGACGCTGCCATCGATGAAGAGCCCGTTCCGGGCCACACTGGCGTTGTTGGGGTGACGATCCTGACTGTCGGTGAGCAGTGGCAGCCGGCGGCCTCGCTCGTGCTCGAAGATCGCGGTGAGTTCGTTGGCTTCATAATTCCGACGGAACTGCTCGATTCGATCTGCATCGAAGTTGCCACTGAGGATCAGCGGAAGGAGTGCCTGCCCGACCGTGATCTGGATCTGCGGGGCGTATCGGATGAGGCCGGGAACGTAGAGGTAGCTGGTTCCCGCGGAGAGGCTTTCGGGGTCGACGTCCGCGCTGCAGACCCAGCAGCTGCAATCGACGTCGATGTAACCGTCGAGCACTTCCGGAAGGCCACCCTCGGTGACCCCCTCCTCGATCATCGCGGGGAGCGGCTCGCACGACGGAATTCGCTCGCCCATGTTGATTCGGTAGGTCGAGATCGCGGTTCCGATCTCTCGAAGAGAGGTCCGGCAGGAGGTCGACTGCGCTTCGTTTCGAACCACCTTGAGGGTGGGAATCGCGATGCTCATCAAGACCACGATGATCCCGATCACCGCCATCGTCTCCACGAGCGTGAAGCCGGTTCGGGATCGGCTCGGAGCCGGCCAGATCATTGGATTCTCGAGGTCACTCGTCATGGCGAGCCGTTCTCGTAGGGGCGGATAAGGGTGACGCCAGACGATCGACGATCGTTACAGGGGCTTCGCGACCCTCGTGCGGCGGATTCAAGGCGACCACTTCGGCTTCGATGGTATGGGATCGGCCACCTCGAGTCGATGAACCTTCCCCCAGATCATTCATCAAAAGCCTCGAAGAACCGACTTTGCAGCCTTAAAAGCCCCTCAATCGCCTTCGGCGAACATCGCATCGATGAAGCTGTCCGGATCGAACGGCTGGACATCCTCGACTCGCTCGCCCACTCCCACCAATTTCACCGGTACATCCAACGTGTCACGGATCGCCACCGCGATGCCGCCCCGTGCGGTGCCATCCAGTTTGGCGAGAAACAGACCCGTCACTCCCACGGCCTCGCCGAAGACCTTGGCCTGCACCAGTGCGTTCTGGCCGCTGGTGGCATCCAGAACCAGAAGCACCTCGTGCGGCGCGTCCGGAATCTTCTTCTGGATGACCTCTCGAACCTTGACCAACTGACGCATCAGGCCGGTGTCGACGTGCAATCGTCCGGCGGTGTCGACCAGGAGCACATCGGCGTTGCGAGCCATCGCCGCATCGACGGCGTCGTAGACCACCGCTGCCGGGTCGGCTCCCGCCTTGCCTCGGACCAGATCGACGCCCAGTCGCTCGGCCCAGATCGCGAGTTGTTCGACCGCACCGGCTCGGAAGGTGTCCGCCGCCGCCAGCACGACCGAGCGTCCTTCGCTTCGGAGCGTGTGGGCGATCTTCGCGACGCTGGTCGTCTTGCCCACGCCGTTGACTCCGACCACCAGGACCACCGTCGGCGGCGCTGCCGCCACCGCGATTCCCGGGGTCTCTCCGTCCCAGCGCCCCTTGAGCCTGGTCTTGAGAAAATCAATCGCTTCCTCGCCCCGCTCGAGTTCACCGTTCTTCACCGCGGCCCGCAGCTCGTCGATGATCTCCGAGGTGGCTCGAACGCCGACATCGGCCGAGATCAGGCTCGCCTCGATCTGGTCCACCAGTTCATCGTTCAGACGACGGCCGGAAAGCAAGGCCCGAAGTCCGCCACCAAGCACTCCGGCGGTACGGGAGAGCCCTCGCCGAACCGCTTCGACCGTACGTTTGAAGAACTTCACGCCTGCTCTCCCTCCTCCGGCGCGGGAGACTCTCCCGTTCGCGCCTTGAGGATGTCGTCGAGGATCGCGTTCACGAATCCGGGCGACTTCTCGCCTCCGAATTCGCGGGCCAGTTCGATCGCTTCATTGATGGCGACCTTCGGCGGCGTTCCACCCCGAGTGAACTCGTAACACGCCAACCTCAAGAGATTGCGATCGACCATCGGCTGCCGACGCATCGGCCACTCCGGCGAGCAGCGTTCGATCTCGACATCATTCTCATCCCGAAACTCCCACGCAAGATTGGCGAGGGAGAATCCCGCGGAACGGGCGGCTTCGTCGGCGCCGGAACCCTCGAGGGTCGATTCCACGACCCCTTGATCGGATTCCGGGTCGGCATCGAATTGATACATCGCCTGCAGAGCACAGCGACGGGCGGCACGGTCGAGTTTCATGATTGGACTCTTCGGCGGATTCTTTCCGCGACCCGGACGAAAGCGATGGCGGCCTGCATTGATTCGGCGCCCTTGTTGCCCTTGCTGCCGCCAGCTCGTTCTCGAGCCTGCGCCAGATCATTCACGGTCAGGAGTCCGAAGGACACCGCGACGCCGTGCCTGGCGGACAAGGCCGCGAGTTCGTTGGCCACCGCCCCGTTCAGCCAGGCGTCGTGGGAGGTCTCACCCTTCACCACGCAACCCAGACAGATGACGGCGTCGAATCGACCCGTGGCGATCGCCACCGAAGCCAGACCCGCGAGTTCGAAGGCCCCGGGGCACTCATGCACTTCGAGCAGATCCGGACGACCGCCGGCTGCGTGGAAGGCATCACGGGCCCCGGTCTCCAGGGCGGTGGTGATCGGCTCGTGATACCGGCTCACCAGAATCGCGATGCGAAGCCCGGCGGCATCCTCTTTGATCGTTTCAGAACGGCTCATGGGGTCAATCGAGGGGTGGTTGGAAGGTGGAAACGGACATCGTACGACGCCCGGCCCGATCAGGCCCGCCACCTCGCTACCATCTTGAAATGTCTCCGGTGACGTCCCGGCTCATTCCCGCCTTCCAGCTGACCCGGCTTTCGCTGGTTTTCGGGGCTGCCACCGACGCCTGGTTCGTCATCCTCTACACCCGGGGAGACGCCCGCTACAACCATGTCCCGGCGTATGAAATGCCGCTTGCGGTCGACTTCGCGGTGGCGACGGTGGTCTCTTTCGGCCTCTTCGCCTTCGCAGCGACCCTCAATGATCTTCTGGATCTGCGACATGACGCCGCCTTCAGTCCGGATCGCCCCCTGCCATCCGGCCGGATTCGGGCCGGACAGGCGGTGATCATCGCCATCGGGGCCCTGCTGGCCGCGATCGCCGCCGCGATTCCGTTTGGAAATCTCGCATTGATCTTCGCGGTGCTGGCTGCGACCGGCATTCTGTTCTATGACGCGGTGGGCAAGCACCTTCCCGCGATCGGGGTCATCGTGGCGGGGCTCGTTCATGTCACCCACATGATGATTCCGAACTACGACCTGGCGTTCACGCCACCGGTCTGGCTGGTCTTCACCCACGTGCTGGGAATGGCGGTCCTGACCCATGTCCTCGAAGACAAAAGACCGCGATTTCGTCGACGCAGCATCATCGCCACGATCATCGGATGGGCCCTCTGTTCGATTCTCATCATCGGCCTCGGAGTCGTCCGGGGGCCCGCTGCCGGTTTTGCGCCGGGTGGACTCGGCATCGAGACCGCGATCTGGCCCACGCTGGCCGTCCTCGCCTTCATCTTGATCGCCTGGCGAAAGGTCTCGCGAGTCCCGGGAACCGTGGCCGCGGAGAAGATCCGACGCTACGGCGCGGCCTGGCATGCGATCTATGCCGCCGCCTGGTTCGCCGGACTCGGCCGATGGTCGGAGGCGATCGGAATGACGGTTCTGGCGATCGGAGGTCTCATCGTCATGACCCTGCTCCGTGAGGTCTCGGTCGACGATCCCGGGCTGTCCGGATATCGAGCCTGAAAGCGTGATTCGAAGGAAGGTGTCGAAGGAAAAGTCGACCCCGCCTCGATGAGGGTCGGAACCGAAGCGATGCCTGCCGGTCGAGTACGATTCGCTGCGTGATCACCCCACTCCAACGACTTGCGTGCCTGTTTCTGGGCTCCATCGCCTGCGTGATCCTCCCGGCGGCCGTGCGTGCCGAGAGTCCGGAAGTCGGAAGGGACCTCGATCCCCCTTCTCCCAGTCAAGCCACGCCGATCAACGGAACCTCTCTCGGCGGCTTCGTGCTGCCGATTCTCCCCATCTCTCACGGCCTCAGGATGGATGCGAGGAGCGCGGTCGAATGGACCGTCGATGACACCAAACGCCTTCTGCTGGAGGGCGACGTCGAGATCGAGCTCGGTTCCTACGACTTCCGGGCGAAAACCGCCGTGGTCTGGATCAACCGACTGCCATCGGCCCAAGGCATGGTCACCCAGCTGGCGGTCTGGTTCCCATCGGTCTCGGAACCCACCCGACGGGCCGGGCTGGGCGCGAGTGGACGCGATGTGCTGGTCACCGCGACCTTCGACGGAACGGTGAAGCTCCGAACCCTCCTGATGTCCGATGGCCCGGTACGTTCGACGGTCGTCGCGGCCGGAGAACGACGACTGACCCGGTATCTGCGCCGAATCTCCGCGACACCCCCACCCCGACTCGGCCGAAGGTTGGACGTGATGGTGCCACCGGGCGACCCGAAGCCCGTACTCCAACCGGGTGGACAGATCGTTCGAAAACGACCGTCGGCCCCCGTGGTCGGCCCGGATTCGGTCTTCCTACCGACCAGCGACTCTCAGAATCTCGCGATCCTCGATCCCCGCGGGCTGGGTTCCTTCAGCGCCGACGAAATCATGATCGATGAATCGCGTGATGCGATCGCGGTCGTCGGCTCGGTGGTCATCGACTACGACGGAACCGGGGCGGTCGATGATCTCCGTCGAGTCTCGATGGTCTCCGAACGCGGCGTGGTCTTTCTCCGATCCGGAACCGTCCGCGGACTTCGCGAAGGAAGCACCACGGTTCAGGCGGAAGCGATCGAAGGGATCTACCTCGAAGGTGGGGTCCGAGCCAGTGACGGTGACTACACCGTCCGCGGGTCCAGCGTGTACTACGACCTGCCTCGTAATCAGGCCCTCGTCATGGATGCGGTACTCCGTACCTACGCCCGCCGCAGCCAGAACCTGGCCGTGTACGCACGGGCGGACGAGATGAGACAGATCGCGGCCGATGAATGGACCGCCACTCGCGGAACGGTCTCGACCAGCGAATTCTTCACGCCACATCTCTCGATCGGCCTTGATCGCCTGACCATCACGGAACGCGAGAATTCGCAGGGCGAGGAAAGAACCTGGGTCGAGGGCTCCGGACTGACGTTGAAGGCGGGAAGCGTTCCGTTCTTCTACCTCCCCTCCTTCTCCGGCCCCGCCGAGCAACCCCCGCTCATCGGAGTCAGGACCGGATTCCAGGAAGACAAGGGCTTCGGCCTTTCCACCCGGTGGAAGGCCTGGCAACTTCTCGGCGTGGAACCGATCAAGGGCGTGGACAGCGAACTCCTGCTTGACGGATGGTTCGAACGCGGTCCCGCCGTGGGGCTCATCCTCGGCCTCGACGATCTGGGCGGAATCAGCGGGAGCGGCCGATTCGACGCGTACGGCCTCTACGATCTCGGCGGCACCGACCGCACCTCCGCGGGTCGGAACGTGATGATCGAAGAAGGTCTTCGCGGACAGGCGATCGGGGAATACCGAGCGACCCTGTCGGCGGATCTCTATCTGGAAGCCCAACTCGCGTACATCTCGGATGAAACTTGGATCACTTCCTGGCGACGACAGGACTACAACGCACGCCGGGAGTACGAATCCAGCCTCTATCTGGACTACTCGCCCGACAACACGTCGCTCTCGATCCTCGCCCGGGGTGAACTCAACGGGTTTCTCTCCAATGGCTGGGCCCTCGCGAGCCAGCCCTACTTCGTGAACAAGCTCCCGGAACTGGATTACGCCCGTGAAGGTGATGATCTGGCCGACACCGTCACCTGGTCGAGCCGCTGGAACTTCGCCAGCATGTCGATCAGCCCGACCGCCGGCACCGCGAACTCCCTCGGCATCCGTGACGCGAACTTCGCGACCGACAATGGGAACCAGAAGGTCTCGGACCTCTACTTCGACGCGGGATACACCGATGAGACCGTGCAGCGATTCTTCACCCGGCAGGAATTCGCGGTTCCCATCGAGGGTGAGGGCTGGACCGTCAGTCCCTTCGTCTTCGGACGCTTCAGCGGATACCTGGAGGGGGACAATGCCGCGTACCTCGAGGCTCAGAATCTCAATCCCGACCAGCCGGACTATCGCGTCATGCTCGGAGGCGGGGCGCGAGCGTCCGCCCAGTTCCAGATGGTCGACGACACCGCTCGCAGCGACCTGTTCGACATCCACCGCATGCGACACATCCTGGAACCCAACGCCACCCTCTGGTACGGCTGGGACGATCGGCCCACCGGGTACATGCCGATCTACGACCAGCGGATCGAAGGCGCGACCGGAGGAGCCGCGGCCCAGCTCGGAATGAGGCAGACCCTCCAGACCCAACGTGGTGGCGTCGGCAATCGACGATCGGTCGACATGCTGGTTCTGGATTACGGCGTGGTCTTCAACGATCCCAGTGCCGACTACCAACGCACCGATCTCCCCGTGAACGCGAGCCGATCGCAGTACTACCAGTGGGCCCAGTCTCCGTATCCCCAGTTCTACCGCTGGGAACCGGAACTCAGCCAGTGGGGCAGTCACGGATATGCCAGCGGCGTCTGGCAGGCCAGCAGTTCGCTCTCTTTCGCGGCCAACGGTCTCTTCAACTGGGAACCCCGGGAAATCTACGACTATTCAAGCGACCCCGAGGACCCGACCGTTCGCTCGATCAGCGGGCTGCTTCGAGGCTCGGTCGGGGTCGAACTCCAGCACAATCCCGACACTGCGTCCTACCTCGAATATCGATATCTGAGCGCCAGCGAGAACGAGATCCTTCAGGGTGGCGTGCTCTACCGCATCGGAAGGCTCTATCGGATGGCCATCAGCCCCCAGTACGACCTTCGTCGTGGTGAATTCCGAGCCGTGACCGGTTCAGTTCAGCGCAAGCTCCCGGATTTCGATCTTTCCCTGTCGATCGGCTACGACATCATTCGAGGCGACACGACCTTCGGCCTGAATCTTCGGGTTCCACCGGAACCCGGTGTCGGATTCAAGACCTACTGACCCTCCACGGGCGTGACCGGTTCATCCCCACGTTCCTTCCCGTGCGAGATCGCTCCACATCGCGTGCATCGCGTCTGTCCGGGAAGGACACTCTTCCGAGTGGTGAAGCGTTCCAGCCGGAACGCCCGGCCACAATCGGGACAAGGTCTGTCTTCCGTCGCGCCGACCATGGATCGGGCCGCAAAGCGTGAGAGCGGATCGATGCCCATCAGGGCCCGACCGCATTCCCCGCAGACCGTGGCGCCCCGAGGGATCGACTGCTTGCAGCGAGGACACGGCCTCACCGCCTCGTCCAACCCCGACGGCGGATCGGCCAGAATCAAAGCCAGAACAACGGCCGCCCCCGGCACCAATCCGAGGAGCCCGAAAACGAGAATCTCCGGATCGTCGATGATCACGCCGATCACGATCACGGCAAGGCCGGACATCGCCAGGCATCCGAACAGCGAGACGCCCAGCCACCAGCGACCGGATCGCATCACCGTGATCCTGAATCGTCAGCCACCCAACCCACCCCGGACGCCGTGAGCTTGCGCCCCCTCGGGGTGCGGGCCAGGAAACCGATCTGCAGGAGATACGGTTCAACCACGTCTTCAAGCGTTCCGGCGTCATCACCCATGGTCGCCGCAACTGCTTCGAGCCCCGCCGGCCCCCCCTCGTACACCTCGGCAAGCACCCGGAGGTACTTGCGATCGATCTCGTCCAGCCCCAGCGAATCGACCCCTTCCAGATCCAGGGCCGCGGTCACCGCGGCTGCATTCACCACGCCGGTCCCTCGGACCTGAGCGAAATCCCGAACTCGGCGAAGCAGTCGAAGGGCCACCCGCGGCGTCCCTCGGCTGCGACGGGCGATCGCCTCGAAGCCCTCGTCCGCGACCGCATCGATGCCGATCCGAACCGCAGCCCGCTCGAGAATCGAAACCAGATCATTCTGCGGGTAGTACTCGAGGTGATGCGTGATGCCGAATCTGGCTCGGAGCGGCTGGGTGAGCATTCCAGCCCGGGTGGTCGCCCCGATCAGCGTGAACGGTTTCAGACTCAGCGAGATGACCTTGGCATGCATGCCGCTGTCGACCGTGAAGTCGACCTTGAAATCCTCCATCGCCGGGTAGATGTACTCCTCGACCACCGCGGGCAGTCGATGGATCTCGTCGATGAAGAGAATGTCGCCTTCGCCGATCCGGGTGAGGGTTCCCACCAGATCGGCTGCTTTCGTGAGCGCCGGTCCGCTGGTCACCCAGGCCTTGGTTCCCATTTCTTCGGCGACCACGTGCGCCAGGGTCGTCTTCCCAAGCCCCGGAGGACCATGGAGAAGCAGATGCTCGAGTGATTCCCCCCGCCCCTTCACCGCTTCGAGTGCGATGGAAAGCCGCTCGATCAGCGGCCCTTGACCGACGTACTCCGACATCGTGCGAGGTCGGACCGCGGGCGACGGGTCTCGTTCCGCCGGAACCGGGGAAGAAGGCTCGGAAGACGTCGGCTCGCGGTCATCCCGCTGCGACTCCCCGGAGACGATTCGTTCTCGTGCCATGGTCGCATTCTGCCCGGACCGGCGGCTCGACGCCAGTGAGAAGCTTCAAGCCTTCGAATTGACCTCAGGATTCGCTCGCCCCTCGGCCTCGAAGAACCCTTGAACCTCGAAACCGAAGACCCCGGCCACCAGACTGGAAGGGAAGGTCTGGCAGAGTTGATTGAGCTCACGAACATTGGCGTTGTAGAACCGTCGCCCGGCGGCGATTCGATCTTCGGTGTTGGTCAATTCCCGCTGCAGAGACAAGAAAGCCTCGTCGGCCTTGAGGTCGGGACAGGCCTCGGCCACCAGCATCAGACTTCCGAGACCGGCCTCAAGCGCCCGTTCGTCTCCGGATTGCTGATCGGGCCGGCCTTCGTTGGCCCGGGCTCGATCTCGGAGTGCGATGACCCGCTCCAATGTCTCACGTTCATGGGCGGCGTAACCCTTCACCGTGGCCACCAGGTTTGGAATGAGGTCGTATCGACGCTTCAATTCAACCGCGACCCCCCCCCAGCTGTCCCCCAGATGCACTCGCACCGATGCCATTCGGTTGTACGTCACGATCAACCAGATGAGCGGGAGCATCAGCGCCACGCCGAGGCCTACGAGCACGATCACGAATCGTCGCCCGAACGACCCTCATCGGCCATCGAATTGGCCAGGTGTCTCGGCCATCGCTCGAAGAATCCGCCCACCCAGTCGATCTTCCCCTGGAACTCTTCCGCCTCCCACCGGCTCCGTCCATCCGAGATGCAGAGAAGTCCACCATCCAGTTCGAGCGCCGGCGGATCCGTTTCGAGGACGTATTCCATGATGCGAGGATCCACGAGGTCGTAGGCAAACCGCTTGTCGTCACTGGAAACGTGATAGCGACGACTGAATTCATCGCTCTCGAAGTCGATGTCGTCGAATCCGAGCACCCCGGCCACCCGGTCGAAGATGCCCTCACGTCGAATGATCGTCTCGGGACACTCGCCAATGGGGTTGTGGGCGACCAGGTAGCTGAACCGGCGGGTCCTCGACTTCCGGTTCTTTCCCGAACCCGATTCCACCGTGTACCGAAAGTCACCCATCTCGATCTCGATCTCATGCCCGCCCAGCGAGAGGGCGCCGTGAATCGTGTTCCAGGCCGCCCGACGACGGCCGCGTCGAAACATGGCGAACCGGGCGAAGCGCTCATCCGCGGTCGAATCCACGGCTCGGCGGAAGGACAGCCCGAGTGAAGAGGCCAGGCTTTGAAGCTCCGTGGCCCGCTTTTTCTCGAGATGGGCGGCGGTCGCGATGAAGATCAACGCGCCAATCACGACGAGGACGATGAGGAAAATTTCCAAGAGTCGCCTTCCCTTCGCTGGTCACCCTCAGAATTCGACCTTGGGTGCCGCCTTGACGGCCGCGGCTTCGGCCTCGTCGAGCTCGAAGAAACTCATGTCGCTGAATCCGAACATCCCCGCGATGATGTTCGACGGAAACGTCGTGGTCGCGGTGTTGAAGCGAGTCACGGCGCTGTTGTAGTGCTGCCGAGCGAAGCCGATCTTGTTCTCGGTGCTCGTCAGCTCTTCCTGCAACTGGATGAAGTTGGTGTTCGCCTTGAGATCCGGATAGGCCTCGGAGACGGCGAAGAGTCGCCCCAGACTCTGGGTCAACATGTTCTCCGCTCCAAGCTGAGCCCCGATTCCTTCGGCCCCGGCCGCGGCATTCCGAGCCGCCGTGACCGCCTCCAGAGTCTCGCTCTCGTGAGTGGCGTAGCCCTTCACGGTGTTCACGAGATTTGGAATCAGATCGTGACGGCGCTTGAGCTGTACGTCGATGTCGCTCCAGGCACTCTCTGCGCCAAGTCTCTTTCGCTGAAGTCCGTTGTAGAGCCCGATCACGAAAAGGATCGCCAGCACCGCCACGACAACAAGGACCAGAACGACGAGAAGTAGAGGACCACTCATGGGGCGAGCTCCTGAAAGAGGACCGGCGTCCGATGGTCGGCGGCGGATGCTCACCGATCCGGAACGGACCTGATGCACTCAGATCCTAACAACAGTGAGGCGGAATCCCCGGCGTCGGCCGCTGATCAATCCGCACCCGGAGGCCGGGACCGAGCATCAACCTCAGCCAGAAAAGCCCCCACGTCGCGAAAATCGGAGAGGACGATCCCAGCCCCCGCGGCACGGAGGCGTTCCGCATCAGCGCCTCGGCCAAGACCGATGAACCCGATTCCCAGACGTCCTGCCGCCTTCACATCCCAGATTCCGTCGCCGACGTAGACGATCGGACACGCGGCCCGATCATCATTCATGGCCCGTCGGGCCGCCGTCGAGATGATGACTTCCCTTGGGTGCGCGTCATCGGCGTGAGCGGCGGGGATCCCGGTGAACGGGACTTTCGCGGCGGCCAACTTCATCTCCGCCGTCAATCGCCACCCGCCGGTGGCAATGGCTGGGGACCAGCCCGCTTCGGAGATGGCGTTGAAGATCTCCGGAGATCCGGGGACTGGCTGGAACAAGGCGGGATCGCGGTCGAGCGCCATTCGAATCCGAGCCGCGAACGAGTCTCGCACCTTGCGAACCAAAGTCCCCTCCTCACCCATCACGGTCCCCGAACGAATGAGATCGGTTGCGATCGCTTCGTCGGTGGAATGGCTGTAGGTCGACCAGTCGGTGCTCATCGACGTCACACCGAGCACCTCCCGAGCCGCCTCTCTCCAGCAATCGTCATCCACCTCGCTGGTGAGCGAGAGGGTGCCGTCGACATCGAAGATCACCAGTCCGCGCATCGAATCTCCTGAAACCAGAGGGTCGGGGTCGGTCCCGGGATACCGTACCGAAACATGAACTCGTCTCCAGACATCACTGAGTCCGATCCGGAAATCGCGCTTCAAGCCTTGAATCTCTTCGAGAAACGGTTTGGAACCAGTCCCATCGTCGCCCATGCGCCGGGGCGGATCAATCTGATCGGCGAACATGTGGACTATCTCGATGGCGTGGTCCTACCCATGGCGATCGATCGACGAGCAGCGGTCGCCATCGCGGCGTCGAAAGACGGTCGGACGACGATCGCGGCTCCGGACCTGGGCATCGAAGTCGCCTGGGACGGTCCACCACCCCGACACGCGATCGAAACCTCGGAGCACCGCTTCGCCAATCACCTTCTCGGCGTGATCGCCGCCGCGGGAGGAACCAGCCAGCCGGTATCGATCCTGGTCACCAGCGAGGTGCCCGCGGGCGCGGGCGTCTCGTCGAGTGCGGCGATCGAAGTCGCCGCCGGCGCCGCCTGGTCCGTGTTTCAGGGAACGAACCCCGATGACCCCCTGCGCCTCGCCCGAGATGCCCAACGAGCCGAGCACGAGTTCGTAGGTACTCCCTGCGGAATCATGGACATGCTCGTGTCCGCCGCCGCCGAGGCGGACGCCGCCCTCCGAATCGACTGCCGGACTCTCGAATTCGGAGCGGTACCACTCCCGGGTGCCGATCGGCTGGCATTTCTTCTGGTTGACAGCGGCGTTTCCCATCGACTCGCCGACGGTGGCTACGCCGACCGCCGCGCGGCCTGTGAACGAGTGGTCGAAGCCCTCGGCATCTCCCTGCGGGATGCCACCAGCGAGATGGTCGATTCGCTCACGATCGATGCCGTCGATCGACGCCGCGCCCACCACGTGATCAACGAGATCCGCCGGGTCGACCAGGCGATCGTGATGCTCGGGCAAGGTGATCTCGCAGGCCTTGGTTCCGTGATGCTGGATGGCCACGCCTCCCTCCGAGATCTCTTCGAGGTGTCCGTGCCGGAACTCGATCTGATCGTGGAGACCGCTTCACACCTGCGGGAGGACGGCTGCTTCGGAGCTCGAATGACGGGCGGCGGATTCGGCGGCGCCGCCATCGTCCTCGCGGATCCCTCCCGCCTCGATCTGGTGCGAAAAACGATCGAAGATGCGTTTCAAGCCCGCTTCGATCGAAGGCCGGACTGCTTCCGGGTGAGATCGGTCGAAGGCGTCCGAATCGCCACGGGGGCCTGATCTCCTTCGCGTATCCTCGAGGAAGACACCCTCCCCGGAGATGATCATGTCGGGTTTCAGTCGAACGACCACCACCGCAATCTGCTTGCTCGCTTTCCTCGTGATCGCCGGGTGCGACCGTCCCGAAGATCCATCCACCGACTCGGCCGGGACCGAGGTCGGTCCGACGACCGCCGGTGGCCCTCTGCGAGCGGTGGTTCGAACCGATCGCGGTGACTTCACCATGGAGCTGCAGACCGAGGCGGCCCCCATCTCCTGCGCGAACTTCGTGAATCTCGTGCAGCGCGGATTCTTCGACGGTCAATCGTTCTACCGCCATTCCAAGGTCATCCGACAAGTCGGAAACCCGTATGAAACCGACGAACGCCGATGGAATCCCGGCTACCACCTGCTGCCGGAATTCTCCCCGGACCTTCGCTACGACCGCGGTGGCATGGTCGGCCTGGTCCGCGTGGCCGACGATGTCCGAGCCCCGGTCCGTGCCAACGAGTTCTTCGTCACCACCAAACCGCAGAGCGAGCGATTCACCTTCGTCTATCCCATCTTCGGAGTGGTGATCGAAGGCCAGGACGTGGTGGATGCCATCCAACCGAACGAGCGGATCGTGACGATCGATCTGATCGGGGATCCCTCTTCGGTGCTCATCCCACAGGCCGATCAGGTCCGCGCCTGGAACCGGGCCCTCGATGCCGCGCCGGTGGTTCCAGACTGATCAATCGTACGGAGCCGCGGATCAGTTCCAGCTCAGACCCTTCGGCCATTCGCCGGGACTCTGCCGATCCACCAGCGACACCAGACGGTCCAGTTCCTGAAGTTCGCGGGTCAGGGCCGCAGCCCGCCTTCGACAGTCCGCCTCCGCAAGCAGCTCGTACCGAAGATTCTGATCGTGGAGCACCGCGAAGCCGATGAGATCGAGGGCCGCGTTGGTCGGAACCTCTTCCCGCGCCATGAGTCGGCGGGCGAAATCTCCGTGACTGAGACGACTCAATCTCGGATTCCGGAGCAGACCACGAATGGTCCGCCGAATCTCCGGCATGGCCGGACTGACACCGGTATCCGTCTCGAGCGGCCTCAGCCAACCTCGAAGGTAGAGGCGGTCGCCATCCGGAGGATCGAGGTCGTCGATCCTCGCCCGACAGATCCCGTGCATGATGATGTCGAATCGACCGTCCTGATATCGCTCGACCCGTGACAGTCGGCCGACACAGACGGCATCGCGAAGCGATGTACGTCCGTCGACGTCCGTCGACTCCTCGATGACCGCGAGTCCGATGGGATCGGCACGCTCGAGATCACCGTTGCCCACGGCGAGCGCATGCTCGATCATCTGTCGATATCGCGGCTCGAAGATGTGGAACGGCGTCACTGCGTGGGGCAGCAGGTGCACCCCGGGCATGGGAAACAAGGCGATCGGACGTCCGAAATCGACGCGGTAGGTGGACATGCACCAATCGTAGCCCCGAATCCACACCCGCCGCCTGGAACTTCAGGCCGCCGCGAGCATCTCGTCCCCGGTATCCAGGGCCGCCAGCACTGCGTTCCGGATCGTGGCGAGGCCGGAATCTCCGATTCGGAGTGCATCCAGCACCTCCGGGAGAGGTCCGTCCCCTCGCAGGTCCAGCGTGAATCCGCCCGAAACCTCACCCGCGATCTGGTCCGCGACGTGCACGATCAACGGAAGATCCCGATTGGCGGCCGGAACGGTGAGCGGTTCATGATGGTGTCCCGCGACCCAGGTCAGGCTCGCCGGGAACTTCCAGTGCTGACACAGAGCGGCCCCGAATCCTTCGTGGGTCTCGCCCAGAGTCAACCGTTCGACCTCCCGGAGATCGGCACCTTCGGCCGCCTGCTCGATCGCGGCCGCGAAGAGCGCCCGATCATGCTGAAGCTCGACCAGAATGCCCACGTCGTGCACGAGCCCCGCGAGAAACGCTTCGTCGGAGGCGCCATTGCGTCCGTTGATCTCCGCCACCGCCTTCGCCGCCGCCGCCGTCGCACAGGAATGGGTCCAGAGATCATGGGCGTCGAAATGAGGGCCGATGTTCCCGCCCCGGAAGAGCTTCGCGAGGCTCGCTGCCACGGCGATGTTCTTGACCGCGTTCAATCCAAGGAGCGAGACCGCCCGATTGATCGAGGCGATCTGCCGTGGCAAGCCGTAGAAGGCGGAGTTGACGACCTTGAGCATCCGAGCGGTGAGCGCCGGGTCCGCCGCGATCAAGTGGTGCAGATCTCGAGCACTGGAACTCGGATCCTCCACCATTTCGATGATCTGCACCGTGACCTCGGGAAGAGTCGCAATGTGACTGATGTTGCGAACTGCAGCCATCGCCGTGTCGTTTTCTCCAACCGCATGCCCGTGATCCATCGTGCCCTCCGACCGTAGGGTTTGCCCGCCGGACGCTTCAGGTCCGGCACCGTTCACCACGAACGGCTTCGATTGGATCTTCGGCCACCCTCCCGACGGGCTTGACGATGAGGCGACGGAGGAAGCTCGAACCTGATCACGATCTGCGGAATGGACGATCTGGTGCAGGAAACGTGACGCCCAGGGCCCGAGAACGATGCCGCCGGGCTCAATCGATCCAGGAGTGCATTCGCGGCCCCGGCCGTTGAGCGGTGATGATCCGGGCTTCGGCCTCCAGCATCGAGACCCACCGATCCTCCACCCCATCCGCCTCATCGGTTCGGGCGGCCACCTGTCGCGCCAGATCGATGAAGGAGAGATAATGTCCCTTCTCGCTCGCCCAGAGCCCTCGATAGACCTTGGCCAACGGTTCTTCCGGGCAGCAACGAGACAGGATTTCGAATCGCTCGCACGATCTCGCTTCGATCAGGGCGGAGACCATGAGTCGATCGATGGTCTCGATCTCGCCTCCCGGACGAATCTCCCCGCGCAGCGCCCGGGCGTATTCGTTGCGGTGGGCCTTGGTCAGGGTTCCACCCCGACGGGCCAGCAACCGAACCACCAGGGCGAGATGCTCGACTTCATCCTTCGCCACCGCGGTCATCGCGACCACCCAGTTCTCCGGCGGGCAGGGCTCCGGCCAGCGGTGCAGGAGTTCGAGGGCGTTCTGCGCCGCCTTCTTCTCGAGGTGGGCGTGATCGTTCAGCAACGCCTCCGGATGCTCCAGGACCATCTCCGCCCATCGATCGGACGTGTCGACGAGCAGGGGAAGTTCGAACGCGGCGCGGGCCTTGGTCATGTCGGTACTCCGTTGCGAATCGGACAGAGTACGACGTCCCGGGCGACCGGGTCAGTACGCCAGGCGTTTTCGCGGTCGAGGAAGCGAACACTCCGCGAGAATCGAAGCCATTCGCGCTCCCGCTCCGGACTCGCCGTAGGGATGGCGGGGCGTTCGATCCATCGCGATCGCGGTGTTGATTCCCGCTTCGATCATTCTCCGCATCGGCCGGTACACGTCCAGCACCGTCGCCGGCCGTTCCCGGCCGGCTTGACGCGGCCCGACGTTGACCGCGGGACATCCGACGATCGCGGCTTCGATCAGGCCTGCACTCGAATTCCCCACGATCGCCTCGACCCGCTGGAGAAGCCCGACGAATTCAGTTCGGGGGAGATGATCCACGACCGTCAAATTCTTCGAGTCGACGCGGGTTTCGATCGCCGCCGCCACTCGATCGCTGCCGGGATCATGATTCGGACGAACGACCACGGCCGAGCCGTGGGCGATGGCGGCATCGAGTACGGCCGCACTCCAGGCATCCTCCTCCGCCGAAGGAAGACCCGTCCCATGGTGAAGCACCAGAATTCGAGGTGATCCCAATGCCCCGAAATCCGCATCGGACGACATCGGCATCCGATCGAGGCCGTCGACCGCTGGCGATCCGACCACGAACACCGATTCGGGTGACTGCCCCATCCGACGAAGACGATCACCACTGGTCCGGGTCGCGGCGAAGTGCAGATCCGCGAGATTGCTGATCGCATGTCGCATCGCTTCATCGGCCACGCCCTCGGCCCGATCCCCGCCATGCACGTGAGCGAGCGCAACCCCGCCCACCGAGGCGGCGGTCGCGGCGGCGAACGCCTCGATCCGATCACCAAGAACCAGGACCAGGTCGGGCTCGAGGTCCTTCAACGCATCCGCGAATCCGCCGACCCCTCGGCCCACCGCGTGCACGTCGGCGAGACGCCCCACGACCCCGGGCCGTTGCATCTCGATCTCGGCTGCGATGTCGACCTCCGAACGGACCTCTTCGATCGTTCGGGCCGGCGGGAGCAGATGGGCCCCGCCCGCGAGCACGCAGGCCTCCAGCCCCGGATGAGCCGACACCGCGGCGATGGTCGAGCGCAGCAGACCGAAATCGGCTCGCGTTCCGGTCACGATCCCGATTCGGCGGGTCATCGATTCTTCTCCACGATCAGGTCGTCTTCTCGAATCGGCTGATCCGCCCGAAGTCCGCGGCGAAGCCGACGACCGATGATCTCCGTCAGCCGCCATGGCTCGATGCCGTCTCCAGGTCGCTTGACCACCAGATCCAGGTCGGAGATGACGGTCCCCGCTTCAAGATTGCTGGCGGCTCGTACCGACTGACGGGCGACCGCCCGGACATCCCGTTCCAGATCCCCCACCACCTTCACCCCATCGCCAAGCGCGGCGTGGGCACGGCGAACGAAACTGGCGTACCGGGCAAAGCCCTCCGGCTCGATGCTGGCCGCGTGATCGGGGCCCGCGGCCGCGGAGGACCAGGTCAGATGCTTCTCCAACACGCAGGCACCCGCGGCCACCGCCAGACCACCGGTGGTCTCCAGAGCCGTGTGATCGCTGTAACCGCACGGCCGAGCGGTCATCCGAGCAATCTCCGCCATCGCGCCCAGGTCCGCCCGGTCTTCCGGGGTGGGATAGGCGCTCACACAATGAAGAAAGGCCAACGGCGTCGACGGGAACCACTCGTCGGTCCGTGCGACCTCCTGCAGATCGGACGCGCCGGTCGAGACGAAGAGCGGGCGTCCATCGGCGGCGAGGGCTTCCAGAAGCGGGCGGTGCACCAGATCGGGCGAGGCCGTCTTCCACGCATCCCAATCCAACGTGCGCGCCGACTCGACCAGTTCGGTGCTGAAGACCGTGACCATCGCGGCGATGCCGGATTCGTGCGCCGCGTCGACCACCAACGCGAGTTCCTCCCGACCGAGTTCCAGTGCGGCCAGCATCGCCTTCTGATCGGATACTCCGGCCCGTCGCTGATACCCGGCGGTCGCGGCTGCATCCCCCACCAGGCGTTCGGCCTCGAACCACTGGAACTTGACCGCGTCCGCACCGGCATCGGCCGCCGCCCGGACCAGTTCGATCGCCCGCTCGATCTCGCCATCATGATTGACGCCGATTTCCGCGATCAGGAACGGGGGCTCGGACGTCGTGATTCGACGCGATCCCACCCGAACCTCCGGCCGTTCATGCCTCATCGTGGTTCACCGATCCGTTCCGTCGCCCGTGCGTCACGCGCGATCATCGCCTCGGCGACCAGCAGATCGATCTCATCGTCGACATCCACCACCGAGCCTTCAGGGTTGATCACCCCGCGCCGGTCCTGACCGAGAAACGCATGGGGCTTCCCAGGCTCGACCGTGAAGAGGGATGCCCGGGTGACCGCGATCACCCCTCCGTCGGGGATGTGCGCCGGCGGCAGGTCCTGCCGTCGATAGGCGGTGTTCGGTTCCCAGGGAGAAACCTGACCATCGACTCCCAGTCGACAGGTCCACCAGGGGTGATGCTTCCCCACCGGCGAATAACTCTGGACGCTGTCCGCTCCGGTCGCGACCAGTCGATCGACCGCCCGATCCAGCAGGCCATCCGGCCGGATTGGAATGTTTCCGTAGAGCACGACCACGATGCCGGCCTCGTCGCCCGCGGCATCCACCGCGTGTCGAACCGCCGAATCGACGGTGGCCAGATCATCAGCCAGTTCCTCCGGACGGAGCATGATCTCCGCCCCCGCCGCTTCCGCCGCGGCGGCGATCTCGGGTCCGTCGGTGGAGCACAGGACCCGTCCGATGGTCCGAGCCTGCCGGGCATGTCCGACGCTGCGGGCGATCATCGGCATGCCACCGACCGGAAGCGCGTTCTTGCCCGGCAATCCCTTGCTCCCCGCGCGACCGATGACCACCGCGGTCGCCACGTGATCGGGAGCTCGCGGATCGGATCCGTCGATGTCACGGTGTTCCTCGTTCATCCGGCCCTCCAGGGAGCGGGTGGTGCACCGGTTCGAGCCTCATGCGCCCGCCGCGCCACCACCAGTTCCTGCCACAGTTCGGCCAGTGGGCGTTCCCCCAGCCGACCGATCGATCGTTCCCCCCGAAGATCGGTCTCCAACACCGGGATGGTGCCGTCACTCAAGATCGTCATCCTGGTCTCCGCCACGATGCGGTCTCGTCCGATCGGTGGATGCGTCGGGCTGAGCGGATCGGCCGGAATCCCTTGATCTTCCGGCCAGCGAACGGGACCGTCGATCACCGCGGTCCCCAGTCTTTGACGCCAACGCTCGAAGAATTCAGGAATCTCCCCGATGGTCTCCGCCCTGCGTTGAAGACGAGGCGCAATCCATGGCAACGACGTTCGAAGTTCGTTTGGAAGGTCGTCCAGATCTCCGAGCGCGGCTCGCTCCAGCACCAGGCGTTCCAGATTCCGCCGCGCCTGATCGAAGCCATCCGTTCCATGCATGGCGGCCCAGGTCGAAGCGGTCTCCGCGTCGAAATCGACCTCCACCACTTCGATCGGGGCTGCGATCAGCCGATCGATCGCATCATCCGAAGCGATCAGATCCGTCCTGATCCGAACCTGCCGCACGCCCGCGTCGATGGCGATTCGCGCGAAGACGTCGAATTCCGGATGTCGCATCGGATCACCCACCCCGTCGAACACCAGCACCACGTCGCCGGGTCCCGAGATCTCCTCGACCAGCATTCGGAATCGGCGTTCGTCCATGGGTTCACGGGAGATGGTGCCGCCCGCGGGGATGCTCGGACAGAATCCCGGTCGTTCGGTCCCGAGCTCGACCCTGATCACCGAAGGGGTTTCGATTCCTGAGTGGTTCGCGCCGGCCCGGACGCTCGACACGAGTTCGTACAGGTCGGTTTCCGCGGCATTCTCCCGACTCAACATTTCTTCAAGCCGCGCGATCTGCCGCGGCGAATCAGGAATGAATCGGCCGACCGCATCCCGGATCGCCGCCGGCGCCACCACGCAGGATTCATTCACCACCGGATCACCTTCGGGGCGATCCGAGCGATATCCCAGGAGATGCCCGATCGATGCCCGGCGGCTGGTGGTCCCGGCGAAGGAACGCAGCAGTTCAGGAGTGACCAGGCAGCAACCGAGCCCGGGAGGAGCCTGGACGAAGACCAACGGCAGGCTCGGACGGTCACGATGCCGGCGGACCACCTCATCCACCCCGAACTCTCCATCGATCGCGACCAGACACCAGTCCGGGCCCACGAGCACCGCGGCATCCGCCTGCAACGCGTCCACCGCCTCGAGGATCGGACCGGGCGCCAGGATCTCGTCATAGACGGTCAATCCCTGAATCCCACCTCGCCACGCGGATGGAGCGTTGATCCGTGCCGCCCGAATCGCCTCCTGACCTTCACCGAAGACACCTCCCGCGAAACGGCGATACGTCACCGGAAGATCGATGCGGGACGGATCGACGAGCGATTCCACGTCGAAGGATCCGGGGACGAGCACCACGATCTCCGCGAGTTCGGTGCTGCGTCCCAATCTTTCCAGCGTCCGTTGCAGCAAGGCCCGGCCGCCGACGGGCTCGTCGATCCGACGATGAATCCCGGTGCCGCCGAGCTCCGGATCCACGGGGACCACGGCGATCACACGACGGTCGCCATCCTGATCGCCGATCAATCCCGCCGCCCGCTCGAGGTCCGCTTCCGTCTGATCGGGCTCCGGTCGAATTCCGGTGTCGATCTGCGCCAGCGTTCGTTCGAGCATCCCGTGGAGAAGCGACGCCGCCTCGCCCATCCAATCGACGTTGACCACGTCCCGGTCGAGTTCGAGCCTCTGCCGGGCCAGCGGATCGCTGGAACGGTCGAGGGCGATCAGACGATCGGCGCGTCGACGCTTGTAGACCCCGATCTGATTCACCAGATCGGTGATCTTCCTCGCCCGGTCATGCGCCTCGACCACCTTGCGTGATTCGCCGAGTGCCTTGAAGTGTCGCTCCATGCGACGGGCGTCATCCTGGTCGTCGAGCATCCGCCGCAGGATTCCGCCCGCGCGAATCGAAGCCTGGCGGATCGTGTCGACCTCGCCCATGATCGCGACCACATGTTCACGGATCGACGCGGCGTCGAGTCCGGGGTCGATGGCCTTCGGCAGCTCGACCGCCGGCGTGTCCGGCCCTGCTTCGGCCTGAATCGTCTCCGCGAGGGTCGCGATTTCCGTCCGGGACTTTCGAACTCCACCTTCCGTGGCATCGATGACTCGAAGACCCCGACGTTCGTCTTCGAGGAAGACGGTCTCGAATCGCCGCAGATAGGTGAGCATCTGAACGTCGGTGAAGATCCGCCGTCCATGTATGTCCTCTCGAGTCGACAGCATCCCCCGATGCCGGACGATCCGCTCCCACTCCATGGTCTCGATGGTGTTGAAATCACCGAACTCGGGATTCCAGACGTCGTGAATCGCATTGCCCGGCGCGTAGTAAAGACCGTCGGTGAATCCCAGGTCCTGGCCGATCAGGGCCACCGGATCGCAGCCCATGTGCCGAGCGAGGGCATGGCAGAGATGAGCGACGGTGGCGCACGGCGGGAACGCCGTTCCCCCACGGGCATGGCTCCCCAGAATTCCGTCGATCTCCCTCGAGGGGATGCAGCGCACCCGACCCGGCCAGGCCTCGGGGACCACCGGGTTCACTTTGGAATCGATCACCAGTTCGGTCTCTCGAATCGCCGAAGGATCGATCCCTTCGTAGAAGCGACGGGAGATCTCGTGATAATCGAGCGCGGTGACGTAGTGCGGGGCGATGCCCTTCGCCAACAACGGCTTCAGGGTGGTCTGGGTCGCGATGATCACGCAACGATCCCGCACTCCGGGTCGAGCCAGTTCGTCGATGTTTCGGCGCAGACTCGGACCGGCGCTCACCACCACGCCGAGCCGACCAGCCGCGATTCCGCGTAGATCCTCGACGCCCGCTCCCAGCGAGAATCGCGGAAGATTCCCGAGCTGGTTCTCCAGCGTCCCGACACATCTGAGCAGGGTCGTGACGACGTTCATCCGTGCGTTGTCGACCAACTCACGGAGGGTCTGAGCGATCTGGCCTCCGAGACCACCGAGCCGGACCCGGCTCGCCGGATGCTCGATGATTCTGACGCCGAGCATGATGGTGCCTTCCGCACCAGCCAGTTTCGGCCCCAACTCTCCCGCATCGGCCTGATCCGTGATGACGACCTGGGACTGCGACAGCCATGCCGTCGCATCGATCCGTGAAAACACCGCCCTCAGGAGCGACCGGTCCGGCTCCGCCACCAACACGATCCCTGACTGCCCGAGACGGCGGGCGAGTACTGCGACGTGCTGCCCGAGGCCGAACCCCACCACGGCCACCAGCCCGGTGGTGGTCGGATCGACCCCCTCGACCTGTCGGATCGTCTCCTCGCCCGGTCGTCGGGCACTGGCGAGTCGACGCCCCTGCCAGATCGCGGTCGGATGGCCATCCTCCGCGACTTCGATGTCCAGAGGTTTGACCTCCGCGGCCAGAATGCGTTCCACCAGCTCCGGATCGCGGGGTCGGAACACCGCGAGGTTACGTTCGAGAACCGCATCGGACGGTGCCGGTCGGACGTCCATTCGGAGGTCGGAGGTTGTCAACGAAACGGTGGATTCGGACATGGATCGAGTCGGCCTGATGCCGCGGTTTGGAACCCTGATGAGTCGAAGGGTCTAGGCTGGAACGGATACGGACAGGTTCGTGCCCGTCCGGCCGTCGATCGTCGGGATCAATCGAAGGAGAGGACCATCATGCCACCCGAGGCTGGAACCGGAACGCTCACCCGCTGGGTCCTGGAGAACCCATGGCCGCTCTCCATCGCCCTGCTGCTTCTGGCGGCGGCGATCCTCATTCATGCGATCCGGCGCGATGACCGTCGCCCGATCAGATTCGCCGTCGGCGTGTTCGTGCTCGCGATCGGATGTCTGGCGACCGGTCTCCTGGTGGAGACGCGGGGCGAATCGGCGGAAGAGTCGACTCGGAAACTGGTCGCTGCCGCGGTGGATGGAAGAATCGAGGACATGATCGACCTCTTCGAGCCCGAAGCGACCCTGCATGTCGGTCGGGTCGAGACCCCCGGGTATCCCAGAAGCGAACTGGAAAGAAACCTCGAGGCCCTGCGATCCAGACAACGGATCGAAGAAAACATGGTCACTCGTCTGGATTCCGCCAATGGTCGCGAGGATTCGGTCTGGATCGACCTCGCCTGCATGACCCGGACCAACGGCAGTGGAGGATGGGTTCCATCGCGTTGGATTCTCGAGTGGCGGATCAATGACACGACCGAACCCCGAATCCGATCGATCACGCTCCTGAACCTTGCCGGGCGGACACCCCGGGATGCCCGATTCCTGCGTTGATCGCCGGCGGGGGTGCGAACGACGCATCATGGCTCGACCACCGCAGTGGCCTTCTCGCCACCATCCGGCTCCGCCCCGCCGAAGATCGGCAGTCGGACCGCGACTCCTTCCGGGCCGTCGATCTCACGAACCTGAATCCTGACGTCGGTGCCGGCGAGGCGATCCAGTCCGGCCTTCAGATGCATGAGACGAACCCGACGTTCCCCGGGAAGCAGGCCGGTGAGGATTCTTCGCTCCCGACCGATCCGCCAGGCCGAAGTGGTGATCTCCACGTCCATCGGACGATCCCCGATGTTCTCCAGGGTCACCGCGACGATGATCGGGGCCCGCCTCGGATCGTCGGATCGCGCAAGATCCCAATCCGCTTCCAGCTGCAGCAGTGAACTGTCGACCTCCAGATCAAGGGAGATCGGGACCCGGGCGCCGGAGCCATCAGCGATCTGGACCTCACCGTTGATGACCTGCCGCCCCAGCGAAGGGGGACCGGACCATCGAAGGGTCACCGGAACCCTCGCGAGACCGAACGCCTCCACCTTGAAACTCGGAGAAGCCGGCTCGAACGTCCAACCCCGTGGCGGTTCCAGTCTTATCCGGCCCTCGATCCCCTGCCCGATCGGATTTTCGAAAAGGATCTCGATCGCATGCTCTTCTCGACCGGTCGAAACCCGTCCGGGTGTGAATTCCGCGGATCCAGCGATCCATACCGGCAATGGATCGGCCTTCAGAATGGCCCGAGGCGTCGAGGTGACCCGAACCGCGACCAGTCCATCAACCGGCCTGATTCGCTCGATGCGACCATCAAGATCGAGCACTTCGACCTCGCCATTTCCGACCGGAAGCATGATCGTCTCGGCCCGGTCGACCTGATCGCTGAAGATCACCAGAATCGGACCTCGTTCGTCGTTGGCGACGAAACACCGACTGGTCGATCCGACCGGGATCTCCCCCACCGGCCGTCGCCCACCGAGGATCGGGGAAAGGCCGGTCCAGGCGAGCATGGTGGCATCGGGTCCCTCTTCATGACTCCAGGGGGTCAGGATTCGTTCGGCGCCGGACGCCCAGGAATTGATGATCCGCCGTGCCGCTTCGTCGACTCGATCCCGCGGCCGCCAGTTCATGGGTGGGGGTTCGAGTCGAACCGTCGCACCTTCAAGCAACCCTTCGGTGATCGACTCGAAGGATCGCGAAGAGAACCACGGGTCACTGGTCAAGTAATGCTCGTCTCCGCCCCACGGCCCATCGAGTTCGACCGGTCGAGAGAGCAGAAGCAAGGGATCCGCCACGTACTCGTCGGCGAGTTGGCGCAGCAACGCGGGCGCCGGTGATGGAGTCGGGCCTCCGGCGATTCTCCAACGAGAAATCGACGTGCCGAGCCGAAGCATCCAATCCCTGATCGCATTCCGCCAGATGTCCTCTGAATCCTCGGTCAAAGCCGCCCGCACCGCCTCCGGCTCCACCCGGGCCAGCTCCGCGAGCCCCCCGTGCAGTCGATCGATGGCCAGCATGACCTCGCGGTTTGCAAACCGCTGTCGATCGAGGATCGAACGGAGAGGCTGGACGCCTTCCAAGCTCGGCCGGTCATCGGTATCGACCGGCCAGATCGGAAACTCGATCACACCCGGGTCGAGGGATTGCAGTGATTCTTCGAGCGCTCCGAGGGCTTCGGGCGTCCAACCGGCGAGCGAGACCCCGAGTCGTGGCACATCGTTGGAGCGGGAGTAGGAAGAAGCCGGCAGCACGATCATGCTGACGGATTTCCGCTCATTGGGTCCTCCGCCTTCAATCGCGAGCTCGGCTTCGAACCATCCGGGCGCCTTCGGCGTGAAGCCGAGTTCGAAACGACGATCACCTTCAACCTCGATCCGGCGTCGCTCGACCACGACTCCGTCGAGATCACGAACCTTGAAGATCGCCGGAATGCGATCTCGAAACGGATCATCGACGATCGCGGACAAGACCACCGGTCGGCCATCGCGATGAAAGCCACCGGGATCCCGATTCACCAGTCTCAGCCGGGGAGCCCGGCTGATTCGAAGGTCATCGAACCAGGCCTTGCCATCCACATCCTCCACCCGGACTCTCGACACTCGACCACCCAGCACGTCGTCTTCCTGATCGAATCCGGGTTGGACCACCTGGAGGGAAAGGAACAGCCGTGGGTTCCGGACCTCGTCGTATCGGGCTCCTCCGGTGTCGACCTCGATGACGGTCTGCATCCAACCGTCGTGGATCGGCCCCCGGCGTCCGACCAGCAGCTCGACCGTCGCTTCCGCGATCGGATCCTCTGAATCGGTGGTTTCGCTGATCAGTTTCATCTGATCGCCGTCGACGATGCGAAGTTCCAGTCTGGCTTCCGCGTGATCCAGGCCCTCGGTCCGAATCCAACCGGAGACTCGATAATCAGCGCTGGATTCAAGCGGGATCGCCGCCTCCGGCAGCATGCGATACGAGATCGATCCGCCTTCGAGTTCGAGCCGAAGACTCGAGTCGCCCCCATGGCTGACGGATTCATCAACCATGGCATCGAAGAAGAGACCTCGTCGCGGAAGCCCCGGGGCCTGCTCGAAGACATGAGACCAGTCGGTGGTCGCGCGTTCCTCGAAGCCGATCTGCCGGACCACTCTCGCATCATCGTCAACCGTGACCACCGGCTCGGCGAGGGCGACACACGGCGGTAACAGCAGGGCGGCGCACCACGCCCCCAACCGGCGGGTGAGACCTCGTGCTCCCGGATTCGGATCCCGGGTCATCGTCCTGCTTGTTCCGGTACACATCGGCACTGGGTCGATATCGGCGGTTTTCGCACGTTCGAGCCAATCTCGGGCCGATGTTTCCCGGATGAGCGACCGAAGATCCATGCTCCGTGGTGTCCTCCTACCCAATCCAACGGCCATGGCCGCCGCTGCGTTTCGCATCAGTGCCATGGTCGTGGTGGTCGGTGGCGTACTCATCGGCGGGTTTGCCTGGTGGGCTCTGGACAAGGAATCGAGGCTCCGGACCGAAATTGCGGCTTTGGAGACGAAAATGGCGGCTGAAATCGCCGTCCGCGAAGCGGCCATCGAACGATTGGGGCGAGATCGCCGGATCGCCAGGCTCGAAGTCCTCGATCAGGAGGAAGGGGCCTCCGGAGAAGACCCGCGGACCACCCTCCTTTTCATCGAAATGGACGATCAAGGAAGAGAACTCGGGCGTCGAGAGATGAACTTCCCCGGGGAAGTGGTTCATCTGGACGCCTGGACGGCCCGATTTCCGACCGAACAGGTCGCCACGGGGGATGATCCCTTCCGAGACCGAACCCTCGTCCTTCTACGCCGGATCTACTCTGACGCCATGCCTCCCCGGGACGGCATCCCGATCGACACCCCGGGGGGCGTGCCCGACGGGTACGCCGGAACAGATCAGGCTCGATTCGAGCAGGCCATCTGGAGTCGTTTCTGGGAAATCGCCACCGATCCCGAGGCCGCCCGGGCCGCCGGCGTTCGCGTCGCCCAGGGCGAGGCCGTCTACAAGCCCATGCGACCCGGCGAGGTCTACGAACTACGAGTCGAAGCCGTCGGCGGAATGACCCTGATACCGATCGAACGCCGCGCCGATGCGGCGTTCAGCGAGCCCTTCTGAAACCCTCTGGCAGTATCCTCCCGGAATGCCTCGATGGATCAAAATCTACACGCTCCTCCTCGCCGTCCTCCCCCATCTCCTGCTGGGAGGATGCGCGAGCCCTTCGATCGAGATCGGAGTGACCACCCGGGCCGAGCGATATCTGGATTTCGGCGATCCGAATGAGCTGCTCCTCGCGGAACCGCCACGATGTGCCGTGCTTCCCTCGCTCTCGAGTGCCAATCACGGACGCGCGATCGTGGTCGACATGGCGTTGGACAAGGCTTTCAGGGTGGACTACCGGCCATTCAGCCTGCTCCCGCAGGACAAGAAGGCGGAGGTGTTCACCGTGGTGTCGCACGAGGAAGTGGCCCGTCGAACCGTGCGAAAAGGGAAGACCGAAGAGCTTCAGAAGATCTACGCGAGCATCGATCCCACCGGCATTCCGGATCCGAAGGCCCTCGCGGAGATCGCCCGCATCCTCGAGGTCGAGTATCTCCTGCTTCCCCGGCTGATCTCCCTCAGCACCGACAATGCCAGCCGATTCACCTTCACCGGCCTGACCTTCATCAGGACCGGTTGGATCTCGGCCGAGAGTTCACTTCAACTCTGGCACGGTCCGAGCGGCGAGCTCGCCTGGCAAACCACCGGGCAGGGATCGCTCACCGCGGAAAACGTCGTGGGCATCTCACCACCCGCGCAATCCGTCCTCGACGGGCTTCTCACCACGCTGGTCGGTGACCTGGTGACCGGACGGGACTCCTCCGTGGTCAGCGGAAAGATCGACGCCCCCCCTTCGGCGAACCCGACCAACGTCACGGTCAACAACAACACCGTCACGACCGTCACGTCGAGCACCACGCCGAGTTCGACTCCGACCCGCACCGAGGACCCGCTCGATTATTCCGTCGACCCCGTCAACGAGACTCCGGATCCCGGAGCCACCAAGTCCAACCAGCCGAACCAATGATCAAGAACGAAATCGACCTTCGCAGCGACACCGTCACTCACCCGACCCCCGAGATGTGGGACGCCATGCGCCATGCTCCCCTCGGCGATGATGTCCTCGGCGATGAGCCGACGGTTCAGCGACTCGAGGAGATGATCGCGGGAATTCTCGGCAAGGAAGCGGCCCTTTTCACGCCTTCCGGGACTATGGCCAACCAGCTCGCGATCCGTTGCGTGTGCCAGGGAGGTGACGAGATCATCACCCACCGCGAAAACCACATCATCCATTACGAGACCGGCGGACCGGCCGCGCTGTCCGGCTGCATGGTGCTGGGTCTTGACGGGCCCGGGGGAATCTTCGATGCGGATCAGGTCCGCAGCTCCATCCGACACACGGACATTCACCACCCTCGATCACGTTTCCTCTCGATCGAGAACAGTCACAACCGTGGAGGCGGATGCGTCTGGACCCTGGATGGTTTCCGAGCCGTGGCCGATGCGGCTCGCGAACACGACCTTCATGTGCATATCGACGGCGCCCGGCTCTTCAACGCCACCGTGGCGGCGGGCTACTCGCCCGCGGAATTCGCCCGGGACGCCGACACCATCAACGTCTGCTTCTCCAAGGGTCTCGGAGCCCCCGTGGGCAGTGCCCTGATCGGCTCCGCCTCGCTCATCGAACGCGCCCGCCGCTTTCGCAAGATGTTCGGCGGCGGCATGCGACAGTCGGGACTGCTTGCAGCCGGGGCCATTCATGCCCTCGAGCATCACGTCGATCGACTCGCGGTCGACCACGAGAACGCCACTCGACTGGCGGAAGGCATCGATGGAATCAAAGGACTTCGGACTGAATCACCGGTCGGCGGCATTCGGACGAACATCGTCTTCTTCGAGGTGGATCCGGCTCTGGGGACCGCCGCGGAATTCGCCCGCCTCATGGGTGAGCAGGGCGTGGCGGCCATCGACTTCGACCCGACTCGGATCCGTGCGGTCACCCACCTGGACGTGGATGCCGCCGCGATCGAACGAGCGATCGAATTGATCGCCTCGCTCGCCGACACCAGACATCCGTGAACCCCCCCGAGGGAAACGACCATGAACACCGACCCGCGAGGGGCGATCTTCGACCTCGATGGAACCTTGATCGACACCTATCACGCACATCGGAATGCCTGGCGAGCGGCGTGCGAACGGAACGGAATCGAACTCACCCCCGCCATGTTCGCGTGGAGTTTCGGCCGGACCAACCCGACGATCATTCGACGATTCTGGGCCGATGGAAATCGAGCCGTCCCGGACGAGGCCGAAATGGAACGTGTCGCGGAGGAGAAGGAATCGGATTTCCGCCGGGAACTCGTCCGCGATTTTCCTGCGATGCCCGGTGTCCCGGAACTCCTCGGATCCCTCCGCGAAAACGGCTTCCGGATCGCCATCGGTACCAGTGCCCCCCAGGGCAATCTGGATCTGGCCGTCGAACATCTCGGTATCGCCGACCTGATCGATGGGACCGTTTGTGGTTCGGAAGTCAGCCATGGCAAACCAGATCCCGAGGTCTTCCTGCTCGCCGCAGCAAGAATCGGGGTGTCCCCGGCACGCTGCGTGGTGGTTGAAGACGCCGGTGCCGGTGTGGATGCGGCCCGAGCCGGCGGCATGGCGGCGATCGGCCTGGTCTCCACCGGACGGACCTCGACGGAGCTCGAACACGCCGATCTGGTGGTTGAACGCTTCGATGCGATCAAGTCGGACGATTTCCTTCGACTTCTCACCCACGATTGACCGATCTGCAGGTTTCCGGAAGACTCCGTGCCTCGACCAACAGGAAAGCGACCCCACCGATCATGAACGACCCTCGATTCGACCGCCTCGCCGAACTTCTGGTCTCTCATTCCACCCGACTGCAGCCGGGTGAGAACATTCTGGTCGAGTCCTTCGACGCCCCCGATGAATTCGTCTCCGCGGTCGTGAAGGCCGCCCGAAACCGCGGGGCCAGCCCCCACGTCGCCATGCGATCGACCAGGGTCCTCCGAAATCTGATCGACGGCGCCGATGAAGCTCAGATCACGACCTGGGCGGATATCGATGCCCATCGGATGAAGGCCATGGATGCCTACATCGGGGTGCGTGGCTCGGGTAACGCCAGCGAAATGGCGTCGGTGAACGAGGAGTCGATGAGTCTTTTCGGCCGGCTCTATCAGAAGCCCGTCCACTTCGAAGAGCGGGTGAAGCGAACCAAGTGGTGCGTGCTTCGCTGGCCGACGCCATCCATGGCCCAACTCGCCGGGATGAGCACCGAGGAGTTCGAAGACTTCTACTTCCGAGTCTGCTGCCTGGATTACAGCCGCATGTCGACCGCCGCAGAGGCCCTCCAGAAGCGAATGAACGACGCCGATCAGGTGCACATCCTGGGCCCCGGCGAGACCGACCTCCGATTCTCGATCAAGGACATCCCCGCCGTGGCCTGCTGTGGCGAAATGAACATTCCCGACGGGGAGGTGTTCTCCGCCCCGGTCCGTGATTCGGTCGAAGGCGTGGTCGCGTACAACACCGCGACGATCTACCACGGCGTGCCCTTCGAGAACGTACGACTGGTCTTCAAAGAAGGGCGGATCGTCGAATCGTCCGCGACCGTCGGTGGCGACCGACTCTCGGACATCTTCGACTCGGACGAGGGCGCTCGATTCATCGGCGAGTTCGCGATCGGCTTCCATCCGCACATCCTTCATCCGATGAAGGACATTCTTTTCGACGAGAAGATCGCGGGAAGTTTTCACTTCACTCCGGGCCAGGCCTACGACGAAGCGGACAACGGAAATCGCAGCGAGATTCACTGGGATCTCGTCTGCATCCAACGTGAGGAATTCGGCGGCGGCGAGATCCGCTTCGATGGGGAGACCATCCGTCGCGACGGCCTCTTCGTGGTGGACGACCTGCTCGATCTCAATCCCGACCGACTCGGCTGATCGCCCGCGGGTCCCCTGGCATCACCATCCTCCCGAGGCGGTGGCCACCCTGCTCCCCGGGCTCAGGGTGACTTCGCGGCGTCAGCCGCCCGCTCGGCATCACGGGCCGCCCGGTCATCGAAGACGGTGTCCGCCTGCCGGCTCACTTCCTGCTGGTACGCATCGATCTCACCCTTGAGACGCTCCGCCCGCTCGTTGGCTTTTCCCATCGCCGACTTCGCGCTCCCGTCATCCTCCTCGACCGTGGTCACCGGCTCCTCGACCTCTTCACAGCCAGAAGTCGGAAGGAACACCAGAATGCTGCACGCAAACAGCGGAATGAGGGATGAAAAACGGTTCATTGTCGACTCCGGAAGTGAATCGTTGAAGAAAACCGGCCGAAACACGTGCCTGACCGTACCATGCCTGACCGCAGGACCGCCCGCTCGTCGCGGCATCTCACGAATCCGAACCGGAGTCCCGAATGTTCAAGCTCCCCGCGTTTCTCCTCGCCGCCGCGGCCACCACGGCCGTCGCGACCATGGTGCCCATGCTTGGGCTCAATACCGATTTCTCAAGCCTTCCCCCGGATCCCTTCCAGATGGAACAGACCCTCTCCTCTTCGAAGTTCGGCTTTGCTGAAGCCGCCAAGATCGCCGAGGGCAAGGTCAACGGATCCTGTGCCAGCCTGATCTCCGAAATCACGCCCGACGGCGTCCGCTATCTCGCCACGGTCTATTCCGACGGCAAGCGACACGACATGGTCATCAGCGCAAAGGATGGCTCGATCATCAGCGACAAGGATATCTCTCGATTCCCCGGCGATCCCATCGGCGACGCCGAGATGGTCACCCTCGAGAATGGCCTGATGTACTACGAACTGGCCGAGGGCGACGGTGCGACCCCGCCGGATCCGTCGGCGGAAGTCACCGTGCACTACAGCGGCTGGCTCACCGACGGCACCAAGTTCGATTCGTCCGTGGATCGTGGCGAGCCTGCGACCTTCCCCCTGAACCGCGTGATCCCGGGCTGGACCGAAGGCGTCGGCTCGATGAAGGTCGGCGGCAAGCGGAAGCTCATCATTCCCGCCGCCATGGGTTACGGCCCCGGCGGACGCCCTCCGGTGATCCCCGGCAACGCGATGCTCATCTTCGACGTCGAGCTCATCGACATCAAGTAGTCGCAAGACCGTGCAGTCAATGAAAAGGCCCGATGGCGATGCTCGCCGTCGGGCCTTTTTCTTGATCCGGATGACCCGATCGAGGACCCGGGCCTCAATGTCCCTGAAGTGCTCGGGCCTCGATCGCTCGTACCTTCGCGAGTCGTCGCTCGTGGCGTTCCTCGCCCGTGTATTCGGCCCCGATGTACGCGCGGACCATGTCTTCGGCCAGAGCCTGGCCCACGATGCGGCCTCCGAGCACGAGCACGTTCATCGCATCGTGCTCGACGCCCTGGTGGGCCGAGTAGTAGTCCTCGCAGTTGGCGGCACGGACTCCCGGGACCTTGTTCGCCGCGATGCTCGCCCCCACCCCGGAACCACAAAGCATGATTCCGCGGTCGACTTCTCCGCCGACCACCGCCAACGCGACCTTCTCGGCGTAATCGGGATAGTCGACACTCTCGGTCGAATCGGTTCCGACATCGACCACTTCATGACCCAGGGACTCCACGAATCCTCGGAGGTGTTCCTTGAGATCGAAGCCTGCATGATCCGAGCCGAGGACGATCTTCAAGCGTCACCCCCTGACCGCACGCTGTTCAGTGAACGCTTCGCCGCGGCGACCACATCGGAAGGCTCGAAGCCGAATTCCTTCTGCAATTCGGCGATCGGGGCACTGGCCCCAAATCGGGTCATGCCGATGATTTCACCGTGATCACCGGCGTAACGCTCCCAACCGAAGGTCGCCGCCTGCTCGACGCAGACTCGTGCCTTGACGCCGGGCGGGATGACCGAATCTCGATAGGCCTTGTCTTCTCGTTCGAACAACGACCAGCAGGGCAGGCTCACCACCCGGCTCCGAATGCCTTCCGCTCGCAGTGATTCCTGAGCGGCGAGACANGGATGGACTTCACTNCCGGTCGCGATCAACAGGATTTCCGGTTCACCGTCTTCAGAGTCGGAAAGGACGTAACCACCTCGCACCGCTTCCGAGGCCGGAGCGTAGCGTTCGCGATCGAGCGTGGGAAGGTTCTGACGGGACAGGGCGAAGATGACCGGTTCGTGCTTCATCGGCATGAGGTGCCGCCAGCACTCGAGGACCTCGTTGGCATCACAGGGCCGGAACACCAGGACGCCCGGCATCGCTCGAAGCGATGCGATCTGTTCGATCGGCTGGTGGGTCGGGCCATCTTCTCCCAGACCGATGGAGTCATGGGTGAAGACGTAGACGACCGGAATCTCCATCAGGGCGCTCAATCGAATCGCCGCTCGACAGTAGTCGCTGAAGATGAGGAAACCGGCTCCGTAGCATCGAACCTTCGACAAGGACATCCCATTGCAGGCTGCGGCCATCGCAAACTCACGGATTCCGAAGTGAAGATTCCGACCGCCGTAGTCACCGGCCGCGGTACCGCCGGCCCGCTGGAAGCTTCCGGCCTCGGGGTCGGTGATGAGCGTCTTCGTACTGGGCGCCAGGTCCGCGGCCCCACCGATGAGCCATGGGACTCGTCCGGCGATCATGTTGAGAACCTTGCCGCTCGAGGCACGGGTCGCCATGCCCTTTTCATCGGCGGGGAANGGCTTGAGATCCGCATCCCAGTCTTCGGGAAGTTCCCGTTTCTGCATCCGCCGGACTTCGTCCGCGAGTTCAGGATGCTCGATCTCATAGCGGGCGAACATCTCGAACCATGCTTCGCGGGCACCATGACCGCGAGCACCGATGAGTTCCTGGAATCGCTCGTAGACGCCGTCGGGCACGAGGAACTTGGAGTCCGCGGGCCAGCCGTAGGCCTCCTTGGCCAACCGGATCTCCTCGTCACCGAGTGGTTCGCCGTGGGCGGATGCGGTGTCCTGCTTGTGCGGTGCCCCCCAGCCGATGTGGCTGTCGACGATGATCATCGTCGGCCGGTCGTCGGTCGCGTCGAAGGTCTCGAAGGCCTGGGTCAGGCGATCGACGTCGTTGGCGTCACCGACCCGGAGAACGTTCCACCCGTAACCGAGGAATCGAGTGGCCACATCGTCGCCGTAGGCGAGGTCGGTGTGTCCTTCGATCGTGATTCGGTTGTTGTCGTAGATCCAGCAGAGATTGGACAGGCCGAGGTGACCGGCGAGCGACGCGGCCTCGTTCGAAACGCCTTCCATCAGGCAGCCGTCACCACAGATCGCGAACACTGAATGATCGAACAACTTGAAGCCGGGCCGGTTGTATCGCGCTCCCATCCAGCGACAGGCCATCGACATGCCGACACTGGTGGCGATGCCCTGCCCCAGCGGGCCCGTGGTGGTCTCGACTCCGCTCGTCCAGCGATATTCCGGATGCCCCGGACACTTCGAGTCGAGCTGCCGGAATTGCCGGATGTCTTCGAGGGTGACCGCGGGCGCACCGGTCGTTTCATATTTCGGGTTGACCGCCTTCACGCCCGCCAGGTGCAGCAGCGAATAGAGCAGCATCGATGCGTGTCCGTTGCTCAGGACGAAACGGTCACGGTCGGGCCAGATCGGATCCGTGGGGTCGTAGCGAAGTCGATGCTGCCAGAGCGCATACGCCACCGGCGCGAGGGCCATCGGCGTACCGGGGTGTCCACTGTTGGCGGCCTGAACCGCATCCATCGACAGGGTGCGAATCGTATTGATCGCAAGGGCATCGATCTCAGGAACATCCCCCGGCGTTCCGGCCACGGGGGTGCTCGTCGTCGCGGTGGTCATCATCGGCTCCTGGAGTCAGGGGTGGGGCGAACGGATCAGGTCCGTTGCGCGGGCATCCTACCGAAGCAGACTCCCACGTATCGGGCTTCCCCGCAGGAAGATGGCCCTCGAACCGCCGGAATGGGGGGAAGGTGCGCGGATTCCTCCGAATCCGCAGACCTCGGCCCGTATCATCCGATGAAAGTTTTTCGGTCGTCGTCTGCAGAGCGGCAGACCCTTTTCGTTCCAAGCCAGCCCCCATTCCCGGATCAATACTCATGGCCATGCCCCGCCTCCGACACCTTCTCGCCTCCGGTCTCCTGGTCGCCCTCACCGCCGGTTGCCAGACCACATCCAGCCCCTCGGAATCCGACGCCTGGATTTCTCCGGGAGCGATGCCCACACCGGGCCAGGATGAAAACTACGAAATCAAGGGCAAGCCCGAGACGGGTGGCGGAACGCAGGCCGGATTCGGTGGTCCCGGCGGCGAAGTGAACCCGCAGGCCATGGAACAACAGGCGATCGCCCCCCAGATCCATTACCACCAACACGTGCACCACCACTACCACTCCAACGGTGCGGTCTACTCGGTGCCCGGCTACGCCCACACCAGTTACATGGTGCCGCACCACGCCCCGATGCCGGCGTACAGCAGTCCCTATTCCCACAGTCCCAACGGCGGCAATCCCGTGGGGCCCCAGGGGATTGGCCCCTGGAACCGAGGCGGCTACTCGTATCCCGGTGGCGGCATGCCTCAGTACAACCCTTGGATCAACGGTGGTGCGGGTGGGATGACCGACGATGGCGTCCGGGACTGATTTGCCGGAGCCTCTGGGACTCCACCGACGTCCCATCGACCGATCACACACCGCCCTCGGCCCTGCCGGGGGCGGTTTTTCGTCTCCGGCCGAGCGATTGAAGTCCCCCCCCTCGCCCCCGTCATCGGGGGGGGTACCGCCGTGACATGATGTCACTGCCTCATCTGATCTCCTCGATCGTCACCATTCTCCGGCTGGCTTTTCTTCCAGCGGCGATGCGGCANGAAGGTTCGGAGATCGAAGATCCACCTTTGTTCGGACACCTCGAATTTCGCGTCGCCGGCCCTGATGGGATGCCGATCCCCGCTCGGCGCACGGCCATGTCGTCCGCGGTCGATCTGGCGGTCCTCACCCAGACTCCCCTTGCCGATCTGCTTCAGGCCCCGCTCCGGGCGGGTGCGAACCGAGTCGTGATCGCCGTCGAGAACGGGACCCGAGACTTCGGTTTCCACTTCCGACCGTTGAGCCGTGAAGTGGAGATTCGCACCACGCCCGATGAGCAGGCCGCGCCGTGACCGATCGGGGTCACGGAGTGCCGGGCGAGAGGATCCGGTCGGCGAGAAGATCCACCAGCGTGTTTCCACGATCACCAGTGATCTCCCAATACATCACGCCACCGAGATCATGCTGATCGACGTAGTCCAGCTTGTAACCAAGCGACTCCGCATCCTCGTAACTGATGAAGTGACCACCGTGCCGGGTCGGGGAGTAGAGATACGGCACCTTGGAGACGTCGTCCCAGTACCGCTGGTACTCGCCGCCCTGCAGGAACTGCACGATGCCCGATCGATCCGTGCCATTCGTGTCGTGATCGTCGACCCCGGTCGCACCACTCGAACCGTCATCCCAGGATCCGGGAGGCACCGAGCCTGCGGCCGCGAAGAGTCCGCCACCAGCAGAGGAGGACACGCCGCCCCAGCCGCGGCCGTAGAAGGGAACCCCCATCACCAGTTTTTCCGCCGGAACGCCTTGCCTCAGGTATTCCTGAAGTGCCCAGTCCACCGTGTACTTCTCGACGATTTCGGCCGATTTGGGTTCCGCCGGGTTGGAGAAGAGCGGCGCATGGTGCCCGGTATGCGAGAGATCCCAGGCCCCACGCAGGTCGTAGGTCATGACGTTCACGAAGTCGAGGATCTCGCCCAGTTTCTCGCACTCGAGATGTCGGATCTTGTTGTAACCCGCCGGGGCGGCGATCGACANNTCGTACGTCGTNCCATCCTCNTCCGCCGCCGCGTCGAGCTGNNTNCGNAGTTCNGCNAGNAGCANCGTGTAGTTNACNCCGTCTTCNGGNCGNTAGACGTTGGAAGNCAGNCCACCCTCGACCGGATANTCCCAGTCGATGTCCACNCCATCNAAGCCGTAGAGNCGNATGAAGTCCACGCAACTNTCNGCGAAGNNCCGACGCGANTCCGNGGTCAGNGCNAGNTCGCTGAACCGNCCGGANAGNGTCCANCCACCCACNGANATCANNGTNCGGACCTGCGGATGCTGNGGNTTGTGNACGAAGTTGATCTGNTTGATGAGNCCNCGNATCGGCTGATCCCAGGTNTCNCCGGGGAAGTTCTTNTCGANCGCNGCGTAGGTATCGAANAGNGCGATCCGNCCNT
>NYSW01000027.1 GCA_002683195.1 Phycisphaerae bacterium
TGAACGTTCGACCGCTCGGCGACAAGCTCATCGTCAAGCGCCAAGAGGCCGCGACTCAGACCGAGTCCGGCATCTACCTGCCCGAGTCCGCCAAGGACAAGCCGAAGACCGGCAAGGTCATCGCGCTCGGCAGTGGCAACCTCAACAAGGACACCGGCGATTACATCCCCTTCACCGTGAAGAAGGGCGAGACCGTGATCTTCAGCTCTTACGCGGGCACGGAGATCAAGATCGACGGAGAAGAGATGTTGATCATGACCGAGGAAGACATCCTCGGCGTCGTCGACTGATTCTCATCCGGATCCCACCCTCGGAGTCGCCCCGTGCTCGCCGAAGAACTACGTGCCGCTTTTTCGCGGCTTGATGGCCAGAGGGCCGTCAGGATCACCTTTTCCGCTGGTGCCACCCTCGAGGTTGCCAAGGCGCTGGTGATCCCGGTCGAGGACGACGGCCTGCTCAAGCTCACCGACGGCGAACGGGAGTACGTCGTGAACTCAGGCCATGTGGCCTGGGTCGAGATAGAACTCCCAAGCGTCACCTGAAGCCGACTCCCCGGATCGGCATCCGACTGAAACCGTGTCACGCACGGTCACCCCGATTACCTCCGCCGCCCAGCGGCGCAATGCAAGGAAACGAACAATGGCTGCCAAGCAGATCGCCTANGACAACGACGCCCGAGAGCGAATTCTCCGTGGCATCCAGAAGCTCGCCAAGGCCGTGAAGGTCACCCTCGGCCCCTCGGGACGCGTCGTCGTTCTCGAGAAGTCCTTTGGTGCACCCACGGTCACCAAGGANGGAGTCAGTGTTGCGAAGGAGATCGAACTCGCCGACTCCTACGAGAACATGGGCGCTCAGATGGTCAAGGAAGTCGCCAGCAAGTCCAGCAAGGACGCAGGCGACGGCACCACCACCGCGACCGTCTACGCGGAAGCCATTTTTCAGGAAGGCCTGAAGAACATCACTGCCGGTGCCAATGCGAACCACGTCAAGCGTGGAATCGACAAGGCCGTCAACGCCGTGATCGCCGAGCTNGACAAGATGTCCAAGCCCGTGAGCGACTCCACCGAGATCGCCCAGGTCGGCTGCTGCTCCGCCAATCAGGATGAGACGATCGGCAAGATCATCGCCGAGGCGATGGACAAGGTCGGCAAGGACGGCGTGATCACGGTTGAAGAGGGCAAGAGCCTCGAGACCGAAGTCGAGCTCCTCGAAGGCATGCAGTTCGACAAGGGCTACCTCAGCCCCCACTTCGTCACCGACACCGCGGAGATGGAATGCGTCCTCGAGGACTGCTACGTCATCATCCANGAGAAGAAGATCTCGTCCGCGAAGGACCTGCTTCCCCTCCTTGGCAAGATCGCCGAAAGCGGCAAGAGCGTGGTCATCATCGCCGAGGACATCGACGGTGAAGCGCTCGCGACCCTGGTGGTCAACAAGCTTCGTGGCGTGCTGAAGGTCGCGGCCGTGAAGGCCCCCGGTTTCGGTGATCGTCGCAAGGCGATGCTCGAAGACATCGCGGTCCTCACCGGTGGCACCGCCATCATGGAAGAACTCGGCATCGACATCGAGAAGCTCGATGTCCGCGAGCTCGGCCGAGCGAAGAAGATCACCATCGCCAAGGATGCGACCACGATCGTCGAAGGTGCCGGCAAGACTTCAGACATCAAGGGCCGCATCGAGCAGCTCAAGGGTCAGATCGAGCACACCGCCAGCGACTACGACCGCGAGAAGCTCCAGGAACGTCTGGCGAAGCTCGCCGGCGGCGTCGCTCAGATCAACGTCGGTGCCGCCACCGAGGTTGAGATGAAGGAAAAGAAGGCTCGCGTCGAGGACGCCCTCCATGCGTGTCGCGCAGCCGTCGAAGAAGGCATTCTTCCCGGTGGTGGTGTCGCGGTCCTTCGGGCCCGTCGTGCCATCGAGAAGGCTCGCAAGTCCGCAACCGGTGATGAGAAGGTCGGCTGCGACATCATTCATCGTGCCTTGATCGCCCCGATCAAGCAGATCGCCCAGAACTGCGGCCTCGACGGTTCGATCGTCGCTCAGAAGGTCGAAGAAGCGACCGATGACGCGTTCGGATTCAACGCGGCCAGCGGCGATTACGGCGATCTCGTCAAGCAGGGCATCATCGTTCCGACCAAGGTCGAGCGAGTCGCCCTTCAGAACGCGGCGTCGATCAGCGGTCTTCTGCTGACCACCGACTGTGCGATCACCGAGATCAAGGAAACCAAGGACAAGGCCGCCGGCGGCGCCGGCATGGATGAAATGGACTTCTGAGTCCCTTCCCAGGTCGATCCTTCTGGATTGCAATCACCGACGCCCGGGCGAGTTATTCTCGCCCGGGCGTCTTGCTTGAGGAGTCGTCATGCCACTGGGATCTGGAGTTGGAGGTGGGCTCGGAGCCCTCGGTGCGGTCATCGCACCGCTGGGAATCGCGGCCATGCTCCTCCGGCAACCAGCCGGACCCGTGGCGAAGTTGATCGCTGCCGGAGCGGTGTCCGAGGAGACTGCTCGACGGCTTGAATCGGTGGACATCCCGCGTTCGTTCGTGATCGAGCCGGCGGTCAATCGACGGATCGTGATTCGAACAGAAGATGGGCGGTATTGGGTCGATGTGGCACGAAATCGACGCTTTCGTCGCCTCGTGGCGACAGTCACCGGGTTGGTGGTTCTGGGCCTCGCCCTCGCGGCCTGGCAAGTGGGAGCTCATCTCGGAACATCGGCCGAAGGGAGCTGAGCATGTCCTGGTCGGATCATCCAATCTGGTGGTCGGCAGCGGTGGTTCTGGCGATCATCAATCTCATCGCCTTCACGGCGCACGGAATGGACAAGCGGGCGGCGGTGCGCGGTGTCAGGCGAATCCCTGAGGCACGGCTACACCTGTGGGAACTCCTGGGTGGTTGGCCCGGAGCGATCCTCGGCATGTGCCTTTTCAGGCACAAGGTTCGCAAGGCTTCCTATCTCGTGGTCACCATTCTGATCGTCACGCTGTGGGTCGCCGGGTC
The DNA here is from genome assembly GCA_002683195.1 of Phycisphaerae bacterium. The sequence continues at coordinate 3,003 of NYSW01000027.1, forward strand.
GGCCTCGATCGTCTGGTTTCGATCGGGTGGCTGACACACGGTTTTGAAACGAATCAGTTCGCGGAGAGAAAGTCTCGGCCGCGAATTCCGTTGGTCGTGAGAATGTGGAAGCTGGTGTCGACCAGAGTGTCGTAGGCGTACTGCTGGTAATAACCGTTGGCACCAAACTGGGTGTCCCGGTTCCAGAGTCCCGGCTGGCATTCACTTCCGGCGTCGCAGGTGCCGCAGAGGTTGTTCTGGTTGCTGAGCACCCGGGCTCGACCGTCGGCATCCATGGCGGCACGCGTGCCGGCGGGCGCCACGTGTCCGTCGAAGAACATGGTGATCGGCGTGGAGTTGTAACCCTGGTTGAACATCCAGGAAGGATCCTCGCCATCGAAACTGGGGTTGGCTTCGGATTCCGGGTTCTGAAGCCAGTGGTGCTCCAGCATCCAGGTCTTCAACTCGGGGAAGCGGCACTGGCCAACGGCCGGGGACTTGTAGGCCGACGCGAATTCACGAGGATTTCGCCATCCACAAGAGGAGTGAACCTCGGGGTGGAACATGGCCGACGGACTCCAGATGTAGCTGGACCACACGATTCTGCTCACCTCATCCTCGTTTTCGGGCACTCGGAATTCCTCGGGGAATTCAAAGAATGGCTCTGCGAGTCGAAGAGGGATGACGTCCTTCGGGGCCCAGAAGATCGGATCGTAGAAGCGACTACCAACGTAGCTGTTGAAAGCCTTGTTGTTGGGTGTTCGGAATCCGCCGAAGATGATGGCGGTTTCGGGCACGTTGTAGGAGATCGGCTGGTAGAGAAGGTGGAAGGTCAGGCTCCACTGAAGAGCATCGCCTGCAACCCAGTTGGGGCAGAGGGAGCCACCGCACCACGCGCCGAAAAGTGAGCCGTTCTGGTCGTAGCCGGCGAGCAGCTGGCCCATGCAACCGACCGAGCTGTTGTACGCGACCGGATCACCACCCATGAGTCCCAGGTCGTCGGGGCAGCCGGTGAATTGCCGATCGCCCCAGTCCGCCGCGTAGGTCATGTTGGCAACCGAGAGGTTCCTCAGGTTGCCGGAGGACTGCGTCTGACGGGCGGCATCTCTGGCTTTTCCGATTGCCGGAAGGAGTATGGCAATCAGCAGCGCGATGATCGAGACGACCACAAGAATTTCGACGATGGTGAACCCGTGTGATCGTGGTTTCATAGCTTGGGCCTTGCTCCAACCCCCCGGAGCTAAATGATGCCAGCAAATTGACGCACCCGAAAGGATATCCGAAATTTCCGGGAATCAAACCTTTTGGGCTTTGGTTGCTTGGAAGAATGGGGCCGATCTCCTGGTGGAGAGACCGGCCCCCTTAAGTGACTGAGAGTAAAGGGCTTGCCGAGGGGTCAGTTGCCCTCAGAGGAGAGGAAGTCCCGGCCCCGGATCCCGTTGGTGGTGTAGAAGTGGACCGAGGTGTTGACCAGGGTGTCGTAGGCACTGTCGCCGCCGTAGCCGCTGTCGTGNCCCATGAAGCTCGAGAGGCCGCGATTCCAGAGGCCCTTCTCGCATGTGCCGGCATCGGGGTTGTTGCACTCGACCGAGCAGATGTTGTTGTTGTTGGCGAGGACTTCGGCACGCTTGTCGGCGTCCATGCCTTCACGAACACCCTTGACCGAGACGTGACCGTCGAAGAAGAGGGTCACGGGCGAGGAGTTGTAACCCTGGGTCACGATCCATGAGGGATCGGTGCCGGCGAACGAGGGGTTGGATTCCGACTCGTTGTTCTGAAGCCAGTGGTGTTCGATCATGCGGCTCTTGAGGTCGGGGAACTTGCACTGGCCGACCGCGGGGCTCTTGAACGCCGCCGCGAAGCTGCGGGGGTCCCGGAAGCCGCACATGCCCGAGACGTCGGGGTGGTACATGGCCGAGGGGCTCCAGACGTAGCTGGGGTACGCCACGATCTGGGTCTGGGTGTCGGAGGGGTCGTAGGGGGTGAACTCTCCGGGGTAATCGAAGAAGTTCTCGGCGATCCGCATCGGGATCACGTCCTTGGGTGCGAAGAAGACCTTGTCGTACCAGCGATCGCCGACGTACGAGTTGAAAGCCTTGGTGGAGGGCAGGCGATACGCCCCGAAGTACGGGTTGTTTCGTGACTGCGGTACGAAGCAGTAGTTGAAGCAACCGCCCCAGTAGGGGGCATCACCGGGGTAGCCACCACCGCAGATGCCGCCGGCACACCAGAATCCCCAGAGCCCGCCGTTGGCGTCGTAGCCGGTGAGTTGCTGGCCCATGCAGCCGATCTGATTGCCGTAGGCGACTCCGTCACCACCCACGATGCCCGCGTCGTCGGGGCAGGCCGTGAACTGGCGGTCGGCCCAGTCGGCGGCGTAGGTGTCATTGGCGACCGCGAGGTTCCGCATGTTGCCCTGTGACTGGGTGATGCGGGCGGCGTCTCGAGCCTTGCCGATGGCGGGGAGGAGGATCGCGATGAGCAGGGCGATGATCGAAACGACCACCAACAGCTCGACAATGGTGAAACCGGACCGGGCTCGAATCTTCATTCTGTGACTCCATCCCTCGTCTTGGGACCAGGGGTGTTGGGGTGAAATGAGCGGGACCTGGAGTGGGTTGGCCGCTGGACCAAGTCTAACCTTTTTCCAAACGATCTGAAATCGAGGAAACTCCGATCGGAACAAAAACGGCATTCCTGGTGTCTAAAAGGCCATTTTNCGTTCTGGGGCGTGTTCCACGGAGTCCGGGTATTTGGGAAAAAATCAGGGGTGCGGGGCCCCTCGAGTCGGAGTTTGGCGGACTTCCAGCCCCATAGAGGCTCCGGTAGCAGATCGGCGAAGTCCAATTGACGGGGTGCGTGGGATCAGCGTGGTGGGGGGATGGAAGCGGCAAGCATCAAGAACGCTGGCGTGGATCAGACTCCATCGCGAATCGCCTCGAGTTCTCCCCATCGCGCGTACAACGTCTGGACCTTGAGTTGGGCCTGAGACAGTTGCTCGAAGGCGGCGGTCGATCGGACATGATCCGAGATCGTCTCCGGTTCGTTGGCGATTCCTTCGAGGCGTTCCACCTCCGTCTCCGCCTTCAGGATCGCTTCCTCCATGCCGTCGAATTCTCGCTGCTCCTTGTACGCGAGTTTCCGTTTTTTAGGCTGGACGGTTTCCGTGATCTTCGGGGCCATCGCCGCCGCGGCGTTTCGCAGGGATTCCGTTTCGGCCTCGGCCCTGGAAGTCATGTCTCGGGTGAATTGTTCAAGCGTCTGGTACTGCTTGTCGCCTCCGCGACCGTCGAGTCCGATGTACTGGGTCGCGATTCGGTCCAGCATGAAACGGTCGTGGGTGACCAGCACGATGGCCCCCGGGAAATCGACCAGGGCATCTTCGAGGACTTCGAGTGAAGGAATGTCGAGGTCGTTGGTCGGTTCGTCGAGCAGGAGCAGATCCGCCGGTTCAAGCATCAGGTTCGCGACCAGCACCCGTGCCTGCTCGCCTCCGGAGAGTCGAGCCACCGGAGTCTTGAGCTGATCCTTGTGAAACAGGAAGCGTTCCGCCCAGCCGGCGACGTGAATCGTCCCGCCGCGGAAATCGATGCGGTCACCGATCGGGCACAACGCCTGTTGCAAGGTGTGTTCGGGATTCAATGATCCTCGATGCTGGCTGAAGACGACTGATCGGAGCGCGCTTGCTCTTTCAACTTCGCCGACGTCAGGTTCCAGATCGCCCTGGATCACTCGCATCAAGGTGGTCTTTCCGGTTCCGTTGTCGCCGACCAGGCCCAGGCGCATTCCGGGAGAGAGGACGAGATCGACGTCGCTGAACAGTCGGCGGTCTCCCATGGACTTGCCGACGCCCCGGAGTTCGACCAACTTGCGGGTGCGTCGTTCGGTGGCGGTGAAGTCGATGGTGGTCGCCCGAGCCTCGGCTCCCGCCCGTTGCCGCGAGCCGGAAAGAGATGCTCGGCGATTCGATGCGTCCTGCACCTGGCTCTTGTTGCGGGTCTGGCGCCCCTGGATTCCCTGTTTGAGCCAGGCATCGTCCCGCCGGACGGCATTGGCGAGTGAAGCCCGGGCGGATGCCTCCGCTTCCAGAAACTCGCCTTTGCGTCGAACGAACTCGCTGTAGTTCCCGTCCACTTCGAAGGTGCCGTCGGGGTAGGCACGGCTGAGTTCGATGATTCGGGTGGCGGTGTTCTCGAGGAAGCGACGGTCGTGGGTCACGAAAGCCATGGCGATGGTCGAACGCCGGGCGAACGATTCGAGCCAGTCCACACCCGCGAGATCCAGATGGTTGGTTGGTTCGTCCAGCAGCAGAAGGTCGGGATCACGAGCGATTCCGCAGGCCAGGGCAAGTCGCTTCCGCCAGCCGCCGGAAAGGACGGAGACCGGTCGGTCGTGATTTTCAAAGCCGAGCTTGGAGAGTGCGATCGAGGCGCGGGTGTCGTCGTCGACTCGTCCGTCACCGGGTCCGTCGACCGCCATGGCGGCGATGACCGCGGTGCGGGGGGTCGCGTCGGGTTCGAATCGATCATCCTGGGGGACGTAGGCGACTCGGACCCCTCGTCGTCGGGTGATGTCGCCCTCGTCCGCTTCGTCGAGCGCGGCGAGGATTCTGAGCAGCGTCGTCTTGCCGGCGCCGTTGGGGCCGATCAGACCGACCCGGTCACCGTCGGAAAGTTGTAGTCGAATCGATCGAAAGAGATCGTGCGAAGGCCAGGCCTTTGAGATGTCGAGGGCGGTGAGAATCGTGCTCATGGATGAAACATCGTAGTCCGCGGTGGAAGGCTCATCGCCCGGGAAGGAATGTTCTGATTCGGCGGAGCACCGGAATCCCGACCTGCCGTCGGAGGATGCGGCGACAGGCCTGACGCCTTCCGAGGTCGATCCCGCTTGCCTTGATGACGTCCAGCCCGTGCCGGTACCCGAGAATGGTCGTTCTCATCGGCCAGGATCGAAGATCGGACGACCACCAGGCTTCCGCGGATTTCTTGTCGGCATTCGCCGACCGACGGAACGTCTCGGGGTGATCTCTCCAGAGGAAGAGCCGTTCCGAGCAATATCGAGGTCGGCCCTGAAGCAACCAGCCACCGAGCACCCAGCGATCCGATCCCGGATAGATCGGAAAGACGCCCACCGCATCCATCACCTCGCGCCGCACCAGTCCGAAGATGGAGTGCCAGTCCCAGGCTTCGGCCATCGCGTTCCAGCGTTCGGTCGGATCCTCGTGGGCGAGGGGGTGTTCGAGGTCCCAGTCCCGTTGGACGCTTCCACGTTCGTCGATGATGGTGGCGGCGGTGTGGGCCATGGGAGCGTCCGGATGTTCGTCGAGAAGCTCGACGCATCGCTCCAGATAGGTCTCGGCCAGAACGTCGTCGCACGCCTGCCACCGCACGAGTGGTGAATCGAGCCGATCCATCAGGTCGTTGTAATTGGGCGTGGCTCCGACGTTTCGCTCGCGGCGGACGTACTGCACGCGGGGGTCGGAGGTGAAGGATCGGCAGATCTCCTCGGTTCCGTCGGTCGAGGCGTTGTCGCCGATGATCAGTTGGAAATCTTCGAAACTCTGTTCCACGATCGACCGGATCGCAGCTTCCACGTACCGCTCGCCGTTGTAGACCGGAAGCCCGATGCCGACGCGACCGGTTCTGGGGGAAGGGTGAGTGGTATTCGAAGCAGCCACGGTGTTCTCGGGGGGATCTGGTGGAGACGTCGGCGAACCGGCAGGATAGTCTCCAACGGCGTTCGGAAACGGTTTCAGGGATTCGCAATGAACTCTTCAATCAGACATTGCCCGGTGTGTTCCGGGGAGATCCACTCCCTCGGGTATCGCCTCGGAGGAGTCCCATCGAGATCGATGACCGTGCTGGAGAACCGATCCGCGGCTCGGACCGTCCCGCGTGGAGTCATCGATCTCGCGGAATGTCATGATTGCGGACTGGTGTTCAACCGCGATTTCGATCCGGTCACGCAGCTCGACGGCACCGAATACGAAGAATCCCAGGACTTCAGTCCGACCTTTCGCGGCTACATCCGTGATCTGGTCGGAAGGCTCGCCTCGAGGCACGAACTCGCCGGGGCGCGGATTCTCGAGATCGGTTGCGGGAAGGGGGGATTCCTTGCGACCCTGTGCGAGGTCACGGGTGCGACGGGGGTCGGCATCGATCCGGCCGTGGACCCTGATCGAATTCCGGAGGCAGCGCGGAATCGCCTTCGAGTGCTCCCCGAGTTCTACGGCGAGCAGCATCGAACGCTGGTGGAGGAGGCGGACTTCATCTGCTGTCGCCACACGCTCGAACACATCCTCGATCCCTCCGCGATTCTGGGGCTGCTGCGGAATCAACTGGGAGGTCGTGAAACCCCGATCTTCCTCGACGTGCCAGCGGGCGATCACGTGCTCGAGGTCGGGGGTTGCTGGGATGTGTACTACGAACACTGCATGTACTACCGGGATCAGGCCTTCGCTGGAATGCTCGCCCGTTCGGGATTCGAGGTCACCCGTCTGGAGCGTGAGTTCGACGGTCAGTACCTGTGCGTGGAAGCCCGGGTCGCGAACGGCTCGGTGGGTGTGCCGCCTCGGTGCCCGGCGGCGGACGTGACTCCGCTTCTCCGGCGGCAGGAAGCGTGGGCTCGATGGTTCGACCGTGAAGCACCGCCGCGAGTGGTGCTCTGGGGATCCGGATCCCGGGCGGTCGGCCTGCTCGGAGCGCTGGGAGCCTCCGCCCGGTTGATCGGGGTCGTGGACATCAATCCTCATCGGCATGGTCGTTGGATGCCGGGCTTCGATCAGCCGATTCTCGCACCGGAGGAACTCCCGGAACTCAAGCCCGATGCGATCGTGGTCATGAATCCGGCGTATGTCCTGGAGATCGGAGCGATGCTCCGGGAACTCGGGCTGGAGGTTCCTCTGCTTCAGGTGGATCGCGATCCGGTCTGAGATCGGCCGGAAGGAAGCATGGCTCCACCGCCGAGGTCAGATGACGGTGGGGGTCGGGATCGGAATGATGAAACGCCCTCCCGCGTTGTGAAAATCCGATTCCTGCCGCATGATCTCTTCCTTGAAGTTCCAGGGGAGGATCAGGAGGTCGTCCGGTGGATCCTCCTGCAATTTCTCCGTCGGAAGCACGGGGATTCGGACTCCGGGCAGCAGGCGCCCATGCTTGTGGGGATTCCGGTCGTAGGCGGCTTCGACCAGATCCGGTCCGGCACCGATGGCATTGAGGAGCATGGTCCCCTTGGCGGCGGCGCCGTAGGCGGCGATGCGTCTTCCCGCCGCTCGGCGGGCGTGAAGCAGTTCGATCAATTCCTCTCGCAACGATCGGACCCGGGAGGCGAAGGCGGAAACCGACGGGAGTGACCCCAGCTGGCGGGCGGCTTCTTCACCGCGAAGGGTCGCCACCGTCTCCTGAGGATCGCCGTCGCGGCCGACGGTGATGCGGAGCGAGCCGCCGTGTATCTGGAGGCGAGTGACGTCAAGCACTCGAAGTCCGCGGGCCTCGAGAAGGCTTGAAACGCTCTCGAGCGAGTAGTAGCAGAGATGCTCGTGGTAGATCGTGTCGAATTCAACGTGGTCGAGGAGGTCGGCAAGGTAGGGGAACTCGATGGATGCGATGCCCTCGTCCGTCAGAAGATGGGCGATTCCGTCGACGAATCCATGGAGATCCGAGACGTGGGCCAGGACATTGTTGGCCACGATCACATCGGCTGCGCCATGCTTTGATCGGATTTCGCGGGCCAGATTCAGGTCGAAGAATTCGGCCAGAGCCGGCACGCCGCGTTCGATCGAAGCGCGAACCTGCCGTGGAGCGGGATCGATTCCCAGAACCGGAATGTCGCGCTCGGCGAAATTCGCCAGCAGCGAGCCGTCGTTGCTGGCGAGTTCAACCACGAAATTCGACTCGTCCAGGCCTCGGGCGGCGATGAGTCGGTTGGCGTTGTTTCGAGCGTGGGTCATGAGGTCACGCGAGAACGAGGAGAAATAAGGGTAGTCCTCGCCGAAGAGTTCCTCTCGAGGTCGACTCTCAAGGATCTGAACCAAGGTGCAATTCGGACACCAACTCAGTTCCAGGGGCCGGAGTGGTTCGGTACCGGGCTCGGCGTCGGCGGGGAGCAGGCCGTCCGACCGGGGGCTCTGGCCGAGATCGAGCACGGGGCGGAGGCCGGTCGTTCGACAGGACCGGCAGGAGGATTCGGCGGCACGTCGCGCGAAATGCGGCAGGGGTGCGTCGACCTGTCGAATGGACTGATCGATGATGTCGGAATCGATGAGCGAACGGATGTGTCCGAGTCGTTGGTATCGACTGCCCTCGAATTCCGGTTGGGAGAGTCCCAGCCTTCGGATTTCATCCCGGACCTGCGCCACGGTCCCGGGCACGGTCCACCGAGGCTGGAATTCCGGGAGTTCCCGACTGATGCGACTGCAGTTCACCCGGTAGTTCCGCAGGTCGCTGCCGGCCCCTTCACCGAACGTGACTTCACTGTCGGGCACCGCATCATGAACGATGGTCGCGATGTCCCGGACCAGGAAGTTCTGATCGCTGCGCCCGACGTTGTAGGCACGGTCGTGGACTCGGTCGGACTCGACTTCGGTGACGGCCACGAAGGCCCGGGCGATGTCTTCGACGTGAACGATCGGTCTCCAGGCCCGGCCGTCGGACTTGAGATGCACCTGTCCGGTGGTGAGGGCCCAGGCGACGAGGTTGTTCACGACCAGGTCGAAACGGATTCGCGGAGAAATCCCACAGGCGGTACCGCTCCGAAGGATCACCGGTGTGAAGTTCGTCCCGGCCAGGGATCGGATGCCTCTTTCGGCTGCGACCTTTGCGATGCCGTAGGGCGTCACGGGGTTGAACGGACTGTCTTCGTCCAGGAGGTCGTTTCCCGAGGCGCCGTAGTTGCTGCAGGTCGAACTGAAGATGAAACGCCGGACTCCGGCGGCCCGGGCCTCGGATGCCAGTCGAACCGCGGCGACATGGTTGATCTGATCGGTGAGATCAGGATCCATGTCGCCGAGGGGGTCATTGGAAAGACCGGCCAGGTGGATGACGGTGTCGAAGCCCCGGAGATCTTCCCGGTCGGCATCCCGGATGTCACGCTCGATCGAGGGGACCGGCAGGATCCGTGATTCGGATCCGTAGGTGCAGCGTCGAAAGAGATCGGTGTCGAGTCCGACCACGTCATGCCCACGACGAACCAGCAGTGGCGTCAGCACGGTGCCGATGTAGCCGAGGTGCCCGGTCACCAGAATGCGGCTGGGGTGGCTCGGAGGGTTCATGGCAGTCTCCAGGGGGCGGCGTTCCCTGCCCAGAGATCCTCGAGAATCTGTCGGTCTCGTCGAGTATCCATGCACTGCCAGAAGCCGTCGTGTCGGAAGGCCATGAGTTCGCCGTCAAGGGCGAGGTTCCTCATGGGTGCATGTTCCCACATCTGATCCTGTCGTTCGATGTAGTCGAAGATTCCGGGCTCGAGCACGAAGAACGCTCCGTTGATCCATCCCTCCGCCGCCTGGGGTTTTTCGCTGAATTCCGTGATCTGTCCGTTTTTTCCGAACTCAAGATGCCCGTACCGCGCCGGAGGGCGGACCGCGGTGACGGTGGCGAGTTTTCCATGGGAACGATGGAACGCGAGGAGTTCGTCGAGATCGATGTCGGAGAGGCCGTCACCCCAGGTGAGCATGAAGGTCTCCGCCCTCAAGTGGGGTTGGAGCTGCTTGATGCGACCTGCGGTCAGCGTGTCGCCGCCGGTGTCGTGCAGATGAACCCGCCAGTCGAGCGGACGACGCTGATGGCGAGTGACGTCGCCGGAGGCGAAGTCGATCGAGAGTCCCCCGTCCAGATCGCAGAACTGCGTCATGTAGCGTTTGATGAACTCGCCCCGATATCCGAGGGCGATGTGGAAGTCGCGATGCCCGAAGCGATGGTAGTGATCCATGATGTGCAGCAGAATCGGCCGTCCACCGATCTCGACCATCGGCTTGGGGCGGAGTTCCGTCTCCTCCCCGAGCCTCGTGCCAAATCCACCGGCCAGAATCGCGACGTCCATGATCTCCTCTTTCCGCCCAACATGGCTTTGGTCCAGCCGGCTTCCAAGACATCACCCGTGGGATGGTGCCGATCCGCGGACCAACGGAAACTATCACCAAACATCCGACGGACCAGTCCAAAGTCCATGGCTGGAGCCCGCGAGTTCCGGTCATGCAGGCAGGCCGGTAATCTATTGAGGATGAGCGACTTGCTGCACCGTGATATTCGTTGGTTCCGGGCCCGTCTTGACGAGGTCGAGCCCGATGACGTTGCGGTGCATCTGGCGGAAATCCGCCGAATCGTCCCCGCCGAGGGGGTCAGGGACGCGGATGCCCGGCTCGGCCTGCAGGATATTCCTCTGGAGAGGATCCGGGCCGTGCTCAAGCACCTCGCCATCGGATTTCACCTGCGTAACAAGGCGGAACAACGGCATATCGTGCGGGTGAATCGGGAACGTGAACTGGCGGCGACCAAGCAACGCCCTCGACCCGAATCCATCGACGCCGCATGTGTCCGATTGGCGGAGAACGGATGCACCGACGCGGAGTTCGGTCGGCTTCTGGCCAGAATCGACATCGAGCCGACTCTGACCGCCCATCCGACCGAAGCCCGAAGGCGAAGTGTCATTCGGAAGCAGGCAAGGCTCGGTGTTCTGGTGGGGACCCTCGATGGATCGCCTCGAACCGCCGCGGAGACGCAGGCGATCGAATCGGAGGCGTGTGGACTTCTCGCTCTTCTGATGGCCACGGATGAGGTCCGGACCAAGCGACTGGATGTCGCGGACGAGGTGCGCAACGGGGTGCATCATCTCGCCGGTGTCATCTGGGATGCCGTCCCTCGACTGCACCGGGACCTTCGCAGGATGGCGATGGAGTACTGGGGCGTGTCGATCGAGGTCCCGGTCCTCCTGCAGTATCGATCATGGATCGGTGGGGATCGCGATGGGAATCCCAACGTGACTTCGGACTTCACCCGTTCGACCCTCGACCAGATGAAGGCGGCCGCCCTCGAAGGCCACCTGGAGGGTCTGGACGACCTCAGCCACGAATTGAGTCTCTCCGACCGGAGGGTCCCGATCCTTTCGGAACTTCTGGCCGCGATCGACGCGGATGCCGACGTCGCTCCGCTGGACCCGTCCTCGGTCAGGCATCTCGATCACGAGCCCTTCCGCATGCGGATCCGTCAGATTCGGGCGAGACTCCTCGAGCAGACCATCGATTCGGCGGACTTCGTCGAATCCTTGGAGGTCATTCGTCGAGCGCTGCGGCATGCGGGGCTGGACGAGGTGGCCGAAGGAGGCAAGCTCTTCGACGTGATCGTCAGGGCAAGGACCTTCGGTCTCCATCTGGCATCGCTGGACATCCGGCAGCACAGTCGCATCCACGAAGCCGCGGTCGCCGAGCTGCTCGCCTGCGGGGGGGTCGAAGCCGACTACGCCAGCCTTCCGGTCGCGGCTCGAATCGATCTCCTCGCCGCGGAACTCGAATCCTCCAGGCCGTTGCTGCCCCCGGGGGCCGAGGTGGAGAAGACCACTCGGGAACTGTTGGACACGCTGGAGACGGTGCGTGCGGCGGTGGGGCGGGAGCCTCGATCCATCGGTTCCTACGTGGTGAGCATGGCGCACGATGCCAGTGATGTTCTGGAGGTGCTTCTGCTTCTACGCGAAGTGGGTCTGTGGAACATCAGGAACGGAGTGGTGACGTGCCCGATCGACGTGGCGCCGCTCTTCGAGACCGTCGACGATCTCAAGGCGGCCACCGCCGTCATGGAGCGTCTCTTCTCGATACCGGCTTATGCCGGTCAGATCGATGCGAGGGGTCGATTCCAGGAGATCATGCTCGGATACTCCGACAGCAACAAGGACGGTGGCTATTGGGCGTCGACCTGGGGACTTCAGGTGGCTCAGGATCGATTGGCTCGCACTTGTGCCGAGCACGACGTCGAACTTCGCTTCTTCCATGGTCGAGGAGGTACGGTGGCGCGAGGAGGGGGACGGGCCAACCGCGCCATCCTCTCCAGCCCTCCGGCGAGTCGGAACGGGCGGATCCGCTTCACNGAACAGGGTGAGGTCATTTCGTTTCGTTACGCATCACCGGAACTCGCGAATCGCCATCTCGAGCAGATCGTCAACGCGATGATGCTGTCAACGGCCTCGCGAGACGATGAGGAGCCTTCGGTTGCAGTGGCACCCGACATGGATGAACTGATGGACCGGATCGCGGGTCGATCGCGTCAGGCGTACCGGGAACTCGTCGACGCTCCGGATTTCTGGCCGGTGTTTCTGGATCGCTCTCCGGTCCTGCACATCGGGGAGCTTCCCATCGCCTCTCGCCCGGTCTCCAGAGGAGGCGGAGACCTGGACTTCGACGCCCTGCGTGCGATTCCCTGGGTGTTCGCATGGACTCAGATGCGGGCGAACGTTCCTGGCTGGTACGGCACTGGAATCGCCTTCGAAGAGGCGTTTGCTCAGGACCCGGAGAACCTCGAGCGGTGCCGGGGGGCCTACGCCAACGGTGGTTGGTTCCGTGCCTTCATCGACAACGCCCAGCAGGAGATGGCGCGGGCCCGCTTGGAGATCACCTCCTGGTATCTCGAAAGCGATGAGGACCGGCCATTGCTCGATCGTCTTCGGCAGGAGTTTGCCAGAGCCCGGAAGGTGGTCCTGGCGATCACCGGTCAGAAGGAGATCCTCGACAACAACCAGGTCATTCAGCGTTCGATCGCCGAGCGGAATCCCGATACCGACCTGATCAACGCCNTGCAGGTCGAGTTGCTGCGACGTTGGAGANCGGCGGGTGAAGAGGAGCGTGTCGCCCTCGGCCCGATCGTGATGTTGAGCGTGAACGCCCTCGCAGCCGCGATGCAGAGCACGGGTTGAAGCTCAGAAGCAGGGGCCCCAGCCGACGAGGATCAACGCCAGATCCGCACCGTCGACCCGGTTGTCGCCGTTGAGATCCCCGGGAAGGTCCTTGCCCTTTTCGCCCCAGGAGACGAGGACCAAGGCGAGATCCGCTCCGTTGGTCACCCCGTCTCCGGTGATGTCGCTGGGACAGCCGGCGGTTTCGTCCTGGATCTCGTAGCAGCCCATGTCCACCGCCTTCCCGACGATTCTCTGGTTGCCATCAAGATCGGTNACGTCCTCGCTCGTGGCGAAGTCGTCGCCCGCATCGATGCAGGGAGAGCCCTTGACCAGATGGAAATCACCGGTCTCGGCGGAGACGAATCGAGGATCGGTCGCGATGTTCGCAGGTCCGAGGTATCCCCCCTCCACGCAGCTGTAGGACACATCGGCCAGTCCCGAGTCGGTGAGGTGGATCTGATCTTCGCCGCCTCCGGACTCGTTGCCCCAGAGGATGCAGTTGGTGACCGGCACCGGCAAGTTGGAGACCTCGAGGAAGATGCCGCCTCCCCGTCCCGAGGATCCGGTGATGTTGCCGTAGACCGTGTTGTTGATCAGGGTCGCGCCGGTCCGGACGTAGATGCCGCCGCCGTCCAGGCCGAAGTTGCCGTGGATCAGATTGCCCTCGATCAGAGTGGTCTCGGTGAATGCGACGTAGAGGCCGCCTCCCTCGCCTTGATTGTTCTGGAACGTGTTGTCGGCGATCACGTTGTTACGGATGATGCTTCCGGTCTCGTTGTCGTAGTCGTCGAACAGCGTGATGCCGGCTCCCTGGCTACCGGTGGAGAAGTTGCCGCGGACCACGCAGCCTTCGATCCNGGCGGGGGCGTTGTAGGCAAGGATTCCTCCTGCGAACAAGGCACTGCGATTGTCGAGGATCTGGCAGTCGCGGATCGTCGAGAAGCCTGGGGAAACCGTGTTGATCGTGACCGCCGGGCCGCCGTTGTCGGAACCGTCGTTGTTGCGGATGATGCACGAGTCGACCACCGCGCTCGAGTTGCCTGTGATGAAGACGGCGGTTCCGTCGGTGTTGGAGATCGCGTCCTCGATGATGCAGTTGGTCACCAGAGGCGACGCGTTTTTGATGAAGATGCCGGTCTCCCCGGATCGCCGGATGGTGAAACCGTCGATGATCGTGGTGCCACCTTCGCTGCCTTCGATCCAGAACGCGGTCCGGATGGTGTGGGCCAGGTCGATGATGGTCGCCTCCGGGCCGCCGCTGCTCCGGATCACCAGATCCTTGCCGAAGTTGTCCACCCGATCCGCGTACGTCCCGGGTCCGACCACGATCTCCGACCCGCTCGCGACGATGGACGCCGCGCCGGCGATGGAATCGAAGTCACCGGGGACGGTGAAGATGCCCGGGATCCCGCATTCGTCGGGGATGCCNTCGCGGTCGCTGTCGACCGAGGTGCCCGCTTCGAGGTCGCAGACGTCGTCGATACCGTTGCGGTTGCAGTCTTCGTAGGGGATGATCGAACTCGCATCGACCGCTCGGACCACCCAGTTGCCGGTGATGAACAGCTCGATCAGGTTCATTTCGACGACCTCCTCCATGAGGTCGTCGGGGTTGATCGGCCCATTTCGCCCGACCACCCAGCTTCGGCCCAGGGTGTGCGGTGCGTCGAGGTCCAGGGTCGCGGGGAACTCGAAGTCGGTGCTCGCCACGGCTCCCACGAAGAAAGGGGTGCCTGCGGGGCCGATGGTGACCGGACTCGGGAAGTCGAAGGTGAGCAGCGCGACTTCCTCGACCACCAGATCCTCCATTCGAGCGATGACCGTGCAGTCGTCGGGCACACCGTTGCCGTCGGGGTCGGACCACAGGTAGAGCCCGAACGGGTCGCCGATGAGGTCCGCAGGCATGAGGATCTCGATGCCGGTGACGGTCTCGTACCCCTGCTCGACGAACATGAGATTCATCCACGCGGTGTGGGTGCCGTCGGAGTTGACCCTTCCCTCGCTCTCGCCGTCGTCAAGGACGTAGCGGAATGGATCGATCTGGCAGGTGTCGATGGTGCCATCGAGATTGCAGTCGAGATCCGGTCGGTCGGCGAGTTCACAGGAGTCGAGGATCGCATTGCGGTTGCAATCGATGGAGGGGTCGATGTTGATGTCGAGCTCGTCGGCCACGCCGTTGGAGTCGCAGTCGCTCGACGGAGCGGTGAGCAGCCGAGACGCCTGCAGATAGGCCCTGGATATCCGGAGTTCATCGATCGAGCCACGAAGGAACTGGCTGTAGACATTGCTGGCGTTTCGACGTCCGCCGATCTCCAGCGGGCCCCCATCCTGATACTGGGGATAGTTCTGCTTCAGGAGCGGCTGGAGATCGAAGTCGCCGTCGAGACCGAATCGGATCCGCTGGTTGGAGGCGTCGTAGGCGATGCTGACGTGATGCCAGTCGAGATCGGTGATCTGGAGATCGCTGACGATGGTGGTGATCACGCCACCATCGCCGCACCGAAACACCATCTCCTGGCCGGTCGAACCCAGATCTCCCGCCTGAACCAGGAAGCTGTAATCGATCTCGAAGTCCTGAGAGCTCAATCGCTTCTTCAAGCAGAGGTGCTGTCGCTGATTGGCACCGCCGTCGGTGCTGTTCTGGGAGAGCCGGACCCAGGCTTCGATCGTGAAATCATCGCTGCCCATCCGCAGGTACTCTTCGGCGTCTTCGACGCGGACCACCCCGCAGGTCGAGGCGTCCTGCCACTGGGTGCGGAAGGCTCCGGCGTTCGCGAGGTCCAGAAGGGGGATCACGTCGGCCGCCACGTCCTTGCCGATCGACCCCAAGCCGTTGTGGATGCCGGCGAGGGCGTTGGGGCCCGCATCCGGGGCGCTCAGACCTGAAAAGGACTCGAAACGCCAGTGGCCGGCAACCTGGGCATGACTTGATGTGCCGGTGAAGATGCCGGTGAGGGCCAGGGCGACGAATGAGGGGCGTGGCATCACAGGGCTCCGAGGGTCTTAAGANGGTGAAATGGACGTTACTCTGGTTAATGGGTCGATATCCAGAAATTTCCCGGCTTCTTCTTTGGCCTCGAAGTCGATCCGCATGCAGAACAGGAGCTCGAGTCATTTGATTATCAGAAGCCTCTGGATCGTGATTGCCTGCATCCTTCTGCCATGCGGGCCCGCGTCGGGCAGCGAGATGGACGGNCGCCTGCGGGTGCTGGTCTGGAACGCCTGGCGCGGAGGCAACGAGGTCGATCGAGGCCCCGAGAAGATCCTCCAGGTCGTTCGTGACGTGAAGCCCGATCTGATCCTCATGCAGGAGAGCTACGACATCGACGGTGAGCGGCCGACCCTCGGTGGTTGGATTGCCTCGGAACTGGGCTGGAATGCCTACCAGTCGGAGAGCCCTCACCTCTGCGTGATCTCACCCATGGGCTTCAGCGCGACCCATTTTCATGACCCTTGGCATGGTGTGGGTGTCCGCATCGAGGACCAGCGGGGCAGGGCCTTCGTGGCGTGGTCGATCTGGCTCGATTATCGCGCCTACATCACCTACGCCTTGCGCGACGATCCGTCGATGACCGACGAGCAGCTCCTCGCGCTGGAGACCGATGCGTCGGCCCGGCTCAAGGAGGTCAAGGCGCTGCTCGCGGATGTCGATGCGGTCTCCGTGAAAGAGCCGTCGATTCCCACCCTGGTGGGCGGGGACTTCAACTGTCCATCCCATCTGGACTGGACCATCGACACCACTCGGATGTATCGCCACCGACGGAACCTCGATCTGCCGGTCAGTCTGGCGATGTACGAGGATGGTTTCGTGGATGTCTTCCGGCAGGTGCACCCTGATCCGATCCAGCACCCCGGAGTCACCTGGAGTCCGATGTTCCGGGAGAAGGACGACGGAACGGTGCAGGCGTTCGACCGGATCGACCGCCTGTACCTCCGGAATCCGTCGGTTGGCGACTGGATGCTGGTACCGGTCGCGGCGAAGACGTTGCCTGAAGGATGGGAAGACGATCGGATTCCCGTACCGCAGCGGGTCTTCCCCTCGGATCACGGAGCGGTCGTCCTCGATCTCCAGTGGAAACCGATCGAGAAGCGTTCGCTGGATCTCCGGATCGAATCCGTCGATCGAATCGCCGGTGACGCCCCGCACAGCGCCTTCACCGATCTTCTCCGTGTGGAGGATCGGCTGTACTGCACCTTTCGGGAAGGAGACGGGCACGTCTACGGCGCGGATGGTCGCATCCGGGTTCTGGTTCG
>NYSW01000028.1 GCA_002683195.1 Phycisphaerae bacterium
ACATCGGGAAGAGAACGAAGAAAGCGAACATGACGAGTCGGGTGGGAAGACTCATCGACACCCGGGTCCAGATCGTGCTCCGCGGGNCGCGATACCGGCGAGCTCGCCGACGAAAGCGGACGGTGAACGCTCGAACGTAGTGGGGGTGCGACCGGCCCTCGGGATCTCGATGCTTTCGTCGGATCGAGGGAGGGATGGACGACTGGTCGGTCATGGAACTTCGACCGTCGCCGAGATCGGCAGGTCGTAGTCCGTGGCCTGGGCGGGGAACTGGGGGTTCCCATCGGCATCGAAGGTGAGTTCGAGGCGATTCCAAAAGGGGCCGTCCACCACGATCCAGCACCGGGCCCGGATCTCGTGGGGGCCGGGGTCGAGGTCCACGGGCACCCGGAACTCCAGTTGGTCTTCCGGGAGGGGAGCGAGCACGGTGGATTGCGTCCGCCAGAACTCATCGAGATCCTGGTGGACGAGGGCCCACGACGCACCGGGTGACCACGGGCCTCCATCGATCGAGACCCCTCCAAAAGCGAGCCGAGGTCCATCGTTGCCGAGAAGGGACTCGTCGATGCGAGGAACCACGACGATCTGTCGATCGCCGCCGGTCTCCTCGAGTTCGATGGTGGCGGTGACGGTCGCCCGAGCCGCGTCCTCCCGGTAGGACTCGGGAAGCAGTCCGAGGCCGAGTGCTTGTTCGATGAGTCCCCGATCGAAGCCGTACGCGATGCCCGGGCCCTCCGGACGCGCCAGATGCAGAAGCAGGTTCGCTTCCTCCTCGATCTGGACGGGGGTCATGGTGTTGAGGTCCAGATTGAAGAAATAACCACTCGGGGGGCCGATCGTTCCCCAGATCGCCTGGCGGGCCGGGACGGGAAGTTGTTTCACGATGAAGCCCATCATGAAAGGCAGGACGTAGATCACGAGGAGCGCCGGGATCGCCTTGACGACCTTCCGTGTGTTCCATTCCTTTCGAGTGACCGCGCCGGGCTTGCGAAGGTCGGCACCGCATTCACTGCAGATCTCCTGGCCCTTTTCGTGGCACTGCTGTCCGCAGGCCTTGCATTTCGCCGGCCCGATCGAAATGGGGTTGAAGATGAAGAACAACGGCATCACCAGAAGCAACCAACCGGAAAATCCACTGGCGAATATGTACTGCATGCCGTCGGGGACCACGAGGATCACGATCGTCACGATGGAAGCCAGAAGGGCATACCACGTCAAGAAGACATTGATGGTCGCGCGTTTTTTGGTCGCTGGATCCGCGTCGTGGTCTCGTATCGTCTCTGCCTGTCGCTTGAACCAGCCCAGGAAGCCGGCGGAGAGCCGGGTTCGTGGCGGCGGCTTGGGAACCGCCTCGGCGAGTCGTTTCAAGGCCGCGGCCTGGTTGTCGAGCATCGGCGAGGCGTAGTGGGCGACCAGAAGATCGCGGTGCGAAAATTCGACTCCGTGGGCCTCGCAGGGTTCCGATCGGACATCCACCTTGCACCACGGGCAGATGCACCCATCGGCCTCCCAGATCCTCGGGGCCTCGGCTTCCCAACGCGACTTTATCTG
This sequence comes from Phycisphaerae bacterium, assembly GCA_002683195.1. Next base: position 1,552 of record NYSW01000028.1, read on the forward strand.
CCACCAGATGGCCAGGGAGATGGCAAGGATCACAACGGGGACGCTGACGACGGACAGGAACCAGAGCGGGATCGTCGAGTCCGCGCCCGTCGTCTTCAGCATGCCGCCGATGAGGAGGAACAAGGCGATGTTGCCGACAAACATCACCGCGCCACCGATGAGCAGCATGTTCCGGTTCCGGTCAGGCATTCGATAACGCCCCACCAGTTCGGAACGGTTGATCGGCCATGTATTGGAGTTGTCGATCATTTCGCCACATCCCCCCGGACAAGGAGTTCCGTGAATGCTAGGCGGCAGCGGGGGGTCAAACGCTGTTCAGCGTGCCGACATCGCTTGGAATACGTCGAGGCGGGGCATGGCGGAGCCGACCGGGCCCGGTTTGACCATCGAGACCGACCCTTCAGCTCGGAGCGGGTGAGCGGCCTGTCCTTCAATGAATCCGTCATCGTCGGTCAGGGTCGTTCTCCTACCGCTCACGAGCCTCCACGGTGGTCTCGATGAGCAGGTCGTAGGTGTACGCGTAGGTGGAGAAACGAAGTTGGCCGTCGGCATCGACCGGCAGGTTCAGCGGTTTCAATCCCCATCCGTCGATCACGATCCAGCACAGGGCGACGATCGAATGACGGCCCGGTTCCAGATCGACGGGCACGCGAAAGGTCATTTCGGATTCGGGGCGGCGGAACCTCGAACTGGTTCTGTAATGCCATTCCTCATTGAAATCGGAGTAGGAGAGGGTCCTCTCTTCTGCGGCCAGAGTCCAGGGGCCTCCATCGATCGAGATCGCCTCGAAGGCAAGCCGAGGTTGCTTGTGGCCGAGCAGGGGCGGGGAGATCCGAGGGATCAGGACGATCTGCTGATTTTCCCCGTCGTCTTCAAATCGGATCGACGCGGAGACGGTGGTACGAGCCGCACGCTCCCGGTAGACCTCGGGGATCAAATCACTTTTGAGCGCATGGGCGATGAAGAGGCGGTCTTGGAATATCTTGATCCCCGGACCGTCGGGTCGGGCCAGGTGCAGGNTCAGGTCCGCTTCCTCCTTGACTTGGGTGAGGTTCATGGTGCTGAGATCGAGCTCGCTGAAGTAGCCGGGNGGGGCGCCGATCTCCCCCCAGACCGCGTTGCGGGCCGGGGTGGGGAGTTGCGCCACGATGAAGCTCAGGAGGAAAGGAAGGGCATAGAGCCCGATGANNATCGGGGCGACCCCGACGACCCTGCTCNGGTTCAATTTCCNTCGGTTGATCGCGCCGGGCTTGCGAAGGTCGGCNCCNCATTCACCGCAGAGCTCCTGGCTCAGGCTGNAGCACTGCTGACGACAGGCCTGGCATCTCGGCGGCACCATCGANNTGAAATNGAAGATCAGGAAGANCGGCANGATCANCAGGANGCNNCCGGCCAGNCCGCTGGTGAGGATGAACNTCANGCCACCGGGGANCAGGTAGATCACGACNGCCAGAATGAGTCCCAGAAACGCGCACCACATCAACGACAGATTGACGATCAAGCTTCTGCGGGTCGCGGAATCCGTGTCCCGGTTTCGAATCGTCTGGATCTGCCTCATCAGCCAGCCATGGGAGCGGGCGGAGAGTCGTGTTCGTCGCGGGGGGTTCGGAACGGCTTCGACCAGCCGTTGCAACGCCTGCCCGGAGTTGCCGAGCATCGGGGAGGCGTAGTGGGCGATCAGGAGATCGCGATGCGAGAAGTCCACGCCGTGGGCGCCGCAGGCTTCCGATCGGACGTCCGCCTTGCACCAGGGGCAGAGGCAGCCATCGGCATCCCAGACCTTCGGTCCGAGGGCGTCCCATCGGATTCGAGCCCGCCACCACAGGGCGCCGCCGACGCCCATGATCACCCACGTGATCGCGGTGATCCAGATCGACAGGACGAGCCGAAGGTCTTCACCGTAGGGTGGACGCGCGTCGAACACGAAGATCAGCAGGCCGACGTTGAGAATCAACATCAGCAGAAAGGCCACGATCCCGAGGGCCCCGCCTCTTCGGGAGAAGCGATACCGCCCCGTCAATTCGGAGTGGGCGATCGGCCAGGGTTGAGATTTGTCCTTGGTCATCTTCCCCTCGACGCTGGAGATCCGCAGATGGTAGTTCTCCGGCCGAGGAGGTCAACAATTTTCACGCTTCAATGCCGTCAGAACGCCTCGAGGCGGGGCATGGCGGAGCCGACGAGGCGGATCGAGTTGGCCCGGTCGCCTTCGATCTGAAGTTCGATCACGTCGCTGGGGTCGACGGTCAGATCGATGGTGGCGCGGTAGAGCCGTCGTCCCTGTTCGTACTCGAGGGTGAAGGGTTCGATCAGCACCCCGTTCTCATCCGTGGTGCCGACCACGCCGTCGAGGAGTTCGACCGGAGCCTGGCCTTCGAGCTGGTAGGTGAGAAGTTCTTCGGAGCGATCCCAGCGGATGGTCACCACCTCGTCGTCCTGGGTCCGGAACTCGATGAAGTCCGAACGGATCCGGGTGATCCGCGGATCGGTGGGGAAGGGGCCGAACTCCGTGCCGGTCCGGAGCAGGGTGAGCATGCGATGCATCACGATGCGGCCGATCGACTGGGTGGAGACTTCCTTGGTGGTCGCTTGATAGGCGCGGAAACTGGCATCGAGGGCCGCGAGGGTGGCGGTCAGCAGCGTGGCGGTGATCGCCAGCGCGATCAGCACTTCGAGCAGGTTGAATCCCCGGCGGGAACGAGGCCCCGAGCGACGACTCGACGGTGCATTTCGAATGGGTCGGTTCATTGAAGGCCTTCCCGGTAACTGGCGGCGATGGGTTCGGCCAGGATCGGCCACGGAATGCCGTCGGGCAGCACCACGTCGGGGTCGTATTCGAGGACGATTTCCCCGAAGCCGGTGAACGACGGGTCGAGCGGGTCCGAGCCCTCACCGTCTCCGTCGTCCGGTCCGAAGTAGCCGATGGTCGTGTTGAAGGCGTCGGCCTGGCCGTCGTAGTAGAGAGGACCTTCACCCGAAGTCGGCTTGAAGGTCATCAACAAGGTGCCTTCGACCAGCGCCGTGCCCCGCACGTCGAGGATGCCCGCCACGATCACGCCCCGGAGTTCGACTCGGGGAGTGGCATCAAGGTCTTCGGCGTCCGTCTCGTTGGTGAACGAACCGACGTCGACCGACCATCCGGGCATCATGATCGAGCTCTTCCGCATTTCTTCGATCTGCTCCGCCGGAATCGATTCCAGGAGGTCCTGGAGTTCCTCACCGTCGGGTTGGGCGAGCAGAGCGGGGTCATCCGGATCACCGAAGAAGCGGCTGGCTCCGGTGATCTGGCTCTTGTTCCGCCAGTGGGTGTATTCCGCGGGCGTGTCGCCGGCAAGTGAACCGAGGAACGTGCAGTCGGCGAATCGGAGGTTGTTGCTCAGCGGCTTGCTGTCGAGCACTTCGCCGAATTCGGGATGACTGGCGACCAGTCCCTCGAACCGGGTGCGGATCAGAAAGCCCTCGCCCGGATCGGCATCCTCGAGCGCTCCCGCGTAGTTCCAATTCGGATCGTTGCAGATCTGCTCCGTTCGGACGTAGGTCACGCCGACGAAGGTGCAGTCTTCGAAGAGGGCGTTGGTGCCCACTGGAATCTCCACGTCGCGGAAGGTGATGCCCCGGTAGATCGGCCGCAGGTAGAGGTCATAGGGATTGGAACTGCCCAGGGGTGTGGTTTCATACCCCGGATGGTCGTCGTCACCCGGGAGGATCGCCTCGCCTCCGTCGGCGACGCCACTGGTGACCTGGTCTTCGAAATCGTCTCCTGCGAGCGCGGTGTCGAGGAAGTACGTGGCACTGTTGGCGAACATGTCGGTGGAGACCACCCGCAGGCTCTCGGCATCGAGTCCGAAGCTCATCGCGGCTCGATCGACCTGGGGGCGGACCGAGCCTCGGACCACGGTGCGTACCGGGCCGCCATGGGCGTTCTCCCAGTCATCGCGTTCCACGGCGAAGGCCAGCCGGCCCTGCACCTTGGCGTAGCGATCCCACGAATCAAGCACCCCGTCCCGCCAGCCGAGTTCGGTGTCCGTGGCGTCGATGACGCCGTCGTCGTTTCGATCTGGATTCGAATTGTCCAGGAGATGGGCGAACTGGTCGTCGATCCCCTCGAATTCCGCGGTCGCCCCGCCGGAGAGTTCAGTGTCGTAGACCACGCTGCCGTTCTGGTCGAGATCGAACGCATCGAGAAAGAGATCGAAGTCGTCGACGAATTCGTCTCCGTCGAGGTCGACGAAGTCGGATCCGAGATCCTGTCCTTCGACCGGATGCCCGGGTCGGAGACGGCCATCGTCGTCGACGTCGTTGGCGGCCAGCAGTTCCTCGAAGAGATCGAGCTTCAGGTCCAGATCGGCGGAGAGCCAGCGGACGTCGCTCCGCATGTCGAGCGGATCGCCGGTTCCACCATTCAGCTCTCCGGGGTTTTCTCCGTAGCGGGTCCCGAGCGGTCCGAAGATCATCACGTTCTTGCCGATCATGATTCGGTTGGGGCTGACCACCGCGTATTCGATTCTTTTATCGAGTTCGACCGTCATCGAAAGCACCCGCCGTACTTCGCGGTCGACGCCTTCGCTGACCACGCGAATCGCGTTTTCACCCGGAATCGACTCGTATCGAAGGCGAAACCAGGCGGATCCCGCGTCCGGCGACACGCGGATGGGGCGCACGTCGAGGATGCCGTTGTCCTGGTCGAAGGCGGGAAGACCGACGTCACCCGGTTCGATCGCCTCGGAGTGGTCGCCCGCCAGATGGGCATCGCGAACCGCCTCCGAGAGGCTCCCCGCGGGGGTGCCCACTTCGTAGCCTTCGGGAGGTAGCACGGTGACCTCGCCATCGACTCCGGCGTCCCAGGTTCCGTTCCAGAGATCGGCGGCGAAATCCGGATCGATCTCGCCCTTCATCACGATGAATCGTCGGGCTTCTCGTTCGAGCACCCAGGTTCCGTAGACCAGCCCGGTCTCGGCCGCGCTGGTGGCGCGGCTGACTCGAAGGGACACGTCGGCGGTCCGGAGATTTCCGGAAGCGACCACCGCCATCGCGGCGGCGAGCGAGCCGAAGATGACCAGGAACATCATCGCGAGCACGCTGGCGACCCCACGCGGTGCCCTCACCGCGGTGGTTCTCCGGGATCGAATGGGAAGACTCATGTCGGAACTCCAACGGGCATGGGGGGGCATGGCCCCGGACGCCGGGACGCCTCCTGATGGAAATCGGAACCGGTCGGTCATCGTGGTTGGATCCAGGTGAGTCGCGTGATCTCACGCGGCTCGAGGTCCATCGCGTTCTGATGCTGCACGAAGACGGTCACTCGAAGCATGTCGCTCGCGCCGTTCTCGAGGGTCGTGGCCAGATCGAACGGATCGACGTTGGTGACTTCGATCCGCTGGCTCCAACCGGGAAACTGCAGAAGGGGATCGCGGAGAGCGTTCACCGGCCCGTTGCCGATGTCCGCGCTGAAGACCGCATCGTCGAAGTCATCGACGTCATCCCAGTCCAGAAGCATGGTCTCGCCCGCTTCGGGGCCCCAGTACTCGATGCCGGTGACGGGGTCGTGCCGGGGCAGGTTGATCGTCATCTCGCGAATCTCGCCCGCGAGTCGCATCGCGACCGCGGAACGCTGGGCCCAGCCGTTCTGCTCGTGAAAAGTCTGTTGGGCGAAGACGATCGCAAGCACGCCGGTACCGATGATCACGGTGGCCAGCGCCGCTTCGATGAGCGTGAAACCTCGGGGGCCGGCGTTGCGACGGGATCGCCGATACTTGGTGGTGGCTGGCACTCGATGCATTGAAACTCGCCCTTCGTGCTTCTGGGCTCAGCCCGAGACCAGGCTGCTCATCTTGAAGATGGGCAGGATGATCGCCATGGCGATGAACCCGACCACGGAACCCATCAATACGATCATCAGAGGCTCGATCATGCTGGTCACGGACTTGATCGCGTCTCGAAGAAGTCGGTGGTAGTACTCGGAGACCTCTTCGAGAACTTCACCGAGCTTTCCTGAATCCTCGCCCGCCGCGATCATCTGCACGACGCTCTTGGGGAGCAGTCGGGACTTGCCCAGCTGGGACTGGATCTTCCGTCCCTGTCGAACCGAGGAGTGGACGCCGCGCCACATGCGGCGGAAGAGCCGATTGCCCGAGATGTCGCCGGTGATCGCGAGGGTGTCCAGCATCGGAACGCCGGCGTTGAGCAGTTCGCCCATGGTGTGGAGCGAACGACTGATGTAGAGGGCTCGGAACATGCGTTTCGCGACCGGCATGGAGAGCTTGAAGCGATCCCACCAGAATCCGCCGAGGTCGGTCCGGACGAAGAGCAGGAAACCGCCGATCATCGCCGCTCCGGCGATCAGGATCACCCACCAGAATCCGACCATGAAGTCGGAGACCGACATGAGGAACTTGGTCGGGCCGGGAAGGGCTTCCTCCTTGCCTTCGAAGACCCCCGCGAATCGTGGCAGCACGAAGGTCAGGAGGAACACCGTGACGCTGATCGCCATGGTGGCGATGATGCCGGGATAGACGCTCGCCCCGACGACCATCTTTCGAGTTTCGAGTTCCTGGGCGAGATACGCG
>NYSW01000029.1 GCA_002683195.1 Phycisphaerae bacterium
CAGCGAGTTCTGGGGGGAAGGCGCTTGGGCCAGTACCTTAATCCCATGAGGCACTTGGTCGCCGCTCACCTCGACCTCGTCTTCGCCAAGGCCTCTTCGGACCACCGTGAAGGGCTGGTTCATCGAAGGCGACGACTCCGGGGATGGATGGGCGACGAGGAGTACCGGGCGATGTTGCACCGCGACGGTCGCATCACGGTCGATGGGGAAGACCATCGCTCGCCGACCGCCGCCGCCCGCGCCGCGACCGATCGGCGTCGCAGTGGGTGGAACTTCTGGCATCTCAAGGGTGCCGACAAGGAGTGGCGACCGTTGAAGACGCTGCGGCGGTAAAGGTCCAGACCGCTTCCAGCACGGTGATGAGATCGTGGAATGGAGGCAGGTTTCAAGAACCCATGTCGTCGCCCGACCGCTTTGAAGGGCATCGCGTCGCGAGGTGATCTGCTCGCACGTCCATCCTCCATCACCCCCCGCACCGCCATCGGGAACGAGCGTGATCCCATCACCGATTCGAAGATCGGGGTGCCCGCCGGCCAGTACCATTTCTGGCGATCCGCAAGTATCACGCAGGCTTTTGTCTTCGTCACGCCCATCCCACGGCCGGCTTCCCAGTATTTTGGAGCCGGGCTGAGGCCAGCCGTGGCTGGAGACTTGGAGATCGCGGATGGTTTTCGGGCGTTTGAAGAGGAGAGACTCGTTTGAATCCTTCATCACCATTTCCACAGCCCGGGGTCGAGTACTCGCGAGTTCAGATCTCCAATCGGCTTGGAGGCGGAATCCAGCAGTACCTCCCATCCCGGAATGGTCGGGTGACGGCCGTCTGCGTCGACCCGGAGAAGAACCCGGATGCGCCCGCGGAGATTCTGGTGGGAACGGGGCCCGGAATCATCAGGGCCGGATGTATGTTGAGTGAGCAGGACGGTTCGTTGCCGGTCTTTCTCAAACGTGGGAACAAGCGTTGGGAGTCGATCGGGGACTACCGGGTGACCCGTTGGAGCGAGGAACCGACGCTTCTGTCGATCAAGGGCAGGCAGCGGAAAGGCCGTGCCGTGACGCGGGTGATCTACCTTGAGCGGGATTGAAGATGGTCCCTCGAGGAAACCACCGAACACCGATGGGCTGCGGTCCGTGAGGCAGTCCGGGTCAAGACGGGACCACGCTCCGCAGGAGCAAGGAGGACGANGCGATGTTGGATCTCCAGGCACCGGAACGACAAGAGGCGGCGGCAGCCTGGCTTCGCCTCGCCCAGGGTGTTTCAATGGCGGATCGCCGGGTGGCTTCCTGCGAATGTGAGACGACCGTTCAGTTCAGTCTCACCCTTCTCGGGATCTCTTCCGAGGAACTTCGTGAAGCAAAGAGGGGCAGCGATGATCTCACAATCGCGATGGCTGCCGGGATCCTGCGCCCTCTGGCCGATCCGCTCAAGCGCATGGTGCTGCTCGGACTCGTGAACGTGGCCTTCGCGGATCATGAATTCAAACGGCCNGAAAATGAACTGCTTTCGAGCATCGCGAACTTCCTCGAACTCCCGGCGACCGACCTGGTCGATGCGTTCATCGCGGCAAGGCGCATGGTGGATGCGACGGGGAGGCCGATCGATGCGGACCCGCAACTCTTCGACGAGGATGACGAATGAAGTCCACGAACTTCGATTTCCTCCGCGATCGAATGCCGGGCGAGTTTCGCGAACTCGCGATCGCCGAGCGGGAACTTCATGCGAAGGCGGACATCACCCGAATCAGAATTCGTCGGGTCACGGAGTCGGTCGCGCTGGAGATGATCCGTGAACTCGCCATCGCACGGAAGAGCACCGATCGGCCGAGCCTGATCGATNACATCGGTTGGATTCGCGCGGATGACCGCCTGGGACCGCGGTATGCGATCCGACTGGATCAGATCCGAAAGGAATGCAACTCCTCCGCTCATGAGATTCTCGGCGAAGCCGATGCTCGATACATCAACGACACGATCGGGCTCCTCGACAATCTCCGAGAGGTCTTGAAGTTCTGGGTCCAGAGGACCGANCCGGGTTTCACCCTGCCCGAGTACGAGGAACCACCTCGATTCACATCACCGGAAACGGACGCGGAGCTCGAGCAGATATTGAAGGAGCATCGGGACCTTCATCAAGCCCAGGCGCAGAAAGCCCTGGATGAGCAGGAAATGGCATCCGTCTGGACCGGGGATGAGAAGAAGGTCCAGGAACGTCAGGTCCTGACACACAATCAGGTCCGACAGTTCATCCGAAGTCATGACTCCAGCGAGCACCGCGGAGCCTTCAAGCGGGCGTTCGAACGGACGTCCGGACCGAGCGACGAGTCGACGGAAGGGACGTCTCTCACCCAGTCGCAGTTGTTCGACGCCCAGGAGCAGTTGGAAGAACAGAAGGAACGGGCCGCTGAGGAGCAGCGACAGGCGGATGCCAGAATCGCGAGACGCGTCGCCCAGCTTGAAAAGCAGGAGGAGCAGATCCTCAAACAGGAGGAATGGTCGCGGGTCTACCCCGTTGATTCATGGCCCGACGCCCCCGAGTTCTTCGGCGATCGGCTCCGCAAGGGNCTCCCGCCGTTCGAGCCGTGGTTGATGTCGCCGATGAAGATCGGCGAAGGGGCGCATGGCGAAGTCTTTCGTTGCTACCCCAGCAGCGGCGGAGTTCCGGTCGCGGTCAAGATTCCACGACGGAGTCGCGACATGTCGGCGGTGAAGCGAGCATGGGAGTGGGAGGTCCGTTCCGCGAAGAAACTCGCCTTCGAAACCGCACGAAAGCCGATCGAAGGCGTGCCTCGTCCGCTGGCGATCTCTCCGCCTGGCTGTCTTGGATACGTGACCTATGAGTTGATCGATGGGCGGACACTTCGGGAGGAGCTTCGGGTGTCGACCATTCACCCGAGAAGAGCGTTGTATCTGATCGACCGCCTTCAGCGAACGCTTCGCAGTCTCCTTGATGCGGAAATTCGCTTCACTGACCTCGCGGACCGCAACGTCATGATCAAGAGGGACGGAGAACCCACGCTCGTGGATCTGGCCCCCTGTCTTCCATCCGAAGCCAACCCGCCGGAGTGGACGAATGAAACGCGGTTCAGCGGCCGGGTGGCTGAAGTCCGAAGTGGACACTACTTCATGCTGGGAAATCTGTTCCTGAAGATGATCGGCGCAGGAGGTCGCCGTCCGTCGGGCGTGCAGGGGAGCCTTGGATCGTTCGATGTCTTCCTTGAATCATCCAGCGGACCGTCGCCTGCGATGCTGAAGGAACGTCAGCGGGCGGCGATTCTCGAAAAGTGCGAGGGGATCGTCGGATTCGACACCAAGGGGCTCGCGGGCCTGATGGAGGATTGCATCTTCAACCCGGAGGTTCGCAGGCGGATGAAGCCCGATGACTTCGTGGCCGCGATCCGATCTCTCTATGACCCCAGCGGAATCATGGAAACCATTTCTTCGAATTCCTGATCCACCGCAATGATCCGGATGGGTCGACGACGAACACGCCCGATGGGAGTTGGAAGATCCGATCCTCCGGGCGTCTCGTCAGAGCGGATCGGCCGTCCTGAAGGCGGAGGTTCTTTCGATCGACCTGCAGGGCGAATTCGTCGAGTCGCACGGTCGTTCCCGAAACATCCGAGATTCGACGGGTGAAGGGGGATCGCTCCGGCTCATGTCTCGGGAGCCGTTGGTCGACGAGCTGAATCCAGCGTCCTCCCAGCACGGAATCGAATCGCCGTGCCGGTACGAGCTCCCCCGTGTCACTGAGACGCTCTTCCGCAACGGCGGTGAGGATCCAGGGCCCGGCCTCGTCGATGCCGACATCGAGGACCTGATCAAAGAGAAGCTGGCCGCCGTTCACCCCATTTCTGCCTGTGATTTCAAGGTTTCGTCTTCGGTCTCGCAGGCGGATCTCCGGGAGTCGTCTGGGCCGATCTCCTTCACCTTCATTGGAATCGAATCGACGGACCAGAGTCCAGCGATCGTCATCCAGCAGCGGAAGACTGGCCTCAGCCATCGTGAAATCGTCATCGCTGGAGAACTCGACGGAATCTCCGTTCTCACCGATGCGATATCCGGTCGAATCCCCGGTGACGAGGACCTTCCGAGGTTCCTGCCCGCCGAGGTCGGCCCAGAGGACTCCTGGAGAGACGATCCTCAGGTCATCGGCACCAAGAGGGGGTCCGGGGTGCGGCTCCGCGGGACTTCGGATCTTGAAGAATCCAAGCGGCGTGACCGCGACAATCTCGTCGCCGATGGTCGTGCAGGTCAGGACGCGATCCCCTTCGAGGAAAGAGGACTCGAGCGGCAGATCGATCGGCATGCCGGTCGACTCGTCCGGTGAGGCGAGCCACTGCAGCGACTGGAGTTCGTCTTCCGCGAGTTCGAGGCGGAGCTGTTTTCCTTCGGCGATGAGAAGGGTCTCGTCCCGGGGCCTGGTCTCCAACCTTTCATCTCTGTAAAGAACCACGGAGTCCCCATCCTTGCTGAGGAAGCCTGTCCCATCAGACGACTGGATCCGCTTCGGATTCGGTCCGAAAGGCGGAAGGGACTCCATGGCGGTGGTGTCCTCGAGCGACAGACGAACCCCCGCATCGGTGGAGAACAACCAGAGAGAATCGCCGACGAAGGCTTCGACCTGGTCTCCGGGCAGCCATGGTGATTTCAATGGATCCCAGATCCGGTTGGATGCCTCGACTCGTAGTTCCGGGCTCTCGGTCCAACTCCACGTCCAGTCGTCGGTCGAAAATCCGAGGGAAAGGGCGGTGGGACCCGGGAATCCCATCTGCAACGAGGAAGACCGATCATCGAGCGTCATGGAATACCAGCGACTTCCACTGCGGGCGTGCAGTTGACCGCTACCGTCGGAGACGAGTGGGGTGTCGTCAAGTCCGGTCGTCAGCACGTCCACGAGGGCACCGGTCTCACCGTTGCGCCAGGCGATGGCGTTGGACCCTTGAATGACCAGGTCGGTCCGGGCACCACCATCCGGCGTGAACTTGGCCACCGCTCGTCCACGGTCATGATCAAACCGACCGAATCGCTCCTGGAGCAGTCTCGGGAGTCGGTCGACTCCACGGATCCATTCGAAGGTCCGGACGTTCCCGGAAGATTGTTTCAAGGCGAACGCCCGCTTCTTCGGAAGGCTCATCGAATCAAGGGGCTGCAGTCTGAGCTCGTAGGCCGAATCGTCGAGATTTCGAGTGAAAGGCACTGAGGTGTCCGCGAGAATCAGACGGAGTCTTCCGTCGGTACTGCTGACGAATGCCGTCTCCTTGGTCGGGGAGGAGAAAGCGATTCGGAGTTCTTCGTCGTCATCAAGGCGATGAATGATCCCGGCGTCAAGACACGAGGATCCTGACTCGATCCGGAAGATGGTGTCGCGGCGCTCGTTCGTGATCAAGTGGCCGTGATCGTCGAGCATGCGTTCGACCGGGCGGTCCAGAAGGAATCCATCGACATTGAGTGTGAGCGGAGTACGGCCACGGTCATCCTCGACCGTGATTTCGAATGATCGCCCTCGGGTCGAGGCCCCTCGGCGTACTCGTACCCTCGGCCGTCCGGGAGCGATGTCCGTGGCGTATGCCGTTCCCTGCTTGACGGTCCTCGCGGGAAGGGGACGGATTCCGCTGGATGGAGTCACTTCGAAGCCCGTGTCGCCGTACCAGGCCTGGCAGCCCTTCAATCCATCGACGAGTCTGATGTCGGGCCGTTCCCGGAGGGTTTTGAATCGAAGGGTCGGATCGCCGATGCGGCCCGTGTCGATCGGATGGATCCCGGATCGAGAGATCGCGGCGGAGTCCGTCGAACCGAATGGAACCAGCGCTTTGAAAGTCCGGTGGGGAAGAAGACCGTCGGTGAGGTCCCAGGGGACCTGGAGCCGCGACTCGGACTCTTCCGAACCGGCGAAGGACAAGGCCGGGTCGCTTCGCCGACTCTGGAAACTCCGGCGATCGATTCGAATCTCGCCCGCCAGGGTGGATGTCAGAGGATCGGCTTTCAGTGCTGCGAGGTCCGAATCCGTGGACTTGGGCAGTCCTTGGCGGTCGAACCACAGCTCGGCGCAGAGGGTTGGAGTCAGTACGAAACGGCGGCTTGCGTCGACCGCCAGCTGATCGACGTCGTCGGGATCGAAGATTTCGAAGGTGAACGCTCCGTCATCCGGCAGCCATTCGCTTGACGCGGGCGCCGTGGCGTCGTTTCGCCGGAACTTCGCGAATGCCCGGTCGACGACTCCATCGAGTGGAGCATCGACTCCGTTGCCGTCATCGGCGAAAGCGGAATCGGCCTTGGATACCAGACTCGGCGCGGCCCCGATGGACCGCCAGCGGAGGATCGTGCCATCCCTTCGGAGGACATCGACCGATTCGTCCGCACCTCGTCGCAGATCGATGGCGGATGAGACGTTCTCCCTGGAGAGAATCCGAGATGTCGTGAAGTCGGGAGGAAGGCCGAGGACGAGACCATCGGGGGTGATCTGAATCCAGCCATCTGTGATCGAGAGAAAACGCTCGACACGGTCGACTCGGAAGGCCCCCCTCGATGGCGTCCAGCCGAACTCGATGTGGTCATCTCCGTCACGACGTGGAGTCGTGAGGGTGAGGGTTCCCGTACCGCGATCGAGTTTCATCTCGCCTGCAGCGATGGACGCCGTCTCGTCCGACCGAACGGCGGCATCCACGGGATCGAGAAGCGGACCGCTCAACCCGCCGGTTCCAATCGAAAGAGACCGCTGTTTCTGCACGCCACCCACGAAAACGTCGGCGAACAAGTTCGGCCCCTCAGCGACGAGTCCGGTGGGAATCTCGTGATCGAATCGACGATCTCGGAGCTGGACCACCTCTCCATCGAAGCGGGGCTGGGCTTCGCCCGGGCGCCACTCGAGACCGCCCCGCACGAGGGTTTCTCGCTCGGCAGCATCAATCGGTGCTCGCCGATCGAGCGCTCGGGTGGTGGTCACTTCGAAAGAGGTGGTGTCGGTCCTGACGACGAGGGTCGGGTCACCATCCTTCACCGAGGTCCAGTCGAGGGTGCGGGCTCGCGATCCATTCGGAAGGTCGATGGCGATCCGGTTCGAACTTCCGTCTGGTCTGAACCACAAGTCCCCGTTGGCGTCGATGTGCCATGTTCCCAGGCCTTCTCTGTGAGCGAGGCATCCGTCGAACACGGCCGGGGTGTCGACGACCGCGGACGAATAGTCAGGGCTGTGGAATCTCTGCCAGCCGAGCTCGTTTCGATAGAACAGGGAATCCGACCCGGCATGACCCAGCTTGAAGACCGGGTCGGAGACCTTCGATCGTTCGATCGTCACGGTTTCGGTCGATCCGTCGAAACGGGTGATCGAAAAGACGTTGGCCCCGATGCTGGTCAGATCCCGAGGAGCGCGAGCCTTGAGGAGTCCATCCGAACGACGGATCAGAATCGGATTCCGGCGGTCGCCCAGATTCAACCAGGTACCGTCGGTACCGACGTCCGTGGACGACATGGAACGCATCGACCAGCCGACGTTCCCGGTCAGTTCGGGAAGTCTCGGGTCGCTGATGGCGCGCACCTGGTCTCGGAGGTCCGTGACGCTGACCTCGAGCGAGATTTCGTCACCGCTGACTTGAAGGTCGTCGACCGAATTCACCAGTCCACTTCCGGACACCGTGGCGGCATTGACCGGCATCTCGGATGCGAGCGCCTCGAGGCCGCGGCGAACGGTGGCCCAGGCCTCGGAGGTCACGGAAGCGGGCTGGAAGTCAGCGAGGATCTTCGGGGGCGTGCCGAGCATTTCCGCTTGAAAGAGTTCGGTCGTTCCATCTTCGAACGTGATTTCGAGGGCGTCCGTCTGGCGCATGGAGGCGAGCAGTTCCGTCCCGTCGAAGAGCCACGCGACCGTGGGCCGACCCGATTCATGTTGTGAAATCACGACCTCATCACGCAGAAACTCGCTCGTCTTTCGAACCTGGAGTTCCCGAGCGTCCGACGTCGAAATGGTCCCCGGACCGGAGATCATCTCCCATCTCCGGAATCCAGACCGCCGCCACACGCTGCCATCGGACGGGAGGCCGATGCAGTGCCGCCGATGGGGGAGCGGATGGACCATGGCGATTCCGCTTGGCAGATTCGGATCCAGGGCCACGTCCTTCCAGACGGCGTCGGGATCTTCGATGTCGATGGACGCGAGCCGGTCCTCGTCCGTGGCGGATGCGAACAACTTCTCACGGAAGATGATTGGTTCTGAGAATCCCATCGGCGGTGCCGGAAGATCCCGGACTCCGGATGGCGACAGGAGTCGGAGCACACCGGAATCGGATTTGGAAAGCACCGATGAATCTCTCGTGGAGACGACCATGTCGTCGCGGGGCGAGAAATCGACCTCTCTCAATCGGCCGCTGACCTCATCAACCTGCCATGCTCGATCGCCATCAGCGATGAGCGAGAGTGATCCGATCGTGAATCGCCGGACCCGCTCGGTATCGATTCGGAATCGGTCGGATGGTCGCTGGTTCGGAATCCGGGATTCGGCGATGCGTTCATCGATCCTCAGGCGGTGATCGGAATCGATCCAGGCAATTCCGCGATCCAGAGTGATCGCCCTCGTGCCCGGGGCCCGGTCGAGCGCCGGTCCTCGCAGACGTTCGATGGTCGTGGTGGTCACGACCGCTGGTTCCCCGTTGAGATCCAAACCGAGGCCCACGACCGAATCGACGTCGAATTCACCGAGGACTTTTCCTCCCACCCGATCGAGCGCGAACTCGATCAGCCTTCCCTGCGAGTCGATGTTGAAGGAGCGCCGAGCATCTCCGGCATCGCGGGAGTGTCTGAGTCGCTTGAGATCGAATCTGACATCCTCGAGACTCCAGAGAAGATCTCCGTCGATGTTGGTGAGTTTCTCGCCTCCGAGAAGCAGCAGTTGCGGTTCCTGAGGACCGTCGATCACTCGCGAAATCGGAAGGGTCCGCCCTCTCCCGGATGTTCCGACGAGGAGTGGGGCGCTGACGGACTGGCTCTCGCGTGCGGCCAGAACTCGGCCGTCCACGAGCGAGTGGAGGCGGTCGTATCGACCTTCCTGATTCATGACCGCCCGAACGCCCGACTGACGGTTCAATCTGGACAGGAGTCGGCCCGATTCGGTGAGCAGAACCATCGAGTTCCCACCCAGGGGTGCGTGGGATCGCAGGGGGGTGACGGGAGCGCGTGGTTGAGGGTCGCCCAGATCCTGCCAGCCTTCGATGTTTCCTCGAATGATCCGGCCTTCGCGAGTGAGGGCCATGACCTGGGATTGCAACATGGCCCAGGAGGTGACATCGCTCCGAAGTCGGAATCCGTTGCGAGAGAAGAGTTCCAGGCGTTCACTCTTCTCGTCGGATACGAGCCAGAGTCCATCGCCGGGAGCATCGATCCGAGCGGAATCCGAACGGATCTGGGAATCACCGAGGACTCTGGTCCGTCGATCTCCATCGTCGTACCAGAGAAGCGTTCCCTGGTTGGAAAGTGCCACCGGGGGACCCGAGGGTGAGTTGGTCAGATCGACGATCCGATCGGAGTCGTCCTTCGGTGGTCCGAAGAAGACGGAACCCCGCCGATCGGGATCCGGAGTGACCACGTGTATCGACTCGTCGGAGACGAAGGCGAGCGAGTCGTCGTATTCGAACAACTGATCGGCGGGGCGATCGGTGATCCGTACGGATGCGGGTCCTTCCGGAGAGTCGACGAGTTCGACCACGTCGGAGGCTCGGAGATGGAATGTGCGGTCGTCGGCGACCTGGAACGTCCCGGTCGGATCCGAAGGCAGGAAGCCTCCCCGGCCGCGAGGCAACCAACGGAGAATTCCCGATTCGGCCTGCATCCAGAGACCCGCGTCGTCTTCGAGCAGGCGCCCCGATGGCAGGAGTGGTCGGGCGCGTCGGGCGTTGGATCCGGGAAGAAGGGCGACCGTTCGATTGAGCGGGTCGATCAAACGGATACCGCGATTTCTATCCGCCGCGACGACGAGGCCCGGAAGTTCGACGATCCTTTCGACGCCGGAGACCACCGTCGGCAGCCACTTTCCACTCTTCTGGTCGTAGGCATGGACGTCGTCTTCGATCAGAACCTGTAAGACGTCGGAATTCGCCGCGATCATCCGGCCGCCAGGCGCGGGCAGAGCGATCGTGTCGACGGAACCGTCAGGTTCGACGCGGTAGAGGTGCTCCGATTCGAGGACCCAGGCGGCATCCGACGAACACGTCGCCGACACGGGGCGGCCGGAACGCCGGCCGACCTCTCCGCTGATCAAGGTCTTCCCTCGATTTCCGTCGAAGAGCCGAACCTGGTGTTGCTCATCGAGGGCGATGATCCGTCCGTCACCGGTCGGTGACCATGACAGGCACTTCCCCATCAGAAGAGTGCCGCGCTCCTTCGTCGGATCCACACTCCAGAGCCGGGCGTCCTTTGACTCGGCGTACACCGCCGTGCCGGCCGACTCCAATCGAACGTAGCCGACGGCGTCGACCTCGGGGCGGGTCCAGCGGTCACCGCCGCCCGGGTGATAGACCGAGATTCCTCCCGCATGTGCGATCCAGAGATCTCCGCTCTCCAGAAAGAGCGCATCGTGAAGAGGGAACTTGAGACCCGCCGAGTTCGGCGGTTCGAAGACGACTTCCGGCACCGGCAGGCCGAAGCGGTCCTGCCTCACCACCACGGTTCGATTCTCTTCGTCGATGCCCCCGAGGCCGTTCGTGCACGGAATCATCTCCTTGAATCGGATGTCGGTCTTCTCCCAGTCCGTGGGACCTCGGAAGGCGACGAATCCATCGGAACACATGGCGACGATCATGCCGCTTTGAAGTCGCCGGACGGATCGGGCCACGATCTCCCCGGGAACGCGGGTGGATGAATCACGCCAACCGAATGAAAGATCGTATTCCCAGGCGTCTCCACCGCGATCGAGTACTTCGAACCCGGCATCCGTATCACGAAGATTGCTGATTCGGCGATTCGGGCGGGACGCGAAGGTCGGTAGGACGGCACGCTTCGGCCGGAGCACGCCGGCCGGTTCACCGGCATCCAGCAGGCAGGGATCCGGATAGGACCGAATCACGCCTTCGGCCAACGTCACGATCAGTTCTCCAGTGGCGAGAGTCGCGGCGAGGACACGTTCGCATGGCTGTTCATCGTCACCGAGAAGTTGCAGTCGATCTCCCACCATCGAACGAAGGGTGCGGTCGTATTCGACCACGCCACCACCGGCATCCACCAGGAGCATTCGGTCCTCGAGATCGGGGTGCGGCAGGGCGGCGATCAATTTTCCGCGGATCTCGACCGGTCGGACGGTCCGAATTCGATCTCCGAGACCGGCCAGTGAATTCCAGTCTCCCGATCGGAGTTCGATTCCGATCGGGGTTCTCACGACGAGGGTGAAACCGGATGTGATGGTGGACATGGAGCTGAGCTTCGCATTCGGAAGGACCCTCTTGAACTCGAGCGTGAGCGGATCGACGTCTGAAGGCGAGGCGAGCCAGAGATCGCCGGCATGGTCGCCGATGAGCGCACGGTCACCGGCTGGAGCAAGAAGCGGCGGCTCCTCCCCGATCCGGATGCCTTCGGGAAGGAAGCCGTGTCGCCAGTGGCGGAGGCCGGCGGGGCGGATGCGAATTCCGTGGGCGCCCGCATCTTCGACCGTTGTGAGAATCGAATCGGACGCAGGATTCACGATCAGACCCGTGGTGGTGGCCATCGAGTCTTCGAATTGCCTCCCACCGGCGAGAATAGTCCAGCGACCATCGGACTCGAACGAGATCAACGCATCGTTGGTCGTCTGAATGAGGAAGGAAGACGCGGAGGAGGAGAGATCGACGGCCTCGCCGAGTGACCTCGGCATCACGAGAGGCGAGGCCTGGAACATCGTCCCCGACTTTTCGAGACGGACCAGCCCGGTGCTCACCAGCACCATGATGTCACCATCGGCGACGGTCCAGTCCACGCAATCATCAGGCAACGGTGGCTGGACATCGACGGGTTCGAGCATTCGCCGTGATTCGTGGTATCGAAGAATTCCTTCGGTGGTCAGGATCAGAATCGTGTCGGGCGATTCCCGGGCTGCATTCAGCACGTCTCTGGTCCCGAGGTCCGCCGTCGGCAGTTCGATGACCCGATCCCATTCGCCGTCCGGACTCCGGAAATCGACCCCCAGGGGCGCGTCACCAACGAGCGTGAAGGCGCCTCCTCCCGATATCGGGGCAAGTTTTGCAACGGGTCCCGAGGGTCCGTCGGCCCCGATCGGTTCGTCGGAGAATTTGAAGACGGTGGAATCGAACACCCGGACGCCATCGGGATGACCCACCAGCAGGCTGCCGCTGGAATCATCGACCGTGGCGGAAGAGACCTCGATCTTCCGCGCGGCCGAAGGGCCGGGTCGAAACGGATCCGTGATGGAGACCACCGCGGAAGCGAGGGTGGTCGTGCGATCATTGAAGAACCAGCCGAACGTCACAAGGAGGGCGAGGAGAAACACTCCCGGCAGGACCAGGCCGATCGGGAAGGATCCGTGAAGACCGGTCCGCTCCGTGGGGAGGAGGGCCGCCCGCGTCAGCACGGTCGGAGAGATACGGTGCAATCGGTGGCGACCGTGCGGCACGGGCGTGCGCGGAAGCACCCGGGCCAGCCCGCGGTCGCCCGTCTGTTCGGTCCCGATCCGGGCCTCCGTCAGCATCCGTCGTATGTCGGGATCGGATGGTTCACCGGTCTCGGCGGTCGAAGGCGGAAGTTGGACGGCCAGCGCCCGGCCGCGGATGGCGAGGATGAGATCATGAACGGGGCCGCCGGCGGTGAGGTCCGTTTTCCAGGAGTCTTCGAGTCGTCGGGTGATCCCTTCGGCCCACCCCGAGATGCGTTCTTCGTTCAATCGCAGGGCGAGGTGACCAAGACCGATCGTGGCCAGTCCGTTTTCCTGCGCCGTTCCAAGTTGCGCCGGTTTCGCCTCGAACGCGAAGTGGAGGACGTCGCTGGTGGTCCGGGTGCTCGCGGGTCTGATGGCCGCAGCGAGCAGGCGGAGTCCTCGGTCGTCTTCGGGGAGTGTTTCTGATCCGAGCACCCAGAGGGCTTCAAGCAGAGGTGTCAGACGCTCCGAATCGACCTCGTCGTCGTCCGGACTGGAGGACCGAAGGAGTGTCAGAAGACATTCGGCGACCCGATCGGTGGCGACCGCCAGAGTTCGTTCCCGATCGCCACCCGTCTGGAAGACTCCGAGTCGGAGTTCGAACATCGCGAGTTTCTCGAATTCCTCCCGGTCCAATTCCGAACATCTGTCCACGCCGGTGATTCGCCCCCCGAGTCGGGCGAGCCGTCGCTCCAGTGCGATCATGAACCATTGGGGAGGCGAGCCCCCGACGAGGATGCCTTGCACGTGCCGGCTCAGGCTCCCATGATCCGGCTCTGCGGAGAGCACATCGAGGTAGAAGTTCGCGAGACCGTGGGTGAGGCGTTTCGTGATCGTTCCGATCGGAACGCCGACCAGTCGACTCGGAGCGCCGACCAGTCGACCCAACACAAATCGAAGGGGAACGCCCATCAGATCCCATGGCCTGAGAACGCCGACGGTCATGATCACGAGCAGGATGACCGAGATTTCGTGCGACCGGTTCCAGAGATCACCCTGGTTGAATGAAATGGCGGTCCACAGGGTGCCGATCGCAAGTCCTCGAACCAACGCCAGCGTCAGTCGACCGGCGATTCGCCAGCGGTCGTCCTCGCCGAGGCGCGCGTCTGGAATCAGAGAGATCGCGGCAAGGATTCCCAGAATGATGACGCCGTGGCGATGCACCCCGTTCGTCACGAGCCACTCGGCGATCCCGGGATTCGCGTTCCAGGCGAGATTGGCACCCAACGCCGGGATCAAGGCGGCCGTGACGATCGCGATCGACTCGAGACTACGGTCTCGAATCAGTCGGGGCGACGGGGTCCACCGAGTTCGAAACGTGGCGGTGGCCTTTGTGATCGAATCTGAATCCGGAGATTCCAGTCTTTGAGACGAGGATTCCGGAAGGGAATCCGACGGCGTCGGTTCTCGGAACGGATTCACCACCGACTTTCCGCGAGTCGTCGGCGTCGCGTTCTTCGAGTTGTTCCTGCGCTTCCAGGCTGTGCGGACCCTGTCCGCATTCTCGGCGTCGATTCCGAGCAACTTGTGCGGGTTCTTATGGCCGGTCAGCGTGGCGACACGATTCTTCAGCCAGAGCCTGTCGCCTTCTTCGGACAAACCGAGTTCTTTCTCCAACTCCCAGAATCGAATCGTGCTTTCATCGTCGCGTGGCCTGGAAGTGGGCTGCCTGCCTTCCGGCCGTTTCGTCTTCGATCCCCTGGTGGTTGCGCCTTTCTTCCCCGGGGTCATCGAGGTATCGGCGGATTTCGTCACCCGCTCCGCAAGGTGTCCTTTGTGAGCCTCCCAATATTCTTCGATCACTCGGAGAGTCTCGATGTCGACGACGGTGAAGTTGCTGGGCTTCTCGACTCCAAGCCACTGGCCGATCTTCGACCGGAGCCAACGTTCATCGGACGTGTCAGTGACGCCAAGATGGCGGAAAATCTGCCAGACCCGCATTCCCGCTTCGTCCTTCGAACCGGCTGATTCATCGGAATCGACATCTGATGCCGCGAACAGGCCCGGTGGCTCATCCGGTTCCTTCGCAGGCTGCTTCCTTGCCGGAACGGACTTTCGCGATCGCTTCGCCCATTCCGCGCGAAGTGAGAGTTCTGTCTTGCGGTCGATGGTGGTGAAGTCACTCGGAGACGAGCGGCCGATCGCCTCTTCGACCATCGATCGAAAGAGGGCTTTCTCCGAGGCCTTCCGAAGATCGAGATCTCGAGCCAGTTGCCAGAGTCTGATCTTCACCTTTGATCGCGACGGATCAGTCACGAGAGAGGGCCTCGCACTTTCGAACGATGTCCTGGCTCGTTCCGCGGATCGAACGGATCGACCTGGAGACCGACTCGGTCCGGCTTTCGAGATTCCGGATCAGGTCGGCGATCGACAACGCTTGTGATTCGGCCTTCTCCACCATGAGGTGCGGCATCGATTCGAGATTCGACGGCGGATCCGCCTCGCGGAGACTCCCGCTCATCTCGGCCAGAGTGGGATTCCACGACTCTCGGCGAATTGATTTCTCGGCCTGACGCCATTCGGCCATGGCAGCCTTGCCGTGCGTCTTCCAGTCGCCTCGCCTCGATCGTACGGATGAGCTCAGGTTTCCGACGAATTCGCGATACCGGTTCGAATCATCCGTCAGCTTCGATGCGTTCGAGTGCAGAGTGAGCACTCTGGCCGAAAGAATCTCGCATCGTGACTCGGCGTCGACGCGATTCTGCTCGAGGATGTTGAAGATGGAGGATGTCATTTTCGACTTCCGAGGAATTTGAACAAGCCGGTTGGCCGGGCGGGCTTCTTCCTGGGCATCTGACTTTCAGCTTCCGTCTCCCGTCGGTGGAGCTCACGGTTCGCCTGATCGAGTTTCGCTTTCTTTTCTGCAATGGCAGCCTGGACACGGCGAAGTCGCGCAATTCTTTTTTCGAGTATCTGTTCCTGCTTCTCGGCTCTCTCCTTCTGCTCCGCCGCGAACTTCTCGCGTCTTTCGACGTCGGCCAGACCGGCGTCGGCTTTTTCCAACCTTGATTCAAGTGAGACGCGAAGGTTCTTGAGCTCCATTTCCCTCGCGCGAAGTTCGTTGAGTTTTCGCTCCAACGCGGGGGCGTCGACACGATCGATCCTGTTCTTCATGGAACGGCATGTCTGCTCGAGCGCTGGAATCGTCTTGTGCTCGAGCAGGTCGAGCCGCGCAACTTCGGCTTCGAGCCTCGCCTCCTGTTCGAGCAGCCGCTGGTGTTCGGCGTCGATCAGCTTGGATCGCTCGCGGATGGCGGATTCCTGTTCCCCTTGAATCTTCTTCTTCGCGTCGTTCGCCCGCTGGCGGACCTCGAGTGCCTGTTGTCGACGGAGAATCACTTCGCCCTTTCGGGCGAGCCGTTCATCTTCCTCCGCTGTCTGTCTGGTGACGTCGTCAAGGATGCTCGTCGCTTTCTGGTGATCCTTGGACGCTTCCTTGGACGTGTTGGCCAATCGACCCGACAAGGCCTCGGCGCTTGCGATCTTCTTGTTCAGCGTGGAGCGGGCGTCTTGTGCGGCTTTCAACCACTTTCTGAGTTCGACGATTCTGGAATCGACCAGTTCGGACGCGTCATTGATCCGTTGGATGGTCTCCGCCTGAGTCGTCCGGTAGGACTTCTTCTCTCCGTCGATCGTCTCCAGCCAGGCCAGTCTTGGGGTGGTGATCTGACTGTTGATCTGATCGACGGCGTTGTGAAGGGTCCACCAGTCCCGTGGCGCTTCCTTGAGGAGGTCGACCAGATCGTTGGCGAGCTTCGTCAGCGACTCGGTCTTCAGGGCCGAGTCGCTCAACTGATCTTCGACGTCGTCGACATGGCGGGTCAGGTCCGCCAGCACCGAGTCGAATTCCTTCTGGACCTCCCGGGCCTCAGCCTCGGCGACCTCCCTGATGTTGAGAAGATTCCGGTCGCGCTCGCCTCGAATGCTCTCGGCGAGTCTTCTTGCGGCGGTTGCATCAGGGGAGGAACCGGGCGGCAGCGCGACGGCTTCCGCCACGATGGTGCCGATGTGGTCGGTGAGCAGTTCGCCGCCGACGAGGGTCTTGTGACTGGGATTGCCGTGTGGATTGGTCTGAAGAAAATGATGGCAGTCCCCGCCGGCGGTCTTCGCGGGGAAATCTCGAGTGAGTTGCTGAATCAACGGGTGGTCGTTCGGCAACGTCTCGAGGAACGAGTCGACGGCCGGTCGAAGTTCGTACCCCACTTCGATGAAAAGTGGAATGCCGTGGGCTTCGAAGTTGGCGGGTTGAGCGAAGACTCGAGCTCCGCGCCCGGCATAGTCACTGGGCAGACGCTGGGTGCGGAAACAGACATGGTGTGAAGTCGGACTGGCGGCACCGGCTCCGATTCTCGAACTCCAGATGCGGGCCTCCGTGTCCAGCAGCCCTGATTCGACCTCGTCCATGATGTCGAGGAGGCGACGCATGGTTCTCCCCCCGGCGGACTCCTTCAACTCGAGCAGGATTCGTGTGGTCCGGTGATCGGGGATCACGGCTCCATCCGATGCCTGCTCGAGGTGGATTTCAATCGGTGGTGGGGTGATCTCGTTGTTCGGCGGAATGGCGGCAAAGGTCCCGGCCGTGAGGGTGAACAGATCGGCCGGATGGCGAATGCGTTGGTCTCGGACCGTCATCGAAACGAACGCGCCCTTGAGTTCGTCAGACGGATCGGATCGCCAGAGAAGGACGGAATTCCCGGATCCCTGAATCTGGATGAGTGCGGGTGAAAACTCGACCATCGGATGGACCAGACCGAGAGGGGTCGCCACCCGGAATCCGAGATCGCGAACCTGCAGTACATCGATCGGACCGAGGGACCCATCGGTGAGGCAGGCCGGATCGGCTCCCCGCAGCTCGATGGCCATGACGGATTCACCGCTTTCCGCTTCGAGCAGCAGGAGCTCCTGATGTCTCGTCTCGATCAGACTCAGGGCGGAAAGCAATTCCGCGAAGGCTTGCTCATCCATGTGCTCGGCAAGAATGAGGACCGAATCCACCGGAGGCGCGTCATTACCGGGACAGAGGAGCAGGCGAGCCGAGAGGGCGTCGATCGTGACTTCCTCTCTTGTCACGTCCGATTCCGAGGTCTGATCGTCGAGTCCGCCGTGCTGCCGGAGAAAATCGGCGGCCGCGGTGGGCACCGAGAACACCGGCCGGATCATCGGCTCCGTATCGGCCAACAGAACGCTGCAGGAAGCGAGAAGCTTCTTCCTCTGATCATGAGGGCTGGAGTTGATCCAACGCTCCACGGCGGTGATGCCGTCGGTGACCGCCGGCATGCGGAAGAGAGGATTCGTCATGCCAGATTCCACTCGACGGAGGGTCTCCTGGAATTCCAGTCAATTCCGTCTGAAACTCCGAGCACCCGATCCGCGGCGAATTTCGACGCGGTTTCCAGGTCGATGGCATCCATCTCCGTAACGCCTCCTCTGATTCGAATCTGCCAGCTGGTGTCCTGATTCCTGACGCATTCGATGACTTCGTCCTCATCGAAAGGGCGCTTGACTTCGGCGGTCGGGGGGCCGAGTTGGAGTCGCGCCCTTCGATCGAAGTCGACGATCGGCCTGCGAACGATCATCGGCGACGGGGCGTCGATGGTCGGATGGTGACTCACGAATGCGGGCAGCAGCCGACTGATCTGAACCAGTGCGGTCCGGGCGTCGCCGTTCTCGATCGAAGCGGCGATCTCCGGGGTGATTCGTGCTCGCTGGGGTGAACGGGAAATGGGCCCGGTGTACTCGACGAGAAGATCGAGCTCGGCCGCGGCGGCCCGTGCCACTCGCAGGACCGTGCCGGTGACCGACGCGAAGAAACGTCGATACTCGTTGATCGGGGGGCGGTTTCCGGCTTCGAAGCGATGAAGGGTGATGTCGTCGTGCAACGCGATGACGATTTCGGCCCGCATTCTTCGATCGGAATTCTGAGTTCGATGGTCGAATCGTTGGACCAATGCATTCTCAGCGGCTCGTTGCCAGAAGTAATCCGGGACCGCATCGAGATAGAGGTGCTCCATGGGAGTCAGTCGCGAGGGGTCGTCGGGGAGGCGTGAGGGTTCACGCCTGGCGAACTCTCCGCAATGGCTGATGAGATTCGTGTTTGCGTTGGCATCGGCACGTTGCCCCTTGATGTCGGTCCGGTTCCGCTCGCGGCGGCTCAGGATCGTCGAGTCGGTCAGGAACGGGTCGGCACGGAGGACCCCGGAGGCATGCTCGAGCGTGGTTGCGAGGCCGATGGTGTGCATCGGATCCTCGTCCTGGTCGATGAGTCTTCGAAGCGCCACGCCACCTGGCCACTTCCAAGCCCGAAGATCTCCTTCCGTGACCGTGGTCGGTCGACCATGGCCGGTGGCTTCAAGCGTGAGGGCGAGTTGGTGGATCAGTTGAAGGGGAAATCGCGGCGGTCCGGTTTCGCTTCGATTGGTTGAAACCACGACCAGCGGATGCCATCGTGAACGAATCCAACGATGCCATGCATCCGCGGATTCCAGTTCATGGTTTCGCCCACCCCGTCTTCCCGCTTCGGTGGAAGCAGCGTGGAGAAGATCCCACAGCAGGGGATTGGGAATGGCGACTTCGGCCGTTCGAAGCGCATCCACCGCCGAATCCGCGCGCTGTAGTGCTTGATCCTCACGGTGAGGAAACGGACACAAGGATGCGAATTTCAGATCTTCCCGGTTCATGGAGGATTTCCGATTCAGTGAGCGCTGGTGACACCCTGCCCGTTTCGAACGGCATTGATGGCCTGCCGGGAACGATCTGCGAGCTGGGAGCTTCGGGCGGCGTATTCGAGCGCATCCAGATGCCCGGTGCAGCCATCCGCACCGTTCGATCCAGTCACCGAACGGCCGGCCAGCCAGTCGAGGGCGGCACCGAAACGCCAGACGGAGGTGAGTCCGCGATCGGAGAGGTCGAGGAGTCTCCGCACCCGTCGGGCGGCGTCCGCGAACTCCTCCGAGCGTTCGTTCAATTCCCGATGTCCGAATTCGGAGGCGGCGAGAATGCCGGCGCCGGCGCGGAAATCGTTGGTGCAGGCGACGTGCGTTCGAGTTGAGTTTCCGCCGATGATCCGTGTTTTCTCATGGCTCGAAGATTTCGTGAGGAGGTCACCGAGGGCGCTTTCGAAGTCGTCACCCGGCCGTTGAGCGGATTCCTCGAGCACGCTCGAGACCCAGAGTCGGATTGGAAAGCGGTCGAAGAAGGCGGCGACGTCTGGATCGGATGGGACGCTGTTCGACGCGGCGACCACACCCAGAAGGGGAAGCCGGCGCAAAGCGGCCCCATCGTGAAAGCGGCGTTCGTTGATAATCGACAGGAGCGTGTTCAGGATGTGACCTCCACCGCGGAAGACCTCGTCCAGGAATGCGAATTCCGATTCGGGAAGCATTCCGTCGGTGCGGCGTTGAAACAGTCCTGCTCGGAGCTTCTGCAGATCCGGTGGGCCGAAGAGCTCTTCCGGTTGCGTGTGCTTGGTGAGGAGATATTCGAAGTAGGACTTCGAGATGCGACGGGAACTGTCGTTCGACTTGCCCCCGTGGCACAACTCGGACAGGACTCTGATGCAGAGGCTCTTTCCGGTTCCGGGGGGTCCCAGGACCACCATCGGAACTCCGCTGACCAAGGAGGCGATCACGCAGTCCACGAGTTGTTCCCGACCAACGAGGGAGTCGGCGGTCTTTTGGCGCAGCGTCATGAGCCTGCCGCGCACCGCCTCCTCGGCGGCCTGCATTCGCATGTCGGATCCGGACATCCACCCTTTCATCTCGTCTTCGAGTTCTTCGATCGGAGTCGCGGCGAAATTCGTGAGGGAATGCCAGTCAATCATCGAAGTCTCCGAAGTTGCCGCGTTGAAGGTCGGCTTGAAAGCGCTTGAGTTCGGTCAGGGACCAGGAATCGCCAGCCAGGTTTCCCGATCCAGACGTTTCAAGATGCGAAGCGATATTGATGAGGGCGGAAAGATCCGGGGTCTCGATCGCGTTGGAAGGGATGCAGCTTCGTCCCTGGGCATGGAGCCATTCTTCGCAGAACGCTCGAAAACCTGGGTTCTCGAGCGCCGATGGAATCGTGACCGTGAGCAACGGCGGGGGATCACCACCGAAACGTTTCGCCCAGGTCCGACCGCCACGGCGGGCGGCTCGCCGGCGGAGGCCGCGATAGGACTGCGAGGCGAAAAAGGAGTCTAACTGTGGTGTCCATTCATCGATCCGAGTCGTTGCCGCTCGGTCGGATTCGTTCGATGCCTCGCCCATTTCGAGGAGGGCATGCACCAGTTCGGCCGCGAAAAGCCAGGGCTGGAAAATGGCGGCAGAGTCGCCGTCGAGTTTTCTAGAGGTCTCGGAGAACTGGCGTGCTTCAAACGTTTGCGCGAGCGTCACCAGGACGCTTGGCATGGAATCGGGCCTCTCCCACCTTGCACGGTGCTCTCGGAGATCCAGAAGAAGGGGGACCGGTGCCGAGCCACGAATCAGCGATTCGATGATGCCCAGGTTTCCATCGGCGGGCACGAGCGAATCCAGCCTTTTCGGAATTCCCGAATAGAGCGCGGCTTCAAGTATTCGTCGGCAGGATCGGGCGGATGAAAGCGGGTCTGCAAGGCCGATGAGGGCCACCCAGCAGGCTGGGGCGTCGAATTCGTGTTGCGACGAGCCTTTGCTCGTTCCGGATCCGAGAGCGGTGATGTCCGCCCTGGTGGCTCGCAGCCGCTCCATTCGCCGTCTCGCCGTGGGCAGGAGAGGTGGAGGCATGGCCACNCAAGAATAACGCAGAACCCCCTTTTTACAAAGGGAGTTCTGCGTCACCTGGCGGTTTCTGGCGGACTTCAGTACGCGAAGCCGGAGGATCCCCGGCTGTTTATCGCCACTCCGTCGTTGGAGATCACCTCGTCTTCGCCGCGGAGTCG
The DNA here is from genome assembly GCA_002683195.1 of Phycisphaerae bacterium. The sequence goes on from NYSW01000029.1 coordinate 21,498, forward strand.
GCTCCGCAGTTCGTGAACGGCATCCGACGGACTCACATCGGTGAGTGACATTCCCGTTCGGGCCTCTCCATGAACGGTGACCACTTCCCGCTGGACTCGGAGTTCCTTCGAAACGGCCCGGGCGAATTCTTCGGCGTTGGCGAGTGCGGAAGCCTTCACATCATGCCCGGTCGAGGCCTGAAGGAGGCGGACGGATTCGAGGTCGATCCGACCATTTTCGATCGTCAGTGCCACACGTTCTCGGCGGGTCCGGATCTCGCGGAGCATGCGGTCGGCCTGCTCGAGAGCCTGTGTGTGGTTGTCAAGGACCTGGTTTCTCGTCTCGAGCCTGCTCTTGAACGAGGTGGCCTTGAGCGCGACTCGTTGGAGTGATTCGTCGATGACCGCAGGATCCGTCATTCGAGACCGGTAGGAGACGGCCCGCGTTCCTTCACCGGAACGCTGCCATGCATGATCGAGGGTGATGAACTCCTTCTCGGTCTTCTTTACCGACTGTGACAGCGATCGGACCTCTTCCTTGAGGTCTCGACAGCTCACACGCAGTTCCGCCACGCGGTTCTCCTGCTCGAGAATCTCTTCGTCCGCTCGGCTGAGTTGTTGCGCGGCCTGGTCGAGCCGGAATTCGCTGCCGAGCGTGTCCTTCACGTCGCTTCTGGTGCGAGCAATGGCGGTATCCACCACGACCGGCAGGTCAGGGCCGAAGAGAAGCCAGCCGAAGCCGCCGATGGAAGCGAGTGAGACGATGAGGATGGCAGCGAGACGAATCATGTGAATCTCCGGGGTAAATCGTTTTGGGTCACATGGTTGTCACACTCGCCGTGGTTTCTTGCAGTACCGCTCGAAAAAAAGTTGCCGGTCAGTCCGTCCGGGATCGTGCGAGAGACTCTTCGGCGAGGCTTTTCCAACTCTCGATCTCCGTAAGCGTCGGTTCTGAAAGAGGTTGGCAGTCAAGGCAGAGCTTCGTGTGGACCTCCGCGTATTTCTNCAGATCCTCTCGGTGACTGGGGTGGGATCTCTCGAATGGGGGCTCGAGATTGCAGCAACCGATGGAGTATTCGCTCCAGTGATCCGCCAGAGGGGTCCCGTCGCCGAGATCGGACCAGGCGAGGTCGAGATCAGCATCACCCACGGTCGATGAGAAACCGCTCGGGACGGGGCCGATGGATTCGGCGAGGGCTCGGATGGCCGCGTCCCGCAGTCTGGTGATGGTGTGGGCTTCGAATCCGGTCGCCGTGATCAGATGGCCCGGTTTTCCCTGGCCCTGCATCGCCATGTCGACCGCCATGAACTGGAGAACGGGTGCCTTGGTCCTGAGTCCCGGACGGGCTTCCTTCGCCGTGGTTTCGAGTTCGTTTCGAAATCGCGTGAGACCCCTGCGTATCACGTTCCGGATTTCTTTGGCCTGCAGGAACGTACTGCCGGTCGGTGACTTGTTCGAGCGGATCGCGTCCTGCTCGTATCCTTCCCCGCCACGTCCCTGTTCACGGTCTCGACTCTGATCGAGCGCGCGTCGGCAGAGGTTGTCCGCGATGCCGAGTGCGAATCGCTCGACGGAGATGACGGGCTTCGATCGGCAGAGGGATTCGACGAGTACTTCGAGGGTCTTACTCTTGATGTCCTCCAATCCCTGTCGCACCCGGGGGGGTGCGGAGGCCAACTTGTGGCCGACGCGTCTTTCGATGCGAGGTATCAGGGTGCCGAGAAGCTCGTCCCAGGCGGGCTCACGAACCCGGGCATCTTCGGAGACGAGACGCTGGGCGAGATCTGATCGGGGTTCTTCAGAATCGGGCATGGTGGGTGATGCGGGTGACGGAGTGATCAGAAGGATCGAATCCGTGGAGAGGCGTTCCGTGCCATGGATCTCAGCCCACGGGCAAATCCACGGTATCAGCCGGGAGACGGAGTTCGAGTCTCCCGTGGAGACCATGATCGGTTCCGGACACCGTCACGGCTTCGTCTTCCGCTTCCGAAGTCCGTCGATGATCCAGCGGGAATTCATCGGCAGTTCGGGGAAGGCCGGGCGATCGAAGGTACCGGTGCCAGCGATGCAGATCTGTTCGCAGTTTTTCGGATTGTCCATGACGTCGAAGACTTCGTAGGGCAGGTGGAAGAATCGCATCGCGAAACATCGGAGGGTGAGACCGTGGCTGACGATGAGGACTCTGGCCTTCTTCTTCCGTTCGACTTGTCGCATCATCGATTCGAGAAAGGAAGAGACGCGGTCGTAGCAGTCTGCCGGACTCTCGCCGGTTCGGAACCGATAGAAGAACTTTCCGTGAAGATCTCGAAGGTCGTCTTGATCGGCCACGGTGTCCCAGTCGCCCTCGAATCCGTGCTCGAGCTCTCGAAGTCGTGGGTCTTCGAAGATGCGGACATCGTTCTCGGTCAGTCCGGCTCCGTCAAGAATGCCGGCGAGCGTCTGGCGGGTACGGAGGTAGGGAGAGCGGTAGACCAGGGCGTCCTTGATGAAGTCGGCGCCAATCGATCGTCCACGATCTCGGGCCTGTTGGTGCCCCTGATCGGTGAGCGTGATCCGGTGGTCACCCTCCAGTTGGGGAACCGCGTGATGCAACGTGCCGGCTTCGAGGTTCGCGTGAGACTCTCCGTGGCGGACGAGTCGGATTTCGAGTTCGGGGCGGTCATCCTTCATCGGTTCTCCTTCCGGTTCAATCGTTCTCTGGCGGTGAGGTATCTCTCGAGGCGACCTCGAGTCCAGGTATCGGCATCTTCGGGGATGATTCCGTCGCCGATGTTGTCTGTGAGGTCCGCGAGTTTCACGGATCGAGCGATGGAATTCGAGGCCAGTCGTTCGATGTACGCCGCGTAATCTTCCTTCACCCGTTGGACATGGGCGGGGTCGTCGCGATCACCTCTCGGTTTTTCGTGCGTGAGAAGTCTCAGGGCTTCAAGGACCTCCGCCGGACATCCTCGGCGGTCGAGTTCTTCGAAGGTCCAGCCTTCNTCGGCATGGTCTTCGACCACGTCGTGCAGCAAGGCGGCCATGCGTGCGTGATCGCCGGCGACTCGAAGCATCACTCGGACGGGATGGGCGATGTAGGGACCATCATCACGTGGGCGAGCGGTCTGATGCGCTTCGGCCGCGATCGTGACGGCGTCGAAGAGATTCATGGATGCTGGTTCATCGTTCATGCGGACGCCTCGAGTCAGGATGAAACTTCGTCATGAAGGATCTCCGGGGGCGGATTTGGGGCGANGATCCTCGGGCCACCTGAATATACCGACGCGAAACCGCGAGCNAGGTACGGCCGATNCCTCCCGGTAGGTATTCGATCGGCCGGAGCATCCACCATCACCCCCGCACCGTCATCCGGAAGGAGCGGAGCGAGTCGATCGAGGCGTCGGGGACGGTGTGGTCTCGGAAGTGCATGACGTCGTTGCGGATTCGGTTCACCGCGTCGAACGGNGCTCGGAAGATCGAGCGGGATCCCATCACCGGTTCGAAGATCGGGGTGCCCACCGGTGAGTACATCACGTGGATGTACTGGCTGAAGCTCAGGTGCTCGAGCGATGAAGGGCGGGTCGTGCCCTCCTGNACGTGCATCGCCGCGAACAGGTCGGCGAGCGGNGTGTNCGCGGCCGCGGCGTGCCGGCCGATCAGTCGCCGGAGCTCGACTTCGATCTCGTGGACCAGGACGAACGCTTCGGTGAACCGGTGGAGGATCGTCCAGACGTCGGCGATGGTGAGGATGCCGAGTGGCGCCTGGGCGGTGCCGACGATCACGTGCTGCACGTCGAGCCAATCGACGTGACGGTCGATGTAGGTCTCGGGTCCGACGTACCGCGGTCGTTCGCAGGCGTGGCGAACCGGTGAATCCAGGGCGTCCCCCAGCGANGTGTTCTTCGAGTCGACGCGATGAAGATGTTCCGCGATCGATTCAAGAGTCGCGATTCCAGTCACGACCCCTTGATCGTTCGTGATCGGAATCGCGGAGAAGTCGTTCTCGAGGATGAGCCGCTGCACGTCGCGGCAGGTCGCCGTCTGGCTGACGACCGCCAGTTCCTGACGCTCGGGAATCAGGGCCGCCGCCGGGCCGAAGGGACCGGGGCTTCGTTCGATCGAGTCAAANGAATCCTCGATGCGAAGCCGCCAGGTGTGGTCTTCGGGATCCTTGACGAAGAGGTCGATCCGGGAATGCAGCACCTGGTTCAGGCTTCGGCGGTCGACGCCGACCGCGGTGGCGATCTCCCGGGCTCGGAGATCGGGGCTTCGCTCGAGCAGTTCGATCACCGCGTCAAGGTCGAGATCATCGGATGGAGCGGTCGGCTGGGTCATCCTTGGTCCTTCCTGCANNCCGAAATGTACCTGTTCGCTCGACCGGCATGAGACCACCGAACGNGACTTNCAACCGATTGNGAAAACCGGTGAATTTCCGGGAAGAGCCGGTCAGAACCGGCGACCGGAGCCGTCTCCCTNGCAACGCATCAAGAGAGGGCCGACGCCCTCGCCAACCTGCCCGCCCGGGCAAGGTGGCAACGGACTTCTGGTCGGGGACCCCGTGGTGGGGCACGCCAGCGTTCAGATGCGGCCGGAAGGCAACGAAGCGGGCCCGTGCACAACCCCGGATCGAGCTCGATCCACCGCCGGCACCCCGAATCCCCGCTTCGTCGAGGCGATCTCTTCGTGGTCCCGTGACCATGACGCCGTCCGATCCGGTCGACATTCGGGACAGGGGTGTTCGCATCACCTTCCGATCGCGTCGGTCCTCGCATCCGCTCTTCATGGTGAAGACGGAAATGCGAGGAGTCAGGTCAACATGCGAATCTCAAGACGGAAGCGGACGGACAGTGGACGGATCATTCCCGAGTGGGCCCGCCGCGGTGAAATCAGCCTCCGGCAGGGGGGAATCTCCGGGCCGGTGGACAGCCGGCTCGATTTCCGGATCGAACCCGAGGGGGAAGGCCTGGTGGTCGTGCACTTCACCGGCCAGACCGCCGACGGCGATCTCCTGGACGAGGTCCCCTGCGACGAGTTCCCGCTCGGGGCGGGGATCCACGGCATTCTCGCCCTCGACAACGGGTCGGTGCCGCTGTTCGACAGGATGCACATGGGCTGCGACCGAAACCGGGGAAGCCTCGCGAAGCGGGTCTGGTTCTCACCCGAGTTCGAGGACCACATGCCGCGGTTCATCCGGTTCGTCTGGGGTCTGCTCTCGCCCGAGATCCTCGTCGTCTACGCCCTGCCCGAGATCTGGTGGCTGCAGTGGTTCGAGCGGTATCCCGAGATGGTGCAACCCAGGCTCGAGAAGGCTTCCGCTCTCATGTCGCTCCGGCACGACGTGGATCCGGACACCCTCCGACGATTGGTGCTCGAAGACAACCCGGAGTTCCCCGATCCCACGGCGGAGGAGGAGGGCTTCCTGCAGTCGGAGCTCGATCGGGAGTGGCCCGGGGAGGAACTGCAGGATCTCGCACGGCCCTCGAAGGCGCGACCCTTGGAGCTCCTGAAGTTCCTGCTTCAGGATCGCCAGGGACAACTGATCCACCTGACCCACGGCACGAAGCGATACGTGGGATTCGTGAAGGACCTGGACGAACGACTCGCCCGATTCGAACGCAACATGCGGTCGAGTGGCCGGGTCGAGTCCTTCGACCAGGAGATGATGCTTCTGGCGATCACCTTCCTCGATGCCCCGGAGGAATCGGTGCTCGACGCATCGACCCTGCTGGAATGGGTGAAGGCGTTCGCGGGGCCGGAGCCTCGGTGGTGGGGGGAGCGGGCAGTGCATGTCCAGCAAGGGGACCAGTCGAAGCTGGTCTCCAGGTTGATCGGATACTGGTCGATCAAGGACACCAGCGTGCTCACGCCGAAAAGCCCGTTGATCGCGCTTGCCGGGCGGTCGTGGTCCTGGTTCGGACCCGCGTCCCTCGCCTGGATGCTCGGTCGACGTCCCGATCGCGCCCTGGAGTCGCTGATCGACGGTTCCGAAATGACCGGTGAACTCTGCCGCCTGGCCGGCAAGGTCGCTCGGGTCCGGGCGACCCTCGCCGATCGCGAGGAGGACCACCAGTTCCTCGTCCGCATGGCTCGGGACTGGCATCCTTACCGACGACTGCTCCAGGTGTTTCCCGAATCGGTCCGGGATCGCGACTTCGAAGCCAAGGGCCGGGACGAATTGCCGAGCTTCGGTGAGCTGCGAATCAGGTTCGGTGTCGATGACGACGACACGGTCGAGCAGGTGATCGGGTCGTCGGAATGGGTGAAGGAGGCGTTCGAGACCTGGTTGCAGCCGCTCGGGCTCGCGGTCAAGGATGTCCAGGCCGCGCGGGTGCTGTACTACCTGCTGCTCTGGAAGGCCAGGGAGCTTTGCGACGCCGATGCGGCGGATTCGGGGAAGGGGGGTCACTCGTGAACGATGACACCCACGACGTCGGCTGCCCGAGCTGCGGCGACCACTCGGAGTCCTGCCGATGCTGCGTCGTTCTCAGTTGGGAGGGATCCCATCTCGCCGGGCAGTGGGGGGATCTCGAACATTCCGCGCTCGATGAGATTCTGGAGTGGGGGCACGGGGCGGCGCTGGTCGGGGCCCCGAACGCTCGCACGAGTCCGGTGCTCGCCGATCTCCCCGGGGCGTTCGCGGCCGGGATCGAGGGGTACTGGCTCGAGGCCTCGGTGGCGATCGAACTCGAGGAGATCGCCCGTGTCCCGAACGCCTTCATCGATACGTCGAGGGAGTCGGGGGAGTCGGGGCTTGGGGTCGATTCCGACCCCGCCGGCGCCCCTGATCCGTGGCACGATCGCTTCCGACGGAAACTGGTCGAGGGGTTCGGGGACGACCTCCGTGGTCACGACTCGCTTTCCGAGGTCAGGATCTCCCTCCACGTCACCTGGGCGGAACTCGCGGCGGCGGAGACGTCGACTACGACCGCTCGCTCCGGAGGGGTCGGTACCAGCAGCGTCTGGCAATCGGTGACCTCCCCGGATCCCGAAGACACCTGGCGATGCGATCGAGCTCGTTGGCCCCGCGCCCACGGCCGTTGTTGAAGCACTCGATTTGTTCATAATAAGTTTGATATAGATCAGCCAAGGGCGATCATGGGAAAAATTCCGCCGGCTTGATCAAATCCTGACTTGGGTCCGGTACCGTTGGAACCTGGAAAAAAGCTGAGGGAAACCAAAGCCAAATCCACGAAGTAGAGCGATCTGGTTAGATCGTGCTTCACGTGTAAACCTGGAATGAGAAAAGAGAACGCCATGTATTTGAGAATGACTTGTATCGCTGCGACTGCACTTGCACTCGGCAGCGTCGCCAACGCCGACATCGTCTACAGCGACTTCACTGATACCGCTCAGGAAGGTGGCAGTGTCTCGTTCGAAATCAACGGGCTGGACTATGAATTCGGCATTCAGACAGGCGGACCGCTCAATTACGCCTACGTCACCACCACGAGCGAAGGCGCTGGCATCTTTGTTCCGCTTCTGGACGAAGGGAACGCACGTAACTTTGCTGCGGGCGACAACATTGGCACGCTCACCTCGGTGCTCAACATGTTTCCGCTCGGCGGCGCTGACGAGAACATCAATCTGGTCATGTACGACTACGCCACAGGTGATGGAGATTTCGCTCCTGAGACCACGGGTTACGTCGGCTTCGGCTTTGGTAGTGGCGTCCAGTTCAACTACGGCTGGATCGAGTTCACCTTGTACGCCGAGGGAGAATTCGAGTTCATCGACATCAACGGTTGGGCCTACAACGACGTCGTCAATGAGTCGATCACCGTCGGACAGATCCCAGCTCCAGGCGCATTCGCCCTGCTCGCGCTCGGTGGCCTCGCCGGCCGTCGTCGTCGACAAGGCTGATACGACTCGATCAAGACGAGAATGAAACAACGCCCGTCCCGGTCTACCGGGGCGGGCGTTTTCATGGAATGTGTACGTCATTCCAGAAGAGACAGGGCAGCCTGCGGATTGCTCGACGGCGCGGCGAGTGAGTGGGTGGCGGCGGGGCTTCGCTTGCTCAGGCTTCGACCGCGGCGGTCAGTTCATCGAGGTATCGGTGCTTCGCAAGCAGTTTGGCGAGGGCCACGACGTCCGACATCGCTCGGTGCGCCTGGCCGGGGTCAATGTCGTGGCGGGCGATCAGATCCTGGAGCTTTCCGTTTGGCATGCCATGCGACTTCCACGCGATGCCTCTGCAGGAGCAGAGCCAGTGGCATGACCGGGATTCCGGAATCAGGGCGTCCAGGAACCGGCGATCGAACGAAGCATTGTGCGCCACCGCGACGTCGCAACGGGTGAACAGATCGCGTACCGCCGGCAGGTCGAGTCGCTGGCCCCGGAGTTTCGACATCGACAGGCCATGAGCCGCTTCGGCATGAGGGTTGATGCGACACCCCGGTTCGCGGAGTCCGTCGTATCGGCCGATCTGGCGGAGTCGGTCCCCCTGCCGTTCCAGGAGCAGGCCGGCGAACTCGACGATCTCATCGCCGTGCGTAAGCCCAGTGGTCTCAGTGTCGACGATGAGAATCTTCATGAGGAAAGCTTTTTCTAAGTCGGAAATCATGTCGCGGCTTTGATCACCCAGCGATGCAGCATCTTCAAGTCGTAGAAGTTGTACTCGATGAGCTCTCGCCATTGCCGACGATTTGATTTTCTCAGCACTTGAAATGCGGGTCGATTCCGAGTCGTCGACCATGTTTGGAGCCCGTGGAGCGTCCTTCCTTCATTCCTTTCCTCCTTCCGTCCGTGCCTCCTGGTCACGAGTCGGGGGAAAGGCGATCGTTCCCGGTCCTCTGCCGTTTCTGCGGGTCAGGAGAAAGACGTTCGATCNGGGATCTTGCGACAGATCGCGGATACCGACATCCGTGGGGCGANCTGGTGCGAAACGAGCAGAACGACAGGACTTGCGAGCGGAATCGCGGACTCCGGTGCGGGCCGAGTCGCTTTGGTGGTCCGCCGGGTCAACGAGAGGAAGACACCGTGAACAGCAGCAACCCAGGTGAGAGCAGTGGCGGCAGACCGCGGATCGTGGTCGTCGGCGGGGGCTTTGGCGGCGTCTCCTGCGTCCGAATGCTTCACGGAACGGACGCTGACATCACGCTCCTCGATCGAAGCAACCACACGCTCTTCCAGCCGCTCCTCTACCAGGTGGCGACCGGGGTCCTCGACGACAGCTCGATCGCGGCACCGCTCCGGCGAGTGTTCGGCCACCAACGGAACGTGACGGTCGTGAAATCCGAGGTCGAAGGTTTCGACTTCGACCGACGCGTGGTGATCACCGACGAGCTGGAGATTCCCTGGGATCATCTGGTGGTCGCTGCCGGCGTTCGCACCAATTACTACGGCAACGACTGGGAATCGGTGGCCCCTGGACTCAAGACCCTCGAGGACGCGCACGTCGTGCGGGCCCGGGTGCTCGATGCGTTCGAGCAGGCCGAGGTGGCGCGGGTCCGGGGTGAGACCGACTCGGTTCCCGAATGGCTCACCTTCGTGGTGGTCGGGGCCGGAGCGACCGGGGTCGAGGTCTCGGGAGCGATCAAGCAGCTCGCGGTCGATCGCCTCGCCGGGGAATTCCACGAACTCGAAGTCTCGAAGGCCCGGGTCATCCTGGTCGAGGGTGGAGACCGGGTGTTGCCGGCGATGTCGAAGCGGTCCTCGGATTTCGCCGCCGCGACCCTCGAGCGGTACGGGGTCGAAATCCGTACCGACACCAGGGTCATGGACGTCGGGTTCGACGGCGTGCACCTCATGGCCGGAGACCAGAAGGAATTCATCCGCTCTCGGACCGTCATCTGGGGGGCGGGAGTCACCGCCAGTCCGCTGGCGGGGGCCATCGCCGAAGGGCTCGGTCTGCAGCAGGCGGCCGGCGGGACCATTCCGGTCGGCGATGATCTTTCGATCGCGGGACGACCGGACATCCGGGTGGTCGGGGACATCGCCTACGTCGAGCAGAGCAACGGCAATCAGGTTCCGGGCGTCGCCCAGGGGGCGATCCAGATGGGGATCTACGCCGGCAAGGCACTCAAGCGATCCGTCACCGGTCGGGCCGAGTCGGGCAAGGCCTTCCGGTACCGAGACAAGGGTTCCCTCGCGACCATCGGTCGTGGCCAGGCGGTCATGGACGTCGGCCGTTTCCACCTCTCCGGCTTCCTGGGCTGGGGCGTCTGGGCGATCGTCCACATCTGGTTCCTGGTGAACTTCCGNAGNAGATTGATGGCGATGGCGGCCTGGGTCTGGGCCTACGTGGTTCAGGACGGCGTGAACGAACTGATCACCAAGAAGGATCTGGAACGAGAGGCTCCGATCAAGGTGACGCCGCCCGCGGTCGAATCCGCGGTGTGAGGAAGCACCGGTTCGGTTCGAAGCGCGGTCGGCGTTGACGCACCCGGTCGTGAGATATTCGACCCGCGATTTCAATTCGTCGATCCGGCGCGACCAACGGCCGCGGCGGTCAGTTCTCCCAGGCGTCGAAGAGTTCGTCCAGGTCGAGGTGGTCGACCACGCCGTCGCGATTCAGATCCGCGGTGCTCGAGTTCGTACCCCAGGTCGCGATCATCCGACCGAGGTCGAGGCCGTTGATCCGCCCATCCTCGTTCAGATCCTCCGCCTGATAGAAGCTCGAGGGATACGCGGTGCCCGAGTAGAACGGCTGGCCCCAGTGTCGGGATGCATTGAACAGGTCGTAGATCCCGAGTTGCAGGGGTTTCACGATCGGGAGGACGGTCGGGCTCAAGGCCGAGGCGAAGGGCGCGTTGGCGGGGACGAGCACCGCGGCACTGAACGAACCGAGGAACGCTTCGAAATTCGGATACGTCCAGTAGCCGAAGAACGGGGTGGTGGTCGCCGCCTTCTCGGCGCTGAACAGGAACCAGAATCGATCGACCTGATCCGCGGTCACGATCGGCGAGCTGTAGTCGATCGAGATCTCGGTGTACCGGTAGGGGAGGAGCGTCGGCTGATCGATCCGGGGACCGACCACGTCGGCGGCGAGGTCGTTGGTGGTCGGTGTCGCCAGGCTCCAGACTTCAGGCGACGAGGGAATCGGAGTGGTGCCGTCCATCAATTGGAGTCGGGTGTACTGCTCCCACAGGGAGAATCGAGTTCCACTTCCGGTCAGGACCACGCCTCCCGGATTGCCGTCCGGATTGGGGATGTTCGGATCGGCGACCGTCGAGATCATGCCCTCGCCGGGAAGCCGCGGCCGACGCCGCAGGGTGGACGCCAGGATGTTGGCGGAGGTCTCGGGCCCCGTGGTCCAGGGGCTCACCGCACCGATCGGCGTGGGAGTGGCGCCGCTGTCCGCGCCGCCGGCACACATCCAACGGAAGAAACTGCCGCCCTCCAGGGCGTTGGTCGTCTTGTCATACGCGCACGCGTCGTAGACCTGCAGGTAGACGGAATCGATCAGCGGTGCAGTGGTCCCGGTTCGATAGGTCAGGGTGCGGGTGGCGTCGAGGTAGGTCACGCCGCCGTACGGGGTGACGCTGTAGCTCGAGATCAGGGGGAAGTCGCCGGTGAGCAGCTTGGCGAAGGTGTGGGATTCGACTCCGACGCTGATCCCGAGCCGCATGTCCCGCATCGCGGTCGGTCCCGAGGTGCGATACATGTCCATCCAGAGCGCGAGTTGAAGATAGAGCTCGCTTCCTCCACCCTTGACTTCGGGATCGATGGTCAGCCCCTTGAGGGCGCCGTTCGCCAGGCTCGGCTGGCTCGCGAGGGTTCCGAACCAGTTGAGCAGCAGTCCCATCACGGTGCGATCCGCCGAGCAGCCACTGCACTTTCCCCATTTCGCGGTGGGAAGGAGGGGCGCGGTCACGGTCCCGACCACCGGCGTGACCGATGTCCCCGACCAGTTGCCGCACGCGGTGTCGTTGCTGGGCTTGAACGACGAGTGGTCGGCCAGCAGTTCAACGTCGATCGATTGAAGATCCGATTCGCTTCCCATCGTCTGCAGGAATCCGACCAGGTTGAGATCGGTGCCGACCTTCGGGGCCGCGGTCGGATCGTAGAAGTCGCAGTACCCGTCGCTGGGGATCGCCGGCGTGGTCACGTAGAGCACCAGTCGAGCCGGTTTCTGCGAACGGCAGTAGTCGAGCAACCAGGTGTGATAGTCGATGAGACTGACCTTGCCGGGCGCGGAGTCGCGGTAGTCCCAGATCACCCGACCGGATTGATCATTTGCCTGATGTCGAATTCGTGCCCGGTCCTGAGCCTCTGCGATGTGATCACCGAGGCCGGTGGACAGCACGACGATTCCAGACAGGACCATGGCGGTGGTGCGACGCATCGTTTCTCCTCGAAAGGTTCAGGCACTGGTCGTTTGAAACTACCTCCGCCGGCCAGGCGTGCCAGACGTTTCCCAGGGAGAGACCGAGAAGACCGAGCAAACGTTGGTTTTCGGTCGCTCGGGACGGGACTGGCGGTGGGATACACCGGAACCGGGGTCGGTTTTCTCGTCTGATGGGAGTGTTCGTCCGGGCGATCACCCTCCGGGTCACCGGCCGCG
>NYSW01000030.1 GCA_002683195.1 Phycisphaerae bacterium
CCGCCGCCGTACTTGCTTTCGCAACGATGGAACTCGCAATTCTGCACGATGCTGTAGTTCGACTTGCCGAAGGGGTCCCCGGAGACGTGGATTCCACCGCCGTACAACTCGGAGGTGTCGTTCTCGAACACGCAGTCGAAGAGGTCGAAACCGCCGTCGGCGTCGATGCCGCCCCCTGACACCCCGGCGGTGTTCGCGACGAACCGACAATTCCGTGCGATCGGCGGAAGGGCGGTCTCGGAAATCGATGCGATCGCGCCGCCGCTGCCGACCGCCGTGCAGCCCTCGAAGACGCAACCCTGCACTTCGACCGCGGACCGATCGATCAGCAGCCCCCCGCCGTCGGTATCGCTGTATCCCGAATCCAGAGTGAACCCGTCGAGTTTGCAGCTCCCGTCCGCGTCGGACCATTCGACACAGCGGCGAATGCCCTGGCCCGCAATGACCGTCATCGCGGGATCGACGTTGATCGCCACGATCTCGATGGACTTCCCATCGATCACGACGACCGGAACGAGGGACTTGGAGTCGGCGAAATAGTAGCCCGGGCCGACCTCGATCCGGTCTCCCTCGGCCGCCGCATCGACCGCCTCCTGAATGGTGGCGAAATCGGCGGCAGGATCGTCGTCATCGACCGTGAGCACGTCGGCCCGGCTGTTCCCGGATGCGGCGAAGAACAGCATCGAGGCCGAGAACAGAGGCAGGAACACGGGGAGTCTGTTGTCAAACATTCACCACTCCAGGGAAGAGGACGACATGAACGCATCGGCGATCCACCGCGACGATACGGAGATCCGGAACCGCCATGACACCGACCGTCGAATTCACCCGTTCATCGTGGTCCGCACCGGACCGGACTGGAAGATCCTTTTGCAAAGATCGGCATCCGTGTCTCCGACGACGATTCCCGCCGGGGCCGCCGGATCTCTGCCCGCAAGGTCACAAGAACAGGATTGACAGACAGATGCATCAGAATTCACTCTGGCCGAATACTGCCGAACATCCGCTCGAACGAATTGATGCTCGCCCGGGGGGGAACAAGCGTCCATGCTCGTGACGATCGATCATGCCGAGCGCACACCCGGTGTCAGGGGCCACCGTGCCCCGAACGTCTGCTTTCACCTCGCTCACGACATCGAAAACTCAGATCTCTCCGGATCACGGTTCGACTCGGCGCGGGCGACGGGTACTGGCCGCCCGATCAGTGAATCAACGGCCCAGACCGCGGGGATGTGCGAGCGATCCACGTGATTCACCACTCCGTGGACAGGATGCCATCCGAACCGTTGGCGGCCTGAGGTGGAAATCCCTCCGGGGTGGTGGAGTGAATCTCAAAGCCCCTTTTTCTCGCTCGTCATCCGCCCAGATCCGGGTGTCGCCAAGGCCCGATTCAGAAAGCCGACACCAGTCACCGGCAAAAAAACGCTTTCTCAGTCCATTGGCCGACTTTGATGAGTCTCCAAACGATGACTGGGGAGGTAGATGCATCGCGCACTCCCGCGGTAACGAACTCTCCACCATGCCAACCCCCACCATCGATGATCACTTCGAGATCGTGTCTTCCACGGCCTACTGGACTGCGAAACAGCTCCCATTCCGGGTGCCACGAGCCCCGTTGGTCCGGGTGGGGGCACCTGCGTTGGCCCACGCGATAGACAGTCACGACCCGGACACGGGCGTCGGCCTGGAGACCTGGTGTCGCCAGGAAGTCCGCCGCGCCATCCGAGATTTCATCACCGACCGTTACGAGGCCTGATCCCATCCGGGACCCGGCNGGATGATGCAGTAAGTAACTGAGAATAAATNGTTTACGAATCAAGCGGCCACTGCGATGCGTCCGCAGGTGACCTGTTGCACCGAGGCACGACCATCGACGTGAAGTACCAGTGTCCCCGAGACGGGGAAAAGATCTGGGAACGAATGGCCTGATGAGTTACCATCCCCCGGTGGCGATTCCCGTCGCCACACCGGCCTTTCCCAGGCTGCTCCCTGTTCCCTCTCGAAAGACTCGATCCATGTCCGACTACTCGGTTTCCGAGGTCGCCCCCGAGATCCGCCTTGTGCGTCACGCCAAGAACGGCGGGGTCCCCTCCATCGCCATGCTCTCGGTCTCGGCGGCCGGACAGATCACCTCCGATCATTCGGCATCCGGTTCCGCGGACCCCAAGGCGATCGACACCGGCTTCGAACACGAGGCCTGAGTTCTTCGGCCTGCGAAGGCGGCCGGACTCCCCCTGGAAACGAACGACGAGGTTCGAGCGATGTTGGTCCGCTCACCGGGTTCGCGTCCGTCTCCACCCCGACTCTGACATGATGTGATCCTGCCCGTCCGAGGAAAGTGGATTCCTCGGGCCGAGACCTGCGCCTCGACGTTCTCACTCACCACCGATGCGCCCTGATGACCTTGGAGCAGTCCATGCCGATCAATCGTCTTCGTTTCTTCTTCGCCTTGTTCGTGTTGCTCTGCGGGGCCTCCATGGTCACCGCCACCGACGATCGTCCGGACGACCCTGCAAAGAGGAATCCGGCTGCGATCATGGATGGAACCGCTCCGGGCTTCCGTTCACTCGGTGCCGCTGACTTCGTCAATGTGAACTGCAAGCCGGACACCTGGCAGTGGAAGGATGGCTTCGTCCACTGCACCGGCGATCCGGTCGGCGTGATCCGCTCCACGAAGCCGTACACGAACTTCGAACTCGTCTGCGAGTGGCGCCATCTCAGAGACGCCGGCAACTCGGGAATCTTCCTCTGGTCACCGATCGAGTCGCTCGACCGCCTGAAGGAACCCGGACTCCCCGAGGGGATCGAAGTCCAGGTNCTCGACCTGGGATACAAGACCAACTACGAAAAGGGTGGTCGCAAGGCCGACTGGTTCACCTGTCACGGAGACGTCTTTCCCGTGGGTGCGTCGACCATGAAGCCTTTCCCCCCGACCTCTCCGAACGGACGAAGAAGCTTCCCCACCCGGGAGACCACGCGGGACACCGACGAGTGGAATCATTACTACATCCGGGCCATCAACGGCGAAGTTCGACTCTGGGTCAACGGCATCGAAGTATCGGGCGGCAATCAATGCACGCCTGCGAGCGGATACCTCGCGTTGGAAAGCGAAGGATCTCCCATCGACTTCCGGAATCTTCGGATTCGGGAATTGCCCTGAGTTCGAAGTTTGAAGAACTCATTCGTACGCCGAGGCAAGCTCAGAACGAGAGTTCACCAAGAACCTGGTCGAGCGCACGGATGGTCATGTCGACATCCGCGTGGCCGATGGTCATCGGCGGCTTGATCTTGATGACGTTGTGAAGCGGACCATCCGTCGAGAGGAGTACGCCACGGCTTCGCATCGATTGAACCACTGCGTGAGCGACATCCGCCGCCGGCTCGAGTGAATCGCGATCCCCGACGAACTCGACCCCCAGAAACAGACCTCGACCACGGACATCGCCGATCACCTGGTGGCGATCCTGCAGCATCCGAAGCCCGGTCAGGAAGCGGTCGCCCAATTCACGAGCCCGCACCTGCAGCCCCTCGTCNTCGATCACGTCGAGCACCGCGTTCCCGACCGCACAACTGACTGGATTCCCTCCGAAAGTCGAAAAGAATTCCATGCCGTTGGCGAAACTCTCCGCGATCGCCCGAGTCGTCGCCACCGCACCGATCGGATGTCCGTTGCCGATGGGCTTGCCCATCACCACGATGTCCGGCACCACCGGTTCCCCACCGTCAGCGGCATCAAGTTCGAAGCCCCAGAAGGAATCTCCGACCCGACCGAAGCCGACCTGGACCTCGTCCGCGACACAGAGAGCTCCGGCCCGGCGGACGTGGGCGAACGCCGCGGAAAGGTAGCCACGGGGAAGCGGGACCTGACCGCCGCAGGAGAGAATCGGTTCGGCGAAGAACCCCGCGATCGATCGGCCACGGGCGCACGCCTCGCCCACCACGGTCGCGAGTTCGAGGGCGTANGCCGCCCCGACGTCATCACCGTCGCCGCGAATCAATCCGCGATACCGATCCGGACTCGGAGCCACGTGCACCCAGTCCGGTCGCCCCGTCCCCCCCGGGCCNTCGAACTTGTANGGACTCATCGCCACGCAATTGCCGGTGTGACCGTGATACGCACCATCGATCACCAGAACATCGTTGGACCCGGTGGCGGCTCTGGCGATCCTGAGTGCCAGTTCGTTGGCCTCCGAACCGGAGGTGACCAGNAAGACGGTGTCCAGNGGATCCGGNANNNGNGNNGCCANNCGCNCNGCGTACTNGACNAGGCNTTCNTGCAGGTANCGCGTATTGGTGTTGAGCCGTGCCGCCTGNNCNGNCAGNGCCTCGACCACNCGGGGATGGCAGTGACCNACNTGACAGACGTTGTTNACCAGATCGAGNTACGGNCGNCCNTCGGNCGCGAANAGGTNNNNACCCNCNCCTCGGACGATGTGTAGAGGATGGTCATAACTGACGGAAAGGCTCGGTCCGATGACTGCCTGCCGCGCCCGGGCCAGAGATTCGAGATCCGGAATTTCAGGTACGGGAACCCCAAGGCCGAGGCAGAGGGCCGCTTCCCCTTCCGCAGGAGAGCGGTCGGCCAGTCGTTCAAGCGCCGACCAGGTGGTGTCCTCATGGGAGAACCACGTTGCATGACCATCGGCCTCGGACCGTCGCGCGGCGCCGATCAATGCACTCGATGCCAGTCTGGAGCGGAGCAGTGGGAAAAGCACCCGGCGCTCCTCCGCGTCCAGCGGTCTCACCGCGTGATACCCCTCCACCACCGCGGCGGCCAGATCAAGATCATGGGCATCGGGATGCTGGGCCGCGTACGCCAGCGTGATCCCGAGATCCTGTACCAGCGCTCCATGCAGCGCATCACCGAGATCAAGGATGCCCACCACCCGATCGTGATCGAGCAGGAGATTTTCATCGTTCGCATCGCCATGAAGCATCCCCGATGGCGCCGATCGCAGCACCGGCGCCACGATCGCGACCTGTTCCTGCATCACCATCTCAAGGATCCGCCGACGAGATGCATCCTCGATCAGCGGAATCCGATGGCGATGCCGTTCACAGTCCCCGACATCCCAGTCATGGCTTCGCCGTCCACCGGGAGGATCGAATCCATCCAGGGCGGCGTGAATTCGGGCCAACGTGGAACCGATCGCCACTCCGGCGTCCCGGGTGACTTCCGCGTCGCGCCAGGCGGTGCCTCCCAGAAATCGATGAACCCGGGCTCGGGCCGCGGCGCCTGCGACCACGACCTCCCGGTCGGTTCGTCCATCGGAATCGCGCACGATCTCCGGCACCGGAAGCCCCGCGGTCGCGAGCCGCTCAAGCATCGCCGTCTCGAGATCGACGTCCGCCGATGGATCGGTGGCGATTCTGAGCACCAACAATGATTCGTCCGCCTCTTCGACCAGAAGATTCAGGTTTTCGCCCGCGAGCCGAAGCCTTGGCTGGAGATCACCCCAGCCTTCCACGATCATCGGCCGAATCGATTCGAAGATCTTCGTGGTGTCGGCGTCCAACATCATGGCGTCGGCCCCGGCTTCATGACCTGGAGGAGTCCATTTCCGAAGCCAGCCGAATATAGGCCTCGAGCTGCGCTCGCACTTCGTCCATCGAGTCACCACCGAACTTCTGACGCACCGCGCGGGCGATTTCAAGGGCGACCACGTTTTCCGCCACGACGCTGGCCGCCGCGATCGCGCTGACGTCGCTTCGTTCGTACGCGCTGTCCTCGGGCTTTCGAGTGACCAGATTCACGCTCGGCAGACCACGAAGCAGGGTCGCGATCGGCTTCATCGTGCCCCGGACCACCACCGGCATGCCGTCGGTCATTCCACCTTCGAGGCCCCCGGCATTGTTCGAGGTTCGGGTGAAACCGAAATGGCGTTCTCCGGATCGTGCCGCGTCGTAACCGATCGGATCATGCACTTCGGACCCGTTTCGTCGACCGCATTCGACGCCCAGGCCGATCTCCACCGCCTTGAAAGCCTGGATCCCCATCACCGCGAACGACAGTCGGGCGTCCAGTCGCTCCGACCATTGAATGCAGGTGCCGAGACCGGGAGGGCACCCGAAGACGTGCACCTCGACGAAGCCGCCCACCGTGTCCTTGTCGATCTTGGCCTGGCGGATCGATCCGATCATGGCATCGCTCGCCGCAGGATCCGGCAGACAGACCTGGCTTGCATCACGAGCCTCGCGCAGGGATTGCCAATTCGCTTCCGTGACGTCGAAGGTTCCCATCGCCGCGGGGTCGGGGCCGCCCCCTCGAACGAATCCGAAGACCTCGATTCCCAGATCGCGAAGCATGCATCGGGCAAGCGCCCCCATGCCCGTACGACCGGCGGTTTCGCGAGCACTGGCTCGTTCGAGGGTCTCCCGACAATCGGGGACGAGCCACTTGAGGCTTCCTGCGAGGTCCGCATGCCCGGGGCGAGGTCGTTCGACCGGAGGCGTGCGTTCGAGATCGTCGAGTCGACTGTCCTTGTTGGGAACCAACATGGCGACTGGCGCACCCGTGGTCTGGCCGAGGCGGACGCCTCCCAGGTACTGGGCTCGGTCGGTTTCGATCCGCTGGCGGCCTCCGCGGCCGTAACCGCCCTGTCGGCGTCGAAGTTCACCATCGATGAACTCCGAATCGACCTTCACCCCGCGGGGCAGTCCCTCGATGAAGGAGACCACTCCAGGGCCATGTGATTCGCCGGCGGTTCGGTAGGTCAGTTCAGCCATGAAGGTTCACTCGGTGGATTCGGACAGGCGATGAACGAAATCATCCCATTCCTCGTCGGTCAGATGGTCCGCCGTCAGCCTGAATTCCGTTTCGAGGGGAGACATCATGATCGGGGCCGATGAAGGCCGGTCGTCCACCACCACCACGATCGGCCGGGAGAGCTGGGCGGTCGAGAGACGACGGAGGTTTTCGGTGCCCTCCGCATCGAGCGTGACCACGAGGGAGCGACCCTCCGCTCCGGTTCGTTCGACCTCTGCAATCATTCCCTCGTCGACCGCGATCTCCGGAGCCATCCAGACGTGGTTGCCTCCGATGACCAGGGACGTCCGGCTCCAACCTTGGATCTCCATGACATCGCCGGCTCGAAGTTCGAGGATGTGGTGTTCATCATCCCCGCCGTGGTGGGCACCATCAGTCTGGCAACCGACGGTGCCGGACAACAGCAGCAGCGGGATCAGGACGCGGGCGACGGCGTGGGAACGATCTGAAATCCAGGTCTTCATTCCCCGAGTGTAGCGGGGGGTGAACAGTCACTCCCCCACCCCGCCTAGGATGCTCGTCCATGACCATTCCGGAATCCACATCGACTTCCTCCCTCGCCGAGAGCCCCGCCCTGGACGAGCTCACGCCCCCGGCGATCGTGGCCGCGCTGGACCGCCACATCATCGGACAGGCGGATGCCAAGCGAGCGGTCGCCGTGGCGATGCGGAACCGCTGGCGACGAAGGCGGCTGCCGGCGGAAATCGCCCGTGAGGTCGTACCCCGCAACATCATCATGTTCGGGCCCACAGGGGTTGGAAAGACCGAAATCGCCCGACGTCTGGCCTCACTCCTGAAGGCCCCCTTCGTCAAGGTCGAGGCCACCAAGTTCACCGAGGTCGGCTACGTGGGCCGGGATGTGGAAGCGATGATCCGTGATCTGCTCGAAGTGGCCATTCGGATGACCCGGGAGGAGCAGGCGGAATTGGTTCGAAGTCGGGCCGAGACCACGGCGAAGGACCGGCTGGTGGGCATCCTCCTGGGCGACGACACCCCCGCTGCCGACGCGGAGAGCGCTTCCAAATCCTCGAATGAGATCGAGACGCCCTCGCCCGCCGTACCCGTGGGAGAAGATCCGCATGAACGCGTTCGAGCCCGGCTCCGCGAAAAGNTGGACGACGGCCTGTTCGACGACCACGAAGTGGAAATCACGATCCGTGAAAAGCCCACCGTTCCGGCGATGGGCATGGGTCCGGACCAGAACGANCCCACGATGGGTGGCCTGGGCACGATGATCGAGTCCATGATGCCCGCCAAGACGCACCGCCGGAAGGTGCTGGTTCCGAGAGCGTTGGAACTTCTGGTGGAACAGGAGATCGAGCCTCTCATCGATCAAGACCGAGCGATCGAGGCCGCCATCGACCGCACCGAGCAGGATGGAATCGTCTTCATCGATGAAATCGACAAGGTGGCCACCTCCGATGGTCGAAGCGGGAGTGACGTCAGCCGCCAGGGGGTCCAACGCGACCTGTTGCCGATCGTCGAGGGATCGAGCGTGAACACCAAGCACGGCGTGGTGAAGACCGACGGCATTCTGTTCGTCGCTGCTGGCGCCTTTCACCAGGTTTCCGTCGGCGATCTCATGCCGGAGCTGCAAGGTCGCTTTCCGATTCGCGTCGAGTTGAGCGACCTGACCGCGGAAGATTTTCGACGAATCCTGGTCGAACCCGAAGCGAATCTCGTGGATCAACAACGTCGCCTCCTGGCCACGGAGGGTCTGGAAGTCGATATCAGCGCCGATGCGATCGAGGCCATGGCGACGTTTGCGGCGGAAGCCAACGAGCGGCTCGAAAACATCGGAGCTCGACGATTGATGACCGTCATCGAACGGGTCTTCGAAGACATCGCCTTTGATGCGGGCGATCGCGTCGCGCGGGGTGAGACCAATCTCAAGGTCGACGCGCCGTTCGTGCGCGATCGAGTCGCCCCGGTCCTCGCCGACGAAGACCTCGGCCGATTCGTCCTTTGAATCGTGCAGACCGGGCCGGGTTGCGAGACCATGTCGCCATGACCACTGAAAGACCTCGAACTGCGCTCGTGACTGGTGCCAGCACCGGCATCGGCGCCACCTTCGCTCGCCACCTCGGGGAGCGGGGATTCGACCTCGTGCTCACCGCCCGGCGGCTGGACGCCTTGCAATCGGTTGCCACCGAAATCCAGGACGCACACGGCGTGAACTGCCGGGTGATTCCCGCCGACCTGACCGACCCCGAGGCGCCACGCCGCATCCTCTTCGAACTCGCTCGAGACGAGATCGATGTCGATGTGTTGATCAACAATGCGGGATACGGCCTCCCGGAGACCCTGACGGAATGCGATTGGCCGACGGTGCGGGGATTCCTCGAAGTGATGTCGGTTTCCTGGCTGCATCTCATCCGACTCTTCGCACCGCCGATGCTGGAACGGGGATGGGGACGAATCGGAAACATCGCCTCCCTCGCGGGTTTCGCCCCGGAACCACCTGGCAGCCTCTACTCCGGCGTCAAGTCCCAGATGGTCATGAGCAGTCGGGGCCTGCGACGTCAGTTCCTGGGAAGTGGCGTGCACTGCACCGCCATCTGCCCCGGATTCACCCACTCGGAGTTCCACGCGCGACTCGGGATGCCGGACATCGCGGAGAAGATGCCGCGTTGGATGTGGCAGACCGCCGAAGCNGTGGTGGAGGAAGGATGGCNGGCCTGCGANGCCAACCGCCCGGTGGTGGTGACCGGTCGATGGAACAAGATGCTCCGAGGAATTCTCGCGGTCGTTCCCACCGGCCTCGCCGAACGGGGCACGCCACGCTCGATCGACGACATCCGAAGCCGGAAGGCTCGAGGTCCCGAAACCGGTTCCTGATCAGAGCGCACCCGAAACGATGGGATCGAGGCGAGCGGCGAACCAGGATGGGTCCTGGCCGTGGACCTCAGCCGGCCCGACGNGAGAACGCTTCGGTCTGGAATCCTGACCAACGTCGCCAGAATTCGACGAATCGGACGTCCTGGATCGACTCGAAGCGAAGTCGCACCACGCGGGTCGGCCCGATGATCCGGACCTCGAGCCGCCGATCGGTCTCCGATTCCAGAAAGACNGTGGTCACGACGTCGTCTCGTCGACGTCGGCGTCCNGACGCGGTTTCAATCCAACCTCGTCCGACCTTGATCGTCTCACTCCCGAATGGAAGTCGCTTCGGAGGATGAGATACGGAGCGCTGGATTCGGGTCTGGATCAAGGGCCATGCGGCGAGCGTGCCGCCGGCCAGGGCCAGGGCCGATTCCAGTTTCGCCAGCAGCAACAACGCCCCGAAGACCATCAGGCCGGTGACTGCGGAGATCAACATCGTCACTCGGGGTTGCGATCTGGCTTCCCGGCCATCCGGGCGACGGCGCGGTCCCCAACCCGTCTCCATGCTGATGACTTCGTCATCGCCGGTGGCCGGCCCGGCGGGAATGGACCCAAGATCCGATTCCAATCGTCGGTCGACGATCTCGTCGACTCCCTCGGTCTCGAACAGCGTCATGGCGTGACATTCGATCTGCTGGCGGGCGACGCCCGCCGCGANCGCCTCACGANTCCCGTGACGGGGGACCGGGAAGATCTCGATCGCCTGCCGAATCGACGACCAGATCGGATCCGAGGCCTCGTGCTTCGGCACCGGGCGTTGGAGATCCGCCAGGGTCTCCATGTCCAGCGAGAGAATTCGTCGGGGGCCTTCGAACCTGGAGCGGGTGAAAGACTGATCAGTCCAAGCGCCAGAATCAACTTCGGTGTGATCAGACACACCGAGCAGAACTTCACGATTGAGCTGTTGCGCCGGACATGTCGTCATGTCGGCTCCCAGTCTGGGGGCGACAACCCCTTGATCGGCGTCTTCACCGGCCCCCCCCGAAGGTGCCACTTTCAAAGTGGCTTTCGAGGTGGCTTTCGAGGTGTTGTGTCGCCCGAATTGAGTTCCTGTTCCCTATCACCTGGTCCATGGATCTCGGACCTTCTCTCAATCCCAAGATGACCCTGGAAAGAAGTGATGCCAAGAAAACTCATGGCTTTCACCAGTGTTTCAGCCAATTGAGGTGGACACCCCACGAAGCCGGGTTTTGGTCCGCCGGAATCCGCCATCGAGGTCGGGTTTCGGTCAACCTTCGGCGGCGAGCGACANCAACACCCCGTGGACGAGATCGACCCGGGGTCGGGGATGAGCCCATGCCTGCCAGAGGGTTTTCAGGTCGGGATCCCGTCGATCGTCAAATCGCAGGCGTCG
>NYSW01000031.1 GCA_002683195.1 Phycisphaerae bacterium
GGATCCGCCGTGATCTCGGAGATCCACTGGGCGTAGCGGCGATGGGCTTCGGGTGATCCGTAGCGACCGAAGTAGTGATCGCGTCCGCGGAACTTCGCGCGGGCCTGCCCGGTGCCCTTGTGGAGGGACAGCCGTGGGATTCTGGTGATGGTTTTCGGGTGACGATCGGTCATGAGCTGGCGCCTCCGGTGGTAGTCAACTACCACTTTCGAGGGGTGCCGCTCGTCCGACGCTCGGACGGTGCGCGAGGTAAGTCTCGCCGGTACCGGTGTTTTCGTTCCCATCCAGCCTGACACCGGCTGAACGGGTTTGAAATGGGCCATACTGGATTTGAACCAGTGACCTCTTGTGTGTCATACAAGCGCGCTAGCCAACTGCGCCAATGGCCCGACGTTCCGCCGANGCGGACTGCGTAGAATAGCCGAGGCACGGGTGACTGGCAAGGCCGTGCCGATGATCCTCATTCGCCCGGTCGAAAAGCCAGCTTGACGGCGGCTTCGTTCGGGTGCGAGGGAGCAGGCCGGTCACCGAAAAGGGCGAGGTCAGCGACTCGCCGACAGGTCGTAGGTACGCACGAGAACTCCCCCCACGACCCGGCGATCGACGAGTGCCAGATCGTTCCGGCCTCCGAGAAACCGCGACGGGTCCGGATCAACCGAACCGGGGACCTTCGGCGCTGAAACGAGCAAGTGAACGGGAAGCTTCGAATCGTCGATCGGTCCTTTGGCGATCAGAACGGACCGAAGCAGCCCGGCGCGACGATGAAGCTCGTAGTTCACCGGTCCATGAGCCACACCAATGGCACGAACGCTCCCGGCTTCGAGGTCCTGCTCCATGAGCCACGCGGCCACCGGCCCGGCATCTCCGATCCAGACCCGGTTCGGATAGTCACGCCGGAACCGGTCGGGCGGTAGCCAGAAAATCGCACTCGCCGCCGCGACGATGACCAGCCCGCCAAGGATGATTCCGCGTGGCGTGGTCGAGGAGACGACCGGCTCGCCGGCCGCGCCAAGTCGTCCCGGTCGAAGCGGCCAGGGAAATCCCGCCATCAGAGCGACGATCAGAACCGGCGGAATCCACGCCATGGTCCACCAGGGCGGAGCTCCAAAACCAGTGATGGCAAGCACCACCGCCGGACCCACGAGAATCCCTGCCGCCAGCATCCCGACCGCGCGGCCTCGAACCAGGCCGGCCGCGATCGAGACGACGATCGGGATCGTGACCAGCCATGACCAACCTTCGGGAACCGGCCAGGCCCACTGCTTCCAAGCCTTTCCGAGCCAATGCCCGACCTTGCCGAGTTCGTCGACCANCGCCCGGTCACCCCCGGCGACCAACGGCAGCTGGCGCGAGACGGTACCGAGCGGCCCGTCGCCGGGAGCCGCGATCCAGGCGGGCAGGTACCACGTTGCCGCAAGGAGCACGGTCACCAGCGCGAACGGCACGCATCGCATCGCCTCGCCGAATCCACCGTTCCGCCAGCGGCCGATGAACAGCCCGCCGTAGAGAAGACCCAGCGGATAGGCCATGATCGGAACCGCCATCAGCCCCACGGCCCCGGCCACCGCGAAACCGAGACCTGCGCCGGGTCGNTTCCTCGCCATCATCGGAAGCATGGCGATCATCGCGAGCATGCAGGCGACGACGATCGGGTATCCCCGTGCATTCGTCCCGAGTTCGAGGGTGGAGGGCAGGCACACGAACATGGCCGCCGCGAGGAGTCCGGCGAGATCCCCTCGGAGCCTCGCNGTNGCGACGGCGATCAGTGGAACGCATGCGAGACAGAAGAGCATCGCCGGAAGTCGCACCGCCCAGGGTTCGGTTCCGAAACACTGGATGCTGGTCCAGACCAGCATGGAATGGAGCATGTGATTGTTGGGCGTCTGGTAGTTGCCCATGATGACCAGCGGATTCGCGAGGCCGTGACTCATCACGGTGGCCGCCTCGTCCGTGCGCATCGGCACCTCGGTCCGCAGGATCCCCAGAAGCAGGATCATCGCCAGCAGGCTGCTCGCGATCCCGAGTCCCATCCGGAAGCGGAAGGTCTCGCGGACACTGGAAAGGGCATCCTGCATGCTCGCTTCCAGGCGACACGGCCCGAACCAGGAGATCACCACTCCGAAGAGGAGCGAGGGCAACAGCAGGACCGGAAGCCGCGCGAGGATGCGGGCGGTGGCCGCTTCGTCGTATCGCGGCTGAAATCGCCCGATCGACAGGCCGCGCATTCCGGCTTCCAAATCGAGGAGCCGGTCGTGGATCGACGCGGGGCCGGCCATGGTCGCCATCGCCACCACGAGAACCATGACCAACGTGGGCACCCATGCGACGAGCAACCAGGCAACCCGTCGTCGACTCGCGACGGGTTCGATGGCCGTTCCCTCCCATCGTCCGAGCATGACTCCGAACAGGCAGGCGGCCGGGACGGTGAGGTGGTGGATCGCGTGAAATCCGAGCCCGCCGATCGCCGTCGCCCGCCCTCGATGTCGGGCCATGAGACCGAAGAGTTCCNGCTCGAGAAGAACCCAGGCTCCGAGACCGACAAACGCGATGACGCCGAACGTGATGGCCGACAGACCGAGCCCCGCCACCCCCGCCACCATCGCCAGGACGGCGGACAGGGCCGAGATCGAGATCGAAAGGATCGCGATCCTCGCCCGCGGCGACCCGTTCATCGCGGACGCGAGGGCGGGATGGGTCGCGATCGCCCGCCCCCAGGGNATTCCCCGGGAGAAGAGATCGGTCTTCCAGAGGCCGATCGCGGTCCAGGCCTTNAGGTGCGTCCCGTTCGCCTCGGGAACCACTTCGATCGTTCGTTGGACCGCNCTCAGCCGAAGCCCGAATTCCACGTCCTCGATCGAGGGGCGACCGAACGCCGCGTCGAACCCGCCGACCGAATGNAACGCATCNCGCCGGACCGCGCCGAGTCCCGTCCAGAATCCGGGGACGGGATTTCGNGCCTGNTGATGGACCAGNTGGTGCCGGAGATTCGCATAGGTGGCGGCGGTTCCCGGGGCCTCGGGCCGGTCGTCGTAGGAACCGATGGTCGCGGCGATCACGGCGTCGGGGCCTGCATTCCGAAGCGGCGCGAGCAGTCTTTGAATGGCGTCCGGATGGACGAGTACGTCGGCGTCGACGAAGACGATCCAGGTTCCCCGTGCGGACGCGGCGGCGAGATTTCGTGCGACGCCGGGGCCCACGGGCGAATCNCCGGTGCGGAGCACGCGGATCCATGGCCGGGACTTCCGGGCCAGCTCCACCGCGCCATCACTCGAGGCGTCGTCGACAAGGATCAACTCGGACGAATCGCCGGCGGCGGCCCGGATCGCATCGACGCACCTCGAAAGGTCCGCTCCTCCGTTATGGACCGGCACGATCACGCTGACGTCGAGGGGCGGCTCCGACGCCTCAGGCGTCAACGACCTGCTCCTGGGGCCGAGGCTTCACGCGGAACTCCTCCTGGTAGGANCGTTCGACGTTCACGGACCAGGGATCTCCAGCGTTGACCGGATCGAGAAGACGCTCGGCCGCCACCATCGCCGAGACCATCGAATGATCCTGGTTGTTGTAGCGATGCATCCCGTTGCGTCCGGAGGTCTCGAGATTCTCGAAGCCGTCGAGCCATCGTCGGATGACCTCCACCCGTTCCTGGTANCCCGCGTCGTACACCGGGTAGGCCTTCGGCTGNCGGATCACCTTGCCGTCGATGACGCTCGCCGCCGGTGCCAGTCCGAGTTCCGCGAGTNCCNTCTTCGCGAGNTCGANCAGGTCCTCGTCGGANGAGGTCCAGAGGCCGTCGCCTTCGTGGCAGAAGTACTCCATGCCGATGCTCGCGGTCGAGTCGTCGGGCACCATCTCCTTCGACCAGGCGCGGAAATTCTGGATGCGACCGACCTGCACGTCCGGTTCATGGATGTAGATCCAGTTGTCCGGGAACGGGTCCGCGTGGTCGAGCACCAGCGTGACGATGAGGAAATCCCGGTATCGAAGGTTATCGCACGCTTCGAGGACTTCCGGCGGCGCCGCGGGGGTCATCGCCCGCACCAGCTGGGTGANTGGCATCGAGGAGAGCACCGATCGAGGTGTGACCCAGTGTCGATCGCCGTTTCGTGATTCGAGCTCGACCTCGAGGACCCGCTTGCCATCATGGCGAAGGACGGTGGCNGCGGTTTCGAGCCGGACCTCGCCCCCCTGGGAATCGATTCGATCGGCCGCTCGTTCCCAGAGCTGGCCGGGACCGAGCCTTGGATACTTGAACGACTTGATCAGGCTCGTCGACTCGCCACGTCGGAACACGGCGTCGACCACGGCCTTGAACAGCGAGAGATCCTTGATCCGCTGGGCGGCCCAGTCGGCCTGAATCTCGGTTCCGGGAATACCCCAGACCTTTTCGGTGTAGGTTCGGAAGAAGTGCCAGTAGAGCCGTCCGCCGAATCGGTTGCAGACCCATTCTTCGAAGTTCTGTTCGTCTCGAACCGGTAGAATCCGCCACTTCATCCAGCTGAGACCCGACCGGAATGATTCGATCAGCCCGAGGTTGCCGAGCGCATTGCCGACCCGCAGCGGATAGTCGTAGAAGCGGCCCCGGTAATAGATCCGACTCGATCGCGGAACGTCGATGAAGTCGTCCCCCATGAGGTCGTCCCAGAAAGCCTTCACTTCCGGGACCTTCGTGAAGAAGCGATGGCCACCGATGTCGAATCGATATCCCCGGTGGGACTCGGTCCGGGCGATGCCGCCGACCCGATCTCCCGCTTCGATCACCACCGGCACCCGGTCGGCGTCGAGACCTTGAAGATGCAGAGCGCCAGTGAGCCCGGCAGGCCCACCGCCGATCACCAGGGTGTCGATGACTTCATTGGGACGCTGGTTGGAAACCACGATCTTCCTCAATCGTGCCTTGGGCACTGTTTGTGTCGAATAAACACCGTGAACGCCGACGCCCGTTCGTACATCATCGTTTCGAAATCGAACCATCGCTCGCACGGCTCGATATGGGACTTCTCGCGATCCTGAACGGAGCTGGAACCGAGTTTGTCCTCGGTTCCGTGAGCAGTCGATAGTACTATGAGTTCCGGCGTTCGCGAATCCTTATCCCCACAAACATAATGCAGAGCATGCCAAACATCCCGCTGATGCCAACCGATGCCGATCAACGACTCAAGACCGCCGAAAATCCGGTGGTTCCCACCGAAGACACGGAGGTCCATTTCGACTTTCATGGCTTCAAGATCCTCGCAAGAAGCACCGATGATCGGGTCCGCCTTTCGGATATCAGGACCGACTTCTCTCTCTTCGTGACGAAGTCGTCCGGCGATCACGATCTGGAGATCGTGTTTCGCGACTTTGCGAGTCGTCCGACGCTTCCTCGACTCCAGGCAGTGCAGCACACACCGCGGAACGTCGTCTACCGGGACGGTGATCGGTCCTACCTGGACTACGGCGGACGCGCCCTCAGTGTCATCAGCAACGGCGGGTCGCGTTGCGAGATCCATTCCGACGATCGCCACCTTGCCCACGAGGCCGCGTTCCTCACCGTCCTCTCCCATGCCGGTGCCCACTTCGATCGCACCGGCCGAACCCGGGTCCATGCGCTCGGTCTCGAGACCGGTGGCCGAGCCGTGCTGCTGCTACTTCCCAGCTCCGGAGGGAAGACGACCATGGCCCTGCGAATGCTGCAGACCGACGGCGTGAGGCTGCTTTCCGAGGACTCGCCCCTCATGAGGCGGGACGGTTCGATCGATCCCTTCCCGATGCGGATCGGCGTGCGTCCCGGGACCATCCTGCCGGAGGTTCCCGATTCGATGCGGCTCGACATCGAACGGATGGAATTCGGCCCGAAGACCCTGATCGACATGCAGGCGTTCCAATCGAAGCTCTCCGGCCCGGTGCCGATCGGCGCGATTCTCATCGGCAAACGATTCACCGCGGGCGAGTCACGCATGGTGCCACTGCCGCGGCGAGCGGCCGTGCGACCGCTAATCTCCGATGCGGTCGTCGGGCTGGGCCTCTACCAGGGCGTCGAATTCGTGCTCCAAAGTTCAGCCCTGGAGCTGTTCGGCAAGGGCGGACTGGCCCTCTCCAGACTCCGCACGAGCCTCGCGGTCGCACGCCGGGCCGAGGTGCATCGATTCGAGATGGGACCGGGGATCGAGCAGACCGGTGATGTCCTCGCCACCTTCCTGCGTGACTTCGCCGCTCGACACGGCGAGGCCTGAAATGCACTCCGCCGACGCCGAACCGAACTTCGGATCTGAAACACTCCCGGCAGCCACGCCGATCATCACCGTGATCAAGCCGATCACGGGATGGCCCACGCTCGGCCTCCGGGAACTCTGGCGTCATCGCGAACTGGTCTGGGTGTTCGCGACCCGCGACGTCCGGGTCCGCTACAAGCAGCGCGTGGTGGGCATGGGATGGGCGATCCTGCAGCCACTGCTGACCATGGCGATCTTCAGCGTTCTCTTCGGGCGGATGATGAAGGTTCCGTCGAACGGCGTTCCCTACCCGCTTTTCGCACTCTGCGGGCTCGTGGCCTGGACCTACTTCGTCCATGGAACCACGAAGTCCACGATCATCCTCGCCAACAATCGCGACCTGCTCACCAAGGTCCGCTTTCCCCGCCTCGCCCTTCCATTCGGGACGCTCGTGGGCGGACTCGTCGACTTCGTGATCGGTTTCGGGCTGCTCCTCATCGCACTCGCCTGGTTCGGCGTCTCTCCCGGGTGGCATCTCCTCGCGCTCCCCGCCGCGGTGGGACTCCTGATCATGACGACGATCACCTCGAGTCTCTGGCTCTCGGCGACGAACGTCCGACACCGCGACGTCGAGAACGCGCTGCCGTTCTTCACCCAGGTGCTCCTCTTCCTGTCACCGATCGCCTACCCGGCCACCCTGATCCCGGATGCGTGGCGCTGGCTCTACGCGGCGAACCCGATGAGCACGGTGATCTCGGTGTTTCGGTTCGCCCTGCTCGGTGACGATGCGGCGCTCCACCCGGCCTGGTTCGTCTCGGTCGCGGTCGCGATCCTCGGTTGCTGGACCGGACTCCTCTACTTCCGCCGTCAGGAGGATCGTTTCGCCGATGCCGTCTGACCCGCCACTGATCGAAGCACGAGGTCTCTCGAAGCGATACCGCCGTGAGCGAGGTCGGATCATCGAGTCCATGGGCATGCATCACCTGCTCGGGGAACTCGCCGGCATGCCGTGGCGAACCGTCCGCCGGATGCTTCGACCGCCCGAACCGGATCGATCTTCGGAGGACGACGGAACGTTCTGGGCCCTCGAGAATGCGAGTTTCGATCTTCATGCGGGCGAGACGCTCGGGGTGATCGGCGAGAACGGTGCCGGCAAGAGCGTGCTCCTGAAGATCCTCGCTCGAATCACCCCGCCCACCGAAGGCACCGCGACGATTCGCGGACGCGTGGGCGCGATGCTCGAAGTC
>NYSW01000032.1 GCA_002683195.1 Phycisphaerae bacterium
GATCTCATCCCGCCGGGTCTCGCCCTTCGGTCCGAGTCGTACGTGGGCGACCTGATGATCCGCCACTGCGAAGGCCGCCGAGGTGCCGGGGTCGACCATCTCTCGGCCCTGCTCCTCCCGCCAGTAGAGGAGACCTGCTTCCCGAAGGACTCGGTTCGGCGCCACGGCATCCGCCACCGGGACGATGCCGTATTCACTGACCAGGATCGGTTCGACGCCCCGGCTTAGAAAATGCTCCAACAGCCGGGAGACTTCGTGATCCAGTTCCCGGAGGTGGTGAGGAATGTCGGGATGATCCGGTCCGAGCTTCTGAAGGCTGTAGTCCAGGTGGGGGAGGTAGACCAGCGTGATGTCGGGACTGGCTTCCCGTTCGACCTTGATCGCGGCATCGGCGATCCAGCGGGTGCTGGTGATGTCCGCCCCCGGTCCCCAGAATCGGAACAGCGGAAATGGTCCGAGGGCGCGGGTGAGACGATCGCGGAGTCCCGCGGGTTGGGTCAGGCAGTCCGGCAGCTTTCGTCCATCGGCTTTGTAGATCGGCCGAGGAGTCACCACGATGTCGCAGGTGGTGTGCATCGCGTACCACCAGCAGATGTTCGCACAGGTGANCGACGGATCCCGACGACGCGCGGTGTCCCAGAGCCGTTCGGCCTCGACCAGGCCGTCCGACTGCTTCCAGAGNGCCACTTCCCGCGTCGACGGATCCATCCAGCCGTTGCCGACGATGCCGTGNTCGGCGGGACTGACTCCCGTGAGCATGGACGCCTGGACGCTGGTGGTGACNGCNGGGAGGGTCGGACGCATGGTTCGGAGGCCGCCCTTCTCCCGGGCGAAGGAGGCGATGGTCGGCGTGTGCTTGCCGACGAGAGCCGGGGACAATCCGACCAGATCGATGAGGGCGATGCGACGGGGCATGCGTGAATCGTACTCGTCCCCGGTTCGGGACGATCACCGACGAAGTCCTCGCCGAGCCGAGCACCGGTGAGCACGTTCGCCGAAGTGACGGGAAGACTTGCGACCGGACTGGGATCGAACCCTGGGCCCATGCCCGAGATCATACGGATCAGGTTCCGTCAGGTCCCCGCGATCCGTCGATGGGACCATCGAACCAGGAAGAAGCACGCGATGGCGACGAGGACCCCGATCCCGGCCACGAACCGGGCGTCGTTGGTTGGGCTCGCCGCCCAGAAGAACGCCATGACGCCGGCATCGAAGAGGGCGAGCACCGCGATGGATCGCAACACGAAACGGCCGACTGCCTTCGGATACCGGGCGAGGTGTCGAGTCGAGTTCACGAGATAGGCACCGATGCCCACGAGTGCGACGAGGACCGTCGGCAGGAACAGGGCTCCGTTTGACGGCAGTCCCAACATCAGGGTGAGGATGAGAAACAAGACGAAAGGCGCGAGCAGGATCAAGGTGGCGGTTCCGAACCNACCCCTTCGCTTCCCGAGTCGTTCGGTGGTGATCGCCACGATGCTGTCGGCGTCGCAGGCGGTCCCGCACTCCGAACAGATGTCGGAATCCTCGGTGATCGGATATCCGCACCATGGGCACTTCCACCGCGGATCCTCCGCGACCTCGTCGCGAGCCACCATGCTGAACGCGGCGACGTGGATCGCGGCCACGCCGCCGAACATCACCGCAAGCAACAGCCCGTCGTCGGCAGGGGCGCCGACGGGGTCGTTCAAGCACGCCATCCCGAGGACGTAGAGTCCTCCCCGACATCCGCCCATCAGGAGGACGCTCCACGCCGTCCGGGCGTGGAGCGCGTCGTAGGCGAGCAGCATCAACCCGATGCCCGCGGCCACGCCGCCGGCGATGACGCCATGGAACCACGGCAGTCCGACGCCGAGGGCGA
The DNA here is from genome assembly GCA_002683195.1 of Phycisphaerae bacterium. The sequence continues at coordinate 1,862 of NYSW01000032.1, forward strand.
GCAGCGCGACGCCGAACGCGATCGCAGCCCCGCGGCTGATCCGTCCCGAAGGGATCGGTCGTCCCGGTCGCTCGCGTCGATCGATCTCGAGGTCGAAGACGTCGTTGAAGACCATGCCGGCGAGATAGAGGCACGAACCGGCGATGATCGCGATGAGTACGGCGACGAGACTCGGATTCGAAGGTTGAGCGACCGCGATCGAGAGTACGGCGCCGACGATGATGTTCGTCCAGACCGTGGGCAGATTCGAGATCCGGAGGAGTTCGAGCCAGGACTTCATGCCTGGTCGGCTCCGTCGAGATCGTGGATGAGGCTTCGAAGCCAACGCAGTTCCTCGGCGATTCCGGCCGCGAGACCGTCGTCACCCGCGTAGAGGCAGCCGGGAAGGACCTCCCAGGCGTAGGTCTCGACTTCCAGCGTCGGTCGCGGTTCGTCGGAGGGCAGGGCGGCGAGACAGCGTTCGATCTCCGCTCGGGTGGTTCCCCACCGGTCACCTTCGGCCATGAAGATCGGCACGTGGAAGTGCGTCCGCCAGGTTCCGGACGGGATCTGGTGTTCGGCTCGGTTCGCCAGCGCGATCGGAAGGTCTTCGAAGGTCTGGACGTCGAAGTGCGGTGCCATGCCGGTCCGGATCGAGGTCTGGTGNAGGTAGCGGGGTTCCACGAAACCTCGATAGGACTCCAGGGCGTCCGATCGTTCCTGGTCGTCGGAGAACGCGTCGAAGTCGACCTCCACCGCACTGGAGACCTGGATCTTNCCGAGGACGATCCCGTTCTCGCGATAGGTTCGAAGGGCGGCGGTCTGAGGCTCGAACATCACCGCCGAATGGCAGACGTCNTGGTTCACCCCCAGATAGCGGCGGTGGTCGACGTCATCGGACGGTCGGAATGCCTGATCGAACAGATCCACCACGTCCTGGCTGGTGTCGAGCACGCATCCGGGTTCCGGCTCGAGATCGAGGTGGATCCGGATGCCGGTGCGATCCTCGATCGATCGAAGCGTCTTCGCCGCTTCGACCAGCTGGGCGGTCGCGAGTCCGATTGAATTCCCGCACCCCTCGTTGGTGAACGAACCACGCCATCCGATGGGCAACGTCGAGATCGACGCATCGGGCGTTCCGTCCGGCAGCAGCTCGACCAGGAGTTCCGCGAGGTCGACGGTGTAGGCGAGACGTCTCGGGTCGGCCCAGTGGGGTTCGTACACCGCGTGCTTGACGACTTCGGCGTGGAAGTCGCCGTACGGGAAACCGTTGAAGGTGACGACCCGGAGACCTTGATCGAGGAGCCGGTCGCGGAACGCCCGNNCGCCACCGGTCTCTCGGAGTTCCCGGGCGGTTTCGGCNGACAACCAGAGCCCGAGGCCGANCTCGGCNTCCGGTTCTTCGGCGGAGGCGACGAGTTCCCGCACCCGAGGGGCGAATCGNCCGAGGTTNGCCTCGGTNTCGGCGAGGGTCCGACCGGCATGGACGTTCGTGCAGTAGGTCGGCGGTNCCGGGGTCATCGTGTNGGTTGAACCTCGGTGCGGAATCGTCCGGTCTGGGAAAGGAATTCGAGGGGGTTGTCGAAGGACACCTTGCGGATCGTNGCNTCGAGGTGNCCGCGACGTCGCATCTCGTCCCGGCACTTCGGGACCGCGAGGGGATCGCTGGGGCCCCAGTCGCCGGCGGAGTTGATCCAGAGTCGATCGGTACCGTGCACTTCGAAGATGTCCGCCGCTCGTTGCGGGGTGCACTTGGTGTCGGGGTAGAGCGTCAGTCCGGCCCAGAATCCTCGGTCGAGGACTTCGGCCACGGTGTGTTCTTCGACGTGATCGATGAGCACGCGGTTGGGATCGAGGGCGCCATGATTCCGGATCGCATCCATGATCAGTCGCGTTCCCTTCCGCTTGTCCTCGAGGTGCGGCGTGTGGACGAGCACCATCTGATCGTGGTCGGCGGCCAGTTGAAGATGGGCCTCGAGGATCTCGAGTTCGTTGCGGCTGTTCTTGTTGAGGCCGATCTCGCCGATTCCGAGGACGTTCTCACGTTCGAGGAATTCGGGAATGATGTCGATCACTTCGCGGGCGAAGACCGGGTCCTCCGCTTCCTTGGGATTGATGCACAGCCAGGTGTGGTGGGCGATGCCGTAGTACGCGGCGCGAGCGGGTTCGGTCTCGGTCAGGACTCGGAAGTAGTCGTGGAATCCCTTGGGACTCGATCGGTCGTAACCGGCCCAGAAGGCGGGCTCGGTGATCGCGACGCAGCCGGCAAGTGCCATGCGCTGATAGTCGTCGGTGGTTCGACTGACCATGTGGACGTGGGGATCGATGTACATCAGCCCACGCTCCCTTCGACGTCGCCTTCAAAGCCGTCCCACGCCCCGGTGGCACCCTTCATGGGGGCTTCGGGAATCGGGTCGGTGCTGGGATCACTCATCAGGTCGAGCACTCGGCGGGTCCGCTGGTCGTCGCCGTCGAGGAGGAGCCCGATCGCGGCCCGCAGGCTTCGCAGGCGGAAGTCGTCGCCGTCGAGGTCGTCATCGGCGCGGTCCACCCGGTCTAGAAAGGCCGCGACGTCGAGCACCTTGGCTCGATGCTCCAGGAAGTAGCGATCGACGACGGAACGTCGTGACAGTGGCAGGGGTGGAGGTTCGGAGCTCATGCCCCCATTCTAGGGGCGTGCCCGGGTATCACGAACCGCTGGAAGCAAGGATCCACCACCAACCGAGATCGAGCACCAACAGGAAGCCGCCCTGAATCAGAATCGCGACGCCGAAGCCGCGAACCAGAGCCGCGGCACGGGTCACCAACAGGATTCCGGTTCCGATATAGAGGACGTCCAGGCCACCATTGATGAGCAGGAGGGTTCGGAATTCCTCGACCTCCGTCACGGGTGCCAGAAGGGCCCAGGCCGCGATCCCCAGATCGATGGCGACCCAGAAGAGCGTCATCGACCAGAAACCGTCCACGGCGGTGGATCGAATGCGATCGGGATGAGCAGCGGCTCGAATGAGGGCGACGCCCGACAGTGCGGCCCAGAGTCCGCACCAGCCGACCAGCATGGGGAGAAAGAGTGTTGGCATGGACTCGGTTTCGAGCGGGGTGGCGACGGGATGCGTTCCGCGAACGGATCAGTCGCGGTTGATGATCTCAAGTCGATCGACGGCTTGCCGCAGAAGATCGGCATCCATCTGATGGACATCCACGGGCGTGCCCACGGCGGTCAGCAGCGTCACGGTCAGTCGGCCCCCGAGATGCTCACGGAACTCCTCGAGCCCTTCGAGAATTCGATCACCATGCAGTGCTTCGTGGTGGACGGGGAGCCCCAGCCGGCGAAGGGTGGAGACCACCCGGTCGGCTTCGGTCATGGAGAGTCTGCCTTCGATGGCGGCGTAGACGGTGTCGACCGCGATTCCGATCGAAACCGCCTCTCCGTGAGTGGTCTCGAAGTTCGTGAGGGATTCGAGTCGGTGGGCGGCCCAGTGGCCGAAGTCCAATGGGCGGGCTTCGGATCGTTCAAACGGGTCGCCGCCTCGGGTGATGTGTCGGAGATGCAGTTCGGCACAGCGGCGGATCACCGGTCGGGCGGCATCGAGATCCCGATCTCGAATCCGCTCGGCGTTCCGCTCGATCTCGTCGAAGAACGGTGCGTCCTTGAGACAGGCGATCTTCACTGCTTCGCTGAAGCCGGATCGCCAGTCTCGGTCGTCGAGGGTTTCGAGCATGCCTTCGTCGCACACCACCGCGGTGGGGACGTCGAAGCAGCCGATGAAGTTCTTCTTGCCGAAACGATTGACACCGTTCTTGACGCCGATCGCCGCGTCGAGCTGGGCGAGGACGGTCGAGGCGAATCGGATCAGGCGGACTCCTCGATGCGCGGTCGACGCGGCGAATCCAGCCGCGTCGATCACCGCTCCACCGCCGAAGACGGCCAGGTGGGATCGGCGATCGATCCGGCATCGTTCGATGGCGGCCAGGATCTCGTCGACCACCGCGGGGTCGTTCTTGGCGGTCTCACCGCCCGGCACGATGATCGTCTCGCGGAGTTCGGGCAGGTGAGGGGCGTCAAGACGAGCGGTGAGGTCGGGAATCAGTTCCGGGCAGGCGGTGGCCAGTCCGGCATCGACCACCGCCACCATCCCCGATCGAGGCCCGTCCTCGGGACTTCGGAGGAGATCATCGATCAGCGGATTGGTGTCCGTCAGGACCCCACGGGTGAAGACCAGGCGGTGTGAGAATCCGACGGTGAAGTCGTCGCTGGCTTCGGATTCTGAGAAGGGGTGGCTGGTCATGATGCTGGAATCGGCTTGGCGGTCGGATCGAGAAGCATACGGGGTCCGGGGTGCCGTCCGGGCGAATCGGTCCTCACGGATGTTTCTCGGCGGAATCTTCCGGGGAATGAAGCCGGTAAATCAGGTTTCGCCCGTCTCCAAGGATTGGATTCCAGCCCAAAAAAGGTGGGACCACGACGGAGGGGCGCCCGTCGTGGTCCCGTGTTCGCACCTCCAAGGTACGAACGGTCGGTTCGCCGGTGATCACTCGTTGGGTTTCACCAACAGGAATCTCGTGGTCCCCTGGCGTTCGATGAGCATCCGGATCGGTTGGTCATCGGGGATTTCCGCCAAAGCATCCTTGAAGGTCGTCACCGAATCGGCTTCGACGCCTCCGATACGAAGGATGGCGTCTCCGGGTTCGATCCCGGCTCGGGCGGCCGGTCCGTCGGCGGCGACGCCGCGAACGAAGATTCCGGTCTCGGTACCCAGTCCCGCCTGTTCCCGAAGCTCCTGATCCAAGGGTGCGAGCTCGAGACCCAGTCGTGGCGGTGCCGCGGCTTCGGGCTCGGCGGGCGTGGCTCCCTCGGCGGATGCATCACCCGGTCGGGTCCCGAGGGTCGCGGTGAGGGTCATGGACTGACCATCCCGAACGAATTCCAGATCGATCTCCGCTTCCGGTGCGTACTCGGCGATGGTCCGGGCGAGGCTGGCGGGTGTGTTGGTCCGCTGGCCGTCGATCGACAGGATGATGTCGCCCGGAGTGAGTCCGGCTTCGGCCGCCGGGGTCCCACCGAGGACGCCGGAGACCAGGACCCCGCGACGTGCGGTCCGTCCGAAGGAAGCGGCGAGATCGGGATCGTCCAGCGACTGGATGTTCACCCCGAGCCAGCCTCGTTCGACCGTTCCATCTCCGGCCAGATCGTTCGCGATCCGCTCCACCATCCGACTCGGGATCGCGAATCCGATGCCGTCGTTGCCGCCACCTCGGCTGGAGATGGCGGTGTTGATGCCGATCACGTCGCCATCCAGATTCACCAGCGGTCCTCCCGAATTGCCGGGATTGATCGCGGCGTCGGTCTGCATGTAGTTCTCGAATCGTGCAAGACCGACCGCTTCCCGCCCGAGAGCGCTGATGATTCCGGCGGTGACCGTCTGACTGAGGCCGTAAGGGCTTCCGAGTGCGACCACCCAGTCACCGACCCGCACATCATCGGAATCGGCGAACACGGCGGGTTGCAGGTCCTCCCGTTCGATCTTCACGATCGCGAGGTCGGTCTCGGGGTCGGCCCCGATGACCTTTCCGTCGAACTCGGAACCGTCGTGCAACACCACTCGAACCCGGTCTGATCCGGCGATGACGTGGTTGTTGGTCACGATGATTCCGTCGCTGGTGGCGACCACTCCGGTTCCCTGGCCGGTGCGAGGACCTCGAGCCTTCGGACTTTCCNGGCCGGGGTTTCCAGGAATCATGTCTCGGAATCGCTCTGGAATCTGCTCGCGTTGGAGACCTCTTCCGGCGTNATCGGCATACGGCGGATCGTCGATGGCGAGAATCTGCACCACGCTGGGACGAACTCGTTCCGCCACGGTGCGGAACGCATCCGAGAGCATTCGGGCGTCTCGAGCGGCTTCGGTGGAGGCGACACGATCGGCGTGGGTGCGGACGGTCACGATCTCCCCGGCGAAGAGTGAAGGCGCCAGGGCGAGCCCGGCGACCGCGGCCATCACGGCCAGGTTGCGGGGACGACGGGCCTCGAGTCTTGCGTACGGATGGGAGAGCGGATTGAACATGACNNGCTCCGAGCAGGNGACAACTCCTCGCCCGTGGGTACGGGTTGATCGGTGAGGTGCCGGCTCTGTGATTCGAGGTCGTCCTTCCGAACCGATCGGGGACGACGCGACATCCATTACGACCGGGCTCCGGCCGAGGTTCGCGCCTTCCACGATTCCTGCCTTCACTCGTCTGGAATGATGTTTCAGGACCTCGCAGCGGTGCTGAAACGATCAAGGAGCACNGCGGCGGCCACGGACACGTTCAGCGAGTCGACCCCGGAGACCATCCGGATCCGGACGAGGCGATCGCAGATCGAAGCCGTGGCGTCGGAAAGGCCGTCGAACTCACTTCCCATCNCCAGGCCGATCCGAGAGGATCGTCCAAGGGANTCGGTGCTCGCCGAATCCCCTTCGATGCTGGCGCCGATCAGGTCGATCCCGTGTTCACTCGTCANCCGAGCGAGGTCGGCGGTCCAGTCGGTGCTTCGAGCGAATGGAATTGAAAGGGCGTGCCCGATGGAGACTCTCAGGCTCTTNCGGTAGAGGGGGTCGTGACAGTCGGGTGAGAGGATCACGCCGTCGACGCCGAAGGCGGCGGCGACCCGGAAGAGCATGCCGATGTTGTCGATGTTCCTGATCGACTCCAACAGGAGCAGGGTTGCCGNACGATTCCTCGCTGGGATGACCTCGTCGATCGTCCGACCGTCGAGCGCCTCGCGATTCCCACTGGCGATCACGCCGCGGTGGATGGGGAATCCTGCGACCGATTCGAGAAGGGGGAGCGGCGCGACGATCGCCTCGACGTCGGGGTTCCCGGCGGCTGCAAGCGCTTCCTCCAGCCAAGATCGCCGGGAATCGGCGACCAGGACCCGACGTACGAGTTCCGGTCGCGCCAGCATCTTCTCCACCACCAGGGTCTGCTCGCCGATGAAGATCCCCGGACGCCCCGACGGACCTCGGGCATCACGGTCCCGGATGGCCCGGAAGTCCTCGAGCCTCGGATCCTCGGCATCGGTGGTCGTCTCGATCGGCATGCCACCATTGTGACCGGGATCCGGCGGCATGCGTCGGTCGTTTCCGCGATGATGCGGTCAACCCGTCCTCCGCGATCGATTCGAACGGACGGGCCGGATCGGAGAGTCTCGTGGCCCACCAAGTCGAAGAACGCCCGGAAGACGGCGAGTCTCGATCCCGCGAGGATGCGAGACCTCGACCCGAGACGGTGATCGACAATCCGGTCGACTCCAGTCCGGAGGACGACCGGGTGGCGGCGCTCCTCGAGCATTCGCTCGACGTGTCCGTGCTCGCTTCCGCGGTCGAGGCCCAGCAGGCGGCGGATGCGGCGGACACCTTGGAGGCGCTTGACGAATCCGAGGCTGCCGACATTCTCGAGGAGATGGAGGTCGAGAATGCGGCCGACGCCCTCTCGCACATGGTCGCGCCGCTCGCGGTCTCGGTGCTCGAGGATCTTGCGTCGGAGGATGCGGGATATGCCGCGAGACTGCTCGCGGAGATGCCCGCCGACGATGCCGCCGACCTCCTCCAGTTCGCCTCCGAAGAGGTGATGGACGCCATCCTGTCCGCAATGCCCGTCCGGTCCCGGGCGATTCTCGAGAAGTTGATCGCGTTCGATCCCGAGTCCGCCGGCGGCCTGATGAATCCCGCGGTGCTCGAGGTTGGTGAGTCCCTCACCGTCCGCGAGGCGGTCGCGGTCATTCGCGACTCCGATCCGGACGCGGAGACTCAGAACGTCTACGTCATCGACGACTCGAGCCGACTCGCCGGCATCCTGGACTTCCGTCGACTCGTGATCTCGAGGGCGGACGATCTGATCGCCGACATCTGCGAGCGACACGTGGAGGCCATACCGCCCGAGCTGGATCGGGAGGAGGTCGCGCTCGAATTCGAGAAGTACGAATACACGGCGCTTCCCGTGGTGGACCAGAACCAGAATCTCCTCGGGGTGATCACGGTCGACGACGTACTCGAGTCGATCCGGGCGGAAGGGACCGAGGACGCGCAGAAGATGGTCGGGGCCGGCGGGGAGGAGATGGTGTTCTCCTCGATCCCGGACAAGCTTCGAAGCCGTATCCCCTGGCTGGTGGTGAATCTCGTCACCAGCTTCGTGGCGGCGGTCGTGGTGCTCAACTTCGAGGATCTGATCTCCGAGATCGCGGTGCTCGCCGTGCTCATGCCGGTGATCGCGAACCAGTCCGGCAATGCCGGGCAGCAGTCGCTGGCGGTCACGCTCCGGGGAATCGTGCTGGGTCAGGTACGGACCAGGGTTGCCACCGCGTTGCTGGTCCGGGAATCGCTGGTTGGTGCGATCAATGGTCTTCTAGCGGGAATACTGGTGGCGATCGTACTTGGCCTCGTGGCGATGGTGAATGGGACGGACATCTGGAAGATCGGGATCGTCATCGCGATTTCGATGACCTTCTCGCTCACCATCGGCACCTTCACCGGGACGGCGCTTCCACTCTTGATGCGACGTTTCGGCGTGGACCCCGCCACCGCCAGCACGATCTTTCTCACCATGGTGACCGACTCGTTGAGTTTCTTCATCTTTCTGGGAATGGCCTCGATGCTCTCCAGCTGGATCATCGTCGCCGCGTGGTGAGTACGGATCCGATGGGGGAATGTCCCCGCAGGGAGGGCCCCCTCGCACATCGTCCGGATCGACTGCACACCATTTCCATTCAGGGCGACATGGCGATCGACTACAAAACCTACGATGTGGACGGCGCTGCTGCCTGCACCTCGGCCACCGCCACGGATGAGGCAACGGTGCTTCTTCTGATCGAGGGTCGATGGCGCGAGTTCGCCTTCGAGTTCGGGGTCGGCTTCACCGAGATCTTCGGGAATCCTTTCCTCGAGGTCGATCTCGGAGAACACGCGGACATGATGCGAAGCACGAACAACCGCGAGCTGGAGAACAATGAGGGTAACGGGCAGGAGGACTTGGTGACCGACGTGGACGTCAATGGCACCGCCTTCTGTCTCGGCGATCTCGACGGTGACGGGTTCGTGAACGGGGTCGACCTCGGCCTGCTCATCAGCGAGTGGGGCTCCGAGGGTTCCTACGCGGACCTGAACGAGGATGGCGTCATCGACGGCGCAGACCTCGGACTCATCTTCAGCGCATGGGGTGCCTGCAGTCCGACCGAAAACCCGTGAGTGTTTCCACGGGCGGGCTCCTTCGGCCTCGGGGGATGTCGGAGCGTGTTGGCGAGCAGAGGAGCCTTTCGGCGGTCATCCCTCCGGTCCAAGGCGCCCGGGCGGCTCGGCATCCCGGCGACATCGATCTCGACCTGCGGGCTCCGGCTGTCGACGGATATCCTCCGGCCGTCAACCCTCGGCGTAGGCCTCCATGCCTTCACACGAGCAGACGAGATTGCGATCGCCGTAGGGGTTGTCGATGCGACCGACCGACGGCCAGAACTTTCGTTCCCGGAGCCATGCTGCAGGCCAGGCGGCCTGCTGACGCGAGTAGGAATGCGTCCATTCATCGGCGGTGATCACGCTGAGCGGATGCGGTGCGTGCTTGAGGGGATTGTCGTCCCGGTCCGCCTTGCCGTCCTCGATCATCCGGATCTCTTCGCGAATCGCGATCATCGCGTCGCAGAAACGGTCCAGCTCCTCGAGCGATTCACTCTCGGTCGGTTCGATCATGAGGGTGCCGGGAACCGGCCAGCTCATGGTCGGGGCATGGAATCCGTAGTCCATCAGACGCTTGGCGATGTCGTCGATCTTGACTCCGGCCGACTTGTCGAACGGACGGCAGTCGACGATGAACTCGTGGGCGCATCTTCCCTGACCGTTGGTGAAGAGAATGTCGTAGTGGCCGGTGAGTCGGGTGGCCATGTAGTTGGCGTTGAGGATCGCGATCTCGGTCGCGGTGGTCAGGCCCTCGCCACCCATCATCGCGATGTACATCCAGGAAATCGGGAGGATGCTCGGGGATCCGTACGGGGCGGCCGAGACCGGACCCATGGCATGTTCGCCGGCATCGATGGGTCGAATCACCGGGTGTCCCGGAAGGAACGGACGCAGGGCCTCGGTGACCCCGATCGGGCCCATCCCCGGTCCGCCACCGCCGTGCGGGATACAGAAGGTCTTGTGGAGGTTGAGGTGACAGACGTCGGCGCCGATGTCCGCCGGTCGGACCAGTCCGACCATGGCGTTCATGTTCGCACCGTCCATGTAGACCATGCCACCGGCCTCGTGGACCAGGTCACAGATCTCGCGAACGTCCTCTTCGAAGACGCCATGCGTCGATGGGTAGGTCACCATGATCCCGGCCAGTCGGTCTCGGTGAGCCTCGATCTGGGACTTGAGGTCTTCGAGATCGATGTCACCATCGTCCAGGCACTTCACGGGGACCACCCGCATGCCGGCGACCACCGCACTGGCGGGATTGGTGCCGTGGGCGGAGAGCGGGATGATGCACGCATCACGATTGAGATCGCCGCGATGTTCGTGGTAGGCCTTGATCACCATCAGTCCGGCGTATTCGCCCTGGCTGCCCGCGTTGGGCTGAAGACTGACCCCGGGGAAGCCGGTGACCTCCGAGAGCCACGATTCGAGACTCCGGAAGAGACCGTCGTAGCCCTTGGTCTGCTCCTTCGGTGCGAACGGATGAATCGCGCCGAACTCCGGCCAGGTCACGGGCACCATCTCGCTCGCGGCGTTGAGCTTCATGGTGCAGGATCCCAGGGGGATCATCGAGTGGGCGAGGGAGAGATCCTTCGACTGCAGTTCGGTGACGTACCGAAGCAGGGCCGTCTCGGTGCGATGGCGGTGGAAGACCGGGTGGGTCATGAAGTCCGTGGTTCGGGCGAGGTT
>NYSW01000033.1 GCA_002683195.1 Phycisphaerae bacterium
GAGCATCCCGAAGCCGATCACACCGAGGAAGAGCGATGAGATGGAGTGGAGGGTCGCCTGGCGACAGCTGGCGACCCGTTCAAACGCCACCGACATCTGCGCAGGGGTGACCGGCCATCGCTCATGGATGGGAGCGACCGCCGATTCGGTGGTGTCTTCGCAGTTCTTCGATTCGGTCAAGACAGACCGCTCCCCGGAGGCCCCTGGACACCCATAGTCTAGGCCTTGGGAGAGGGGCTTCCAGCGGCGCCCCGGATATTCGCTGCATTCGAAGGGGGAACGTGCCTAGTCGTTTTTCCATCGCCTTTTCTGCAGACGAACCCTCAATGTCTGGGCCGGCCCACCGGCCAGGACCGGTTCGTCGGGATCGAAGGTCATCGAATCCCACGGGGCGAGATCCACGCCGCATTCGGGACACCGTTCGGGAAAAGAGATATGAAGCTGGTAACGGCACTTCACGCAGCGGGGGCGGGTGGGGGTGTCGATCGGGGCCTTCCGACGAAGATCAAGGCTGGCGTTCGCCAGCATGTAGAGCAGGACCACGAGAACGACGATCGTCGAGCCCACCTCATTGAAGATGCCTTGAATCAGCATCCAGCCCACGAAGACGATGGCGAAGAGGATGAAAAGGAAGACGGCCGTCGATCGATGGCGAAGGCTGCGGCGCATCCATGAACTGACACCAAGCCGAGGGTATTCCGTGGAGGTGCCGGCCCGGCCGCGGCAGCGGCTCCACGCCTGCTTCCGAGCCTGGGCTCCGTGAAGCTGGCCCACCGCCAACTCATGCCAGAAGGCGTGAAGGTCGAGAGGTGACCACTGGGCGGGGAATCGTCGACAACAACCATCNCCCTCGAAGGGATCCCGGCCGCACCTCGGGCAGGTGGCGGCGAACGCACCCGTGTCGAATCGTCGGGTGATTCTCGGGATGCTGATCCGACCGCGGTGAACTTGCAGGCCCAGAATGATCGCGCCGATCGCGAGCAATCCCGTCAGGGTCAGCAGGACCATGGCAGGGGTTCCCGACGCGGAACTGTCGACGATGAACATGAGCAGTATCGCCAGAATGCAGATCAGCATGGCGAAGAACAGGTTGGCGAGGTACTCCGGAATCACCTTGGCCCTCAAGGCCTTGAGGGCCAGCCTGGCATTCACCGGCCACCGTTCGGAGACCGCTTCCAGCAGGACCGCGTCCTCGGAGTCCGGGGCGTTGGAACCCTGGTCGCCGGATGAAGATGTCTGCTCGAGACTCAAAAGGAGTTTCTGGCCCTCTAAGAAAATGGATCCTGATCCGGATCATCGGTCTCGCGATCTTCCAGCCCCGCGAGACCTGGATCGAAGGTGACGGTATCCCAGGCATTCAGGTCATGCCCGCATTCGGTGCAGCGGTCGGTCTCCGGCTGGTGAAGGACGTGCCCACAGCCTCGGCAGGCGGGCTCGTTCGCAGCCGTGGCGCCTCGGAGTTGCCCGAAGCCCAAGAGAAAGGTGTGTCGCCATCGGGGAAAGAACATGAAGCCGGTGACGAGAAAGGCCGCGAAGATCGAGAGGGTGAGCAGTCGTTCCGAGACGACCGTCGGCAGCTTGAGATGGGGGAAGAATTCCCCCGGCAGCGAGTGGATGGCCGAAGCCGTGCCGAGGAGCAGGACCAGGGGCAAGACCAGATCGAGGACGACTCNTGCTCGATTGCACAGCCACTGAGTCCAGCCTCCGGTCGGGCACGCCATGGAAGCCCGCGCCGGACCACGCTCGCGATACCAGGCGTGGATCAGTCGATTCCGTTCCGCAAAATCCACTCCATCGAGTCGGCGAGCCCGCTCGGGCGGTGGCTTCGAGGTCGCCGCGGCCACGTCGTGCCAGAAGGCAAAGAGATCGACGGGTCTCCAGCCTCGGGGGAAATCGCGACAACAGCCTTCACAGATGAAGGGATCCAGCCGGCAGTGGGGGCAGATCTTCTCGACGGCCTCCTCCCGAAGGACGTACTGGACATCGGGGGTGTCGGCCAGACGCCATTCCCGCCGGAGCAGCCATGCAATTCCGAGGAAGAGACAGACCACGAGTGGAAGCAGCATGCTCACGAAGAAGTACAACGGATTCTTCGGCACGGATCCGGCGGGCGACATGCGTGCAATGAGGATCTGGAGCGTCATCGCGATCAGCGCCCCCAGGACCCCCGGCCAGAAGCTGCGTATGAGGATTCTCCAGCGACTGGTGCTTCGCAGGCTCCCATAGCACGGGATCAGATGCCGGGCGGGAGGGCGCCAGCGATCGAACGCTTCTGGAACGGCATCTTCAAATGTCGCGTTGGTTCCGGACATGCCGAGATGGTAGGTGGGGGAATCCTCGGAAAGGTCGGCCCGGTTGCTCCCGAACGTCAGCGGGCGACCGCCTCGGCTCGGACCTCGCGAAGCACCGTCACCTTGATCTCACCGGGGAAGGTCATCTCTTCCTCGACCCGCTTGGCGATGTCGCGGGCGATCTTGTGCGCGGTCGCATCGTCGGCCTTGCTGGCGTTCAGGATGACCCGGACTTCACGGCCGGCCTGGATGGCGTGCGCCTCGTCGACGAACTTCTGGTCGGTGGCGATGCCTTCCAGTTGTTCGAGTCGCTTGATGTACATCTCCATCGATTCGCGCCGGGCGCCGGGCCGGGCGCCGCTGATGGCATCCGCGGCCATCACGATGGGGGTGTAGGGCGTGGTCGACGGAATGTCGGAGTGGTGTCCACCGATGGCGTTCAACACGGCTTCGGACTTTTCGCCGAACTTCTTGGCGAACTCCATGCCGATCGCCGGGTGTCCACCTTCCATGTCGTGATCCATCGACTTGCCGATGTCGTGCAGGAACCCGCAGCGTCGAGCGATCTGACCGTCGAGACCCAGTTGATCGGCGATCATCTGCGAGAGNAAGGCGACTTCCATCGAGTGTCGAAGCACGTTCTGGCCGTAGCTGGTTCGGAAGGTGAGCTTGCCCATGGCTTCGGCGATCTTGGGATGGACGCCTCGGAGGTTNGCTTCCACGATGGCATCCTGCCCGGCCTTCTTGATGCGTTCCTCGATGTCACGCTTGGTCTGGGCCACGATCTCTTCGACTCGACTGGGGTGCACTCGACCATCGGCCACCAGTTTCTGGAGGCTCTCCGCGGCGATCGCCTGTCGAACCCGGTCGAAGCAGGAGACACTGATCACCCCCGGTGTGTCGTCGACGAGGATGTCGGCGCCGGTCGCNTTTTCGATCGCGCGGATGTTCCGACCTTCGCGGCCGATGATGCGGCCCTTCATGTCGTCCGAAGGGATCTTGACCGATCGAACGGTGGAGTCACTCACGTTTTCCGAGGCGTATCGCTGGATGGCCATCAGAGTGATTTCGCGACTCGTCTCCCGGGCCTTGTCCTCGGCGACCCCGATCACTTCCTGCTCGATCTTCGCGGCTTCGTGCTGGGCTTCCTCGCGAATCTCTTCGAGGAGCATGTCTCGCGCTTCCTCGCGGCTCATCGAGGCGGCTTGAGAGAGTCGGTCTTTCAGTTGGTCGGCGTTCGCCACGGCTTCCGCGAGGGCGGATTCTCGTTCTGCGACCAGATCATCAACCCGTGATTCCTTCTTTTCGAGACGCTCTTCCCGGCGATTGATCTGTTCAAGNTTCTTGTCGAGCGTCGCTTCCCGCTTGGTGGCTCGGCCTTGGGAATCCTTGGCTTCCGCCAGAAGGTTGGTGGCTTCCTTCTCTGCGGCCTGACGGCGGTCATCGATCTTCTTCTCAGACTCGGATTCGATTCTTCGGGCTTCGGTCTGAGCTTCGTTACGAGCCTTCTCGACGATCGATTCGCCTTCAGCGCGTGAGGTNCGGATCGATTTGCCCGTGGTGGCACCGATGAAGAGCCAGGCGGCCACAGCGCCGACCAAGGCACCGACCGCGGCTCCGATACCGATGCTGGCGGGCTCGATGGCGGCGAGGATCTGAATTGCGGGGATCGTCATGATGCCCTCCAGGAACGAGACCGATCGGTCGGACTCCGAGGAGTCCGGGCAGGGCGACGTTCTTCGTGATCCGGTCGTTTCGCCGACTCGACAAAGCGATGAGTCGGCCCGAAGGCGAGGAGGGATCGATCTTGGATCGATGCCCGGAGGCGATCAAAGTCATCCAGAATCTCCGAGTGCTCGATATTATCGGCACTAAAAGACGAGGCGGGATCAGCCGCATTGCGGATGATTCTGGCGTTTTTTGATCTGTATCGGCGTTTTAGGGGCCGAAGGAGCTCGCATGAGATTTCGGGAAAGTGAATTTCAAACGATAGGAACGAAGAGGAATCTATGCGGCCCCAAGACGGGCTCAAGCCTCACCAGGTGGCGAGCTGGGCCTGCATCCTGAAACCGTCGTCGGATCAAAGCACTCGTTNGACGCCTTTGGCGTCATCAGAAGAACGTTGACCCGTCGAAGATCGGCCGTCGCCCGGCAACCTGCCGGGTGTATGCCGTGTGAACCGTCGGACCGCCGCGCGGCCCGAAACGGAATGCTGGTTGTAGTATGGCGGACCCGCGGGGGGTGTCAAGAACCAGTGGTTCCGGGGGGGCTTCTCGGTCGTTTGA
Organism: Phycisphaerae bacterium; assembly: GCA_002683195.1. The sequence goes on from NYSW01000033.1 coordinate 4,577, forward strand.
GGTGACTTCAGGGCGGTTCCGCCTCGACTTCACGCCAGTTTCGTTCGCATCTGGAGGAATCCCATGCCGTCGCCAATCCAGTGGTTGTCGGATCTCCTGCCGACCAATCCGATCGTGGTTCGTCTCGTTCAGGGCGGATCCATGCGAGGCCGGCATCTGGCGGTCCGGAGTGGCTATCTCGCGATCCTGATCGCGGTCCTGCTGTTGAGCCTGATTTCCAGCACCGGAACCAGTCTTCGGGACCTCGCTCAGAGTGGATCTGGTGCCTTTGCCATCGTGGCCTTCGGCCAGGTCGGCCTGATCTGTCTTCTGACGCCGATCTTCATGGCCGGGGCCATCGCTCAAGAAGCGAACCCTCGCACCTGGGACATCCTTCTCACCACGCCTCTGAGTGCCTTCCAGATCGTCCTCGGCAACCTCTTCGGCCGACTCTTCTTCATTCTGGCCCTGCTGCTCTCATCGCTTCCGCTCTTCCTGTTCATTCAGGCGTTCGGTGGGGTTCCAGGTCGAGCGATTCTTCTGAGTTACCTCGTGGCCGGGGGGAGCGCTTTCGTCGTCGCCGCGATCGCGGTGACGCTGAGCGTGACCCGGACCGCCGGTCGTCGGGCGGTTTTCGCCTTCTATGTTTCAGTGATCATCTATCTCGCCCTGACCTGGCTCATTGATAATCGCCTACGAACCTCGATTGCGGTCGGAAGTCTCGCTGAAGCGACCACGATCATGACGCCACTGAACCCATTCCTGGCCCTCGAGAGCCTGCTTCAGTCGAATCGTTACGTCCCTCGGGACCCCGGAGAAGGATTCTCAAGCCTGAGTCGCTGGTGGCTTGGATCTCCGATTGCCGCATTCGTCTGGACCGGGTCGCTGGTCGGTGTGTTACTGATTCTCTTCTCGACCCTCCGTTTGAGAACGATCGGGGCGAAGGTCGGCCAGATTCCCTGGTACCGGCGGTTCCTTCCCGGGCAGGGGGATGGGAGTGGTGAAGGTCGAGCCGCCCGATCGCCGGGAAACAATCCCATCGCATGGCGGGAAACCAGCTCCCGAACCTTGAGCACCATCGGCCTGCTGGGTCGCTGGAGTTTCATTGCCGTTGGGGCCCTGGCGACCTTGCTGATCTTCTGGCTGTTCCACACCGGGACGATCGGTCTTCCGGATCTGCGTGCGACGTTGTTGGCGGTGGTGGTCGCCGAGGTGGCGATCGTGGTGCTGGCGGCGGTCAACATGAGTGCGACGGCGGTGAGTCGGGAACGCGAAGATGGAACCCTCGACATCATTCTCACGACCCCGATTCAACCCGGTCCGTATCTGGCCGGGAAGCTTCGAGGCCTCATTCAATATCTGGTTCCGATGCTCGTCGTGCCGGTGATTTCGCTCGGGATCGCACTCGTCTACGCACTGGCCCGTCCGACTGCGACCACGACGGTGGAAACCAGCGTCGCGACGGGTGGCACGGTGTCGATCCCGCTCATTGGAATCGGTTCCGTGGTCGCCATGCTGCTTCTGATGCCCGCGTTCACGGCCTTTGCCGTGATGGTCGGGCTCCAATGGTCGATTCGGAGCAAGGGCACGATCGGTTCGGTGGTGGCCGCCGTGATGGTGCTTTCGGTGGTGGTGGGAGTCATCGGACTGTGCAGCGCCGCCGGGGGCAACATTCCGTACGTGGGCGGACTGGTCAATGCCGCCAGCCCGTTCAATCTGGTCGTGTCTTCGGTGATCCCCGAATACGCCATTCGAAGCACGGCCCTTGAAGGGGCTAGTGCGATCAATATCAGTCTGGTCTCCGGAGCCGCGGTTTCAGCCGTGATCTATGGTCTGATCGTCTTCGGAATGCACGCCAGCATGAAGCGTAGTTTCATGATGACCGTCCGCCGGCTTGCCGGTACCAAATGAACGAGACGGCACCCGGAGGTGCCGTCTCGAATCAGTCATTGCTCGTTCGGATTCCGAAACCGTCGATTCAGAACCAGGCACCGAGGAAGAGGCCGAGGTCGGCCCCGTTCACGGTTTCGTCTCCGTTCAGGTCTTCCGGGCAGCCGGAACANGGGCCCCAGGCTCCGAGGATCAGGCCGAGGTCGGCACCGTTCACCAGACCGTCGCCATTCACGTCTCCGAAGATCGACTCCACGATGTCGATGCTCATGGTGTCCATTGCGACGGGGGATGACTTGCCGTTGGCGACCCAGAGGTCGTAGGCGGTCTGGCCGAAGTCGTCCGTGACATTGGTGTCTCGGAGGAACTCCATGTACTCGCGAGAGCTGGTCTGGAAGTACAGCGTGGCCACGGCGCTGGTCGCACCCTTGGGGATCGAGTACGAAGTGTCGTCCCAGAACTGACCGTCGGAGTAGGTGTAACCGACCGGTCCACCACCGAAGGCCTCGAAAGTGGCGTTGGTGAAACCTCGGGGCGGGATTCGATTGTCACTGACCACTTCGTTGTTGAGCACGAGGTGGAGGGATTTGCCGGCGGGCAGATTGGCCGCCTTCGCGACTTCCGGAGTCATGCCCATCAACTTCTCATAGACCTTGGTCGACGTGTCATCCAGAGTGGCGGCGACGAAGTCGTAGCCGCCGTCCTCGCGGATCATGTCTCCGCTGGCGTCGAGGAACTTCACGTTGATCCACATTCGGCGGCCTTCCGGATATCCGGTCGGCAGGGAGTGGCCACTCTGGTTGATGACTCGGACGTTCAATTCTCCGCCTTCAGCGGAGAGCTCCATGTCGCTGGCGTCCCGGAGCATCTGCTCGGTTCGGGCGTTGGCGGCGTTGAGTCGTTCCGGGGTCAGGCCATAGAACTCGGCGTCGAAGCCCATTTCCTGAGCGACGGCATCGAGCACCCAGGTGTTTCCGCCTGCGAAGGCGTGGGCGCTGACGTCGGGGCGTTCGAAGAACGGGGGGCCCGTGTAGAAACCACAGGCACCACCGACCTGCTCGGGCATGTGGCAGTCCTGGCAGCTCGCGACCGGAAGCGAATCATCCATGGCGCCGCCGAAGCGGCCGTCATCGAAGACCACGCCGCCCTGGGCGAAGGTGCTGTTGAGCCACTCGGAATAGGTTCGCTGTTCGGGAACCATCTGATCGGTCAGGTGAGAGGGGTGTTCGGTTCCCATCGGTGTGATCTGGCCAGCCTCACCGGGCTGATCAACGACGAAGACCGGGTTGCTCACTTCATGGCAGGTGCCGCAGAAGGCGCTGTCCTGGTGATAAGGNGAGGTGATGATCGGAATCGGGACTCCGAAGGCATCGACCCCGTGATAGTTCGCCGGAACATCGTCATAGGGGCCGCGTCGAGAATCGCCGGTGTCGAGCACCACCTGTGCGTTACCGATCGAGACGGGCATGTTTCCTTCGGCCGCCAGGGCGGCGAGGATCGGATCGTCGGGGCTTGCAGGATCACCCGGATATCCCTCGGCAGAACCGGCGGGATCCACCACGCGGTGGCAGAAATTACAGTTGATGCCGTCCATGTCCTCTTCGTCGTAGAACGGAATTTCCGCGTTGTCACCATCTCCTCGATAGTGATTGGCGGGGACGTGGCAGCGAATGCAGAAGGCGCCGGCCTTGTCGGCATCCTGATTGGCGATGGTGAACGCGGCGTGGAAGACGGGGTCTCGGGCGGACTGGGCCATGAGGCTCACGACCCACGTGTCGTAGGGGGCGGTTTCGATGTCATAGTCGCCATGGCAGAAAGCGCAATTGACCGACGAATAGATTCGCTGGATGTCGTTGGGATTGCTGCTCGCCTGGGTGCCAGGGGCGTCGAAGTCGTCAAGCGTCGTGGGGAGCTGGACCTGATCACCACCGCCGCGTCCGCCACCCTTGCCGCCACCGGCGGAGGCGAAGGAAACGGTGAGTCCGAGGGCAGTGCCGCCGAGAAGGACAGCCGCCACGATGCGGGGCGCGAAAGAATCTGAATACATTCGTTTAGGCATCGGACGGTCTCTCGCGGCAGGTCGGATCTTCAGGGCGGGCGGGGAACGCCCCCCGGGATTACACATTCAGACGCGCAAACACCTCGCGGCGTTCGCGAATCTTCGTCTCTTCAGGGTAGATCCTTGAACTCTGAGGTCAAGGAAACCGCCGATCAGTAATACCGATAACCATTTCAACGATCTGATTTTCCGCATTGCAGCCCTTGGGAGGGATTTAAGGGCCCGGGATCCAACTCGCCGGGGCCGGTACGCTTCCTCTATGACTTCGACCGTTCGATTTCCCGTGGCCCTGCTCCTCGCCATCCTTTGGGGACTCGGTGGATGCTCCACCACCGGCCCTGATCATCTGGAAATCGATGGCGATCGCTACGAAGTGGCGTTTTCAGCCGCGGAGGAAGCCACTCGAAAGGCCGGAATGCCGGCCCTCCTGGCCGATCGAACGGGAGGGGTGATCGAAGGGCGGCCCCGGCTTGCGGGAAGCCTGACCGAACCCTGGCGGGTCGATAATTCCACCCTCGAGCAATGGTCGACCAGCACGCTCCACAAACAGCGTCGGCGGGTTCGGTTCGAGTTTCTTCCCATCGATTTCACTTCGCCGGCCCCCACGGGTGACGAGACCCTGAGAGGAGCGCCGTTTCCGGGGTCCGGGGGGGATCTGAAAGGATCCATCGATCTTGATCAGTTCGAGGGACCGATCGAGGTCCGGGTCTGGGTCTGGATCGAACGTGAACAACTCAATGATCTTCGACGAGGAACCTGGTCGCGTCAGTCCCGGAGCTACGCGACCAACCCGATGGAGACCATCGTTCCGAATGATGGGACGACCAGAAGTTCTGGCCGTTGGACTCCCGTCGAGCGAGACGTGAACATGGAACGTCGGCTGCTTGCTGAAGTCGCGGCTGCGACCACCGGCGGTTGATCAGAGCCTGATCCGCGGGTCGATCCAGCCGTACAAGGCATCGACCGCGAGGTTGAACAGCACCAGCAGGGTCGAGTAGACGAGGACCACCCCCATGATGAGGGTGACGTCCTTGGCCAGCACCGCGTCCACGAAATGGCGTCCGATCCCGGGAACCGCGAAAACCTTCTCCACCACGAAGGACCCGGTCATGGCGATCGCGGTGGCGGGCCCGAGGTAGCTCAGGACCGGCAGAAAGGCGTTTCGAAGGGCATGTCCGAACGCCACCCGATGTTCAGGAAGTCCTTTCGCCCGGGCGGTGCGGATGTAGTCCTTCCGCATCTCGTCGATCATGCCGAAGCGCGTGAGGCGGGCGATGTAGGCCGCGAACGGCAGGCTCAACGCGAAGGCGGGCAGGACGAGGTGTGAGAATCCGCCCCAGCCTCCGATGGGAAGCCAGCCGAGCCGAACCGCGAAGACCGCGAGCAGCAGCGAGCCGATCACGAAACTCGGCAGTGAGATGCCGACCACCGCGAGGGCCTGGCTGCCGGCATCCAGCCAGGTGTTCGGCCGGAGACCACCGATCACTCCCGCGACCAGTCCGATCGCGAGGGCGATGAGGATCGCGGAAAGTCCAAGGGCGACCGAGACCGGGAGTCCGGCGGCGAGAATCTCGTTGACCGTCCATCCCGGATTCTTGAGGCTTGGTCCGAGGTCGAAGGGCTCCGGGGCGTCTCCAAGAAGCCATGAAACGCCGGTCGCCTTGCCGAGATAGCTGAAGTAGAACGTGACGGGATCGTCGAGGTCGTACTGGGCCCGCATCGCATCGATCACCGCC
>NYSW01000096.1 GCA_002683195.1 Phycisphaerae bacterium
GAGCGATTCCCGCCACCAGATCAGACGCAATCCGGAACTGGTCCCGTAGTTGGAATCCACCAAGGCCGCCTGAAACTCGGTGACCATGGTGTCCAACCGCTTCAGGGGAAGGGCGTTGGTGGCCGCCATGATCGAAACGACGACCAGACCGATGACCACCGCCGTGACCAGAATGCCCCGCCCTCGCCCCCGGCCCCGGCCAAGCCACAGGCTCCGGCCCAAGACCAGCAGAATGCCGACTGGCAGGGCCACGACGAGCGATCGACTCCCGGAAAGAATCAGGCTGACCAGTCCCGCCGCGACCAGCGGCAGGAGCGTCGCCCAACGCCGAGGCTCGGCCAACAGCACGCCGAACAGGACCGCGACGAAACAGCCTGACCACAACGCGGTGTTTCCGGGGTGCTTGCCCAGGCCCCCATTGAATCCCCAGGGGCGGTAATCCGGATTGGGCATCCAATCCACGAACATCAGGATCTGAAAAACGGCCTGTACCGAACATCCCAACATCACCGACATCAGGAAGGGAATCGGACGACTCAAGACCGGCCAGATCGCGAGCGAGAACAGCAGGAATCTCATGGGCATCACCCGGCCCAGGCCCTTTCCGACGTCCGGGGACCACGCGACCGCGATCGTGGTCCAGAGCATGATCGCCAGGGCCGCCAGTACGACGCCACTGCGAAGAAGCGGCATCAGACACCGCCAGGTCGCGTGCAGGCGAAGAATGGAATAGCCGATCAAGGCTCCCTGGCCGATGGCCGCGGCGATCGGATTGATCGGCTGCAGGAAGCAGGCGACCATCGCGATCCACCAGTGCACCTGGTGACCAAGGGGGTCTTTGAAGGCACCCCACGCCAGAAATTCCGCCGACCGCGGTTCATCGGAACGGGGGATCGGGCGAACCGAAGGAGGCGAACGGACCTTGGAAGCTGAATTGCTCGAAACAACGGCAGTCATGATCCCCGAGATGCTATCCGCCCCGCAATTCCAGGATTGCTTGCGGTGAAAGAGAAAGGACCCTGGTGAATTTTCTTCCCGGGCGGCTGCTCGAGCCGACATGTTCAGGTTGAAGTTCTCTTTTTCCGGGAGGTCGCCCGTGCACCGAATCGATGACATTCTCATCCATGGGGGAGCCACCCTGCGGGAGGGGCTGAATGCGATGTCCCGGGGTGCGAGGAACATCCTGCTGCTGGTCGACGAGGACGGCAGACTCCGTCGGACGGTGACCGATGGTGACCTTCGGCGGCTGCTCCTCGAAGGAACGGCGTTGGACTCACCCCTCGAGAGCCTCTCCGCACGGACATCCTGGACGGTCGATGCACAGGCCGGCCCCGAGGCCGTCCTCGCGGTGATGAATCAACATCAAATCGACCAGGTCCCGGTGCTTGATGCCGGACACCGGCCCATCGGGGTTCACCTTCGGCGAGAACTCGATCAACCGGTCCTCCTCTCGACCCCGCATCTCTCGGAACACGAGCGTGAATTCGTGGAGCAGGCCTTCGCCACCAACTGGATCGCGCCCCTGGGGCCAAACGTCGATGCCTTCGAGCAGGAGCTGGCGGCCATCGTGGGCTGCGGCCATGCTGCCGCGTTGAACAGCGGTACCGCGGCCATCCACCTCGGCCTGCTGCTTCTGGGCGTGGAACCCGGCGACACCGTGTTCTGCTCCAGCCTGACGTTCGTGGCGACCGCGAATCCCATCCGCTACCTCGGGGCCGAACCGGTTCTCATCGACTCGGAATCGGACACCTGGAACATGTCTCCCGTGGCTTTGGAGCGAGCCCTGGCCGCTGCCGACGCCGAAGGACGACTTCCCAAAGTCGTGATTCCAGTCGGCCTCTACGGGCAAAGTCCGGACATGGCGGCGATCTCCGCCCTCTGCGATCGGTATGAAATTCCGATTCTCGAGGACGCGGCGGAGAGCCTCGGCTCCACCTACCGGGGTCAGGCCGCGGGAACGTTCGGACGGCTCGGCATCTATTCCTTCAACGGCAACAAGATCATCACCACGTCCGGCGGTGGCATGCTGGTCGGCGACGACCCCGAGTTGATCGAACGCGCGAGATTCCTCGCGACTCAGGCCCGGGATCCAGCACCTCACTACCAGCACACGACCACCGGCTTCAACTACCGGATGAGCAATATTCTCGCTGGCGTCGGGCGGGGGCAGCTCAAGGTCCTCGCCGACCGGGTCTCTCAGCGACGGGCGGTGTTTGATCGGTATGTTCTGGGCCTGGGACACCTCGAAGGCATCGGTTGGATGCCCGAACCCGATGGCCACCACGCCACTCGATGGCTTTCCGCCGCCACCATCGATCCCCGACGAACCGGCCTCGACGCCACCGAATTGATCACCCGACTCGCCGAAGTGCGGATCGAGGCTCGTCCGGTCTGGAAGCCGATGCATCGGCAGCCGCTCTTCAAGGATTGTCGATATTGGCCCCACGAGCCCGACTCCTCGGTTTCCGACCGGCTCTTCGAGACCGGATTGTGCCTGCCGAGCGGGTCCAATCTGGCCCCTGAGACCCAGCGACGGGTGATTGATCGGATTGCCGAGGTGCTGGAGACCACCGCGCCTCGCCGAAGCGTGCCGGTCCCCGAGAGCCGGGCCGGCTGAGGCCATCCGAGGTCGAGTTGGCTTCGTGGATCAACCCGGACCGCCGGAATGACCGATGATCTGGCACCGATGCTCTTCGTCCTGGCCATCCTCCTTCTGCTCGTCGCGGCCGTGGTCTTCACCAGTGCGCCCCTCGATCTTGCCATGGTCGGCTGTCTGATCCTGCTGGTCCTCGCCGGCCAGGTCAGCCCGGAAGAAGCTTTCCTCGGTTTCTCAAACACCGCGGTTCTGATGATCGGAGCCCTGTTCGTCGTCGCGTCCGGCCTCCGGCAGACCGGGGCCATCGACCGCATCGCCCCCCTTCTGATCGGACGGCCCACGAGTGTGCGAGCGGTCATTGGCCGGCTGGGGCTTCCCGTCACCGCCCTCTCAGGCTTCATGAACACCACGCCGCTGGTGGCCATGTTCCTCCCAGTGGGCATGGATCTGGCTCGTCGGCTCAAGGTCTCTCCCAGTCGAGTGTTGCTGCCGTTGAGTTTCGCCGGCATCCTCGGCGGCCAGATCACCCTGGTCGGAACCGCATCAAATCTCGTGGTCGATGGCCTCTACAGCGACCAGATCGCCTCCTGGGCCGCCGCGGGTACCCCCATCGATCCGGCCTGGGTCCTCGAAGGGTCCGCCCGCTTTTTCGCGGTTGGCGTTTCCGGGATTCTGGCTGCCATCCTCGGATTGACCTTTCTGGTGATCTTCGGCCCCCGCCTCTTGCCGGATCGGGGCAGTGATGTCGCCAATGAGGATCCCGAGCGATACGAAGTTCGCTTCGAAGTCGTCGCCGGCGGACCACTGGTTGGGCGGACCATCGAACAAGCGGGACTTCGACACCTGCCCGACCTGTTCCTCGCGGCCATCGAACGACAGGAACGACGCCTGGGTGCCGTCGGCCCCGATGAGATCCTCGAGCCGGGCGACGTGCTGTGCTTCGTCGGCTCGACCACCGGCGTCGGCGAACTTCGCCGCGTCGCCGGACTGGAGGTCGAGGACGCTCAGGCCACCAAGGTGAACGCGGCACCCGCCATTCGAACCATGGTCGAGGCGGTGGTGACCCCCAATGCGAGTTTCGTGGGGCGAACCGTCCGCGAGAGTCAGTTCCGAACCATCTACAACGCCGCCATTCTCGCGGTTCATCGCCGCGGCCAACGCGTGGCCGGCCGAATCGGCGACATCACGCTCGAAGCCGGCGACGTTCTCCTGCTCGAAACCCATTACGGGTTCTTGAATTCCCATGGCCGAGGGAACGCGTTCTACCTCGCCACCACGGTCGAGAATGCTCGTTTCCCCCGGCATGGCAAGGCACCACTGGCCCTCGCCATACTGGCGACCATGATCCTCTGTCTGGCGACCGGACTCCTTTCCCCCGTGGTCGCCACCTGGCTGGCCGCCCTCGCCATGGTGGGATCCCGATGCGTCAATGCATCGATGGCCAGAAAGGCCATCGATTTCTCGGTGCTGATCACCATCGGCGCCGCGATCGGGATCGGCATGGCCGTATCCAAGAGTGGTCTCGGTACTGAAATCAGCGGAGGGTTGATTCGAGTCGCTGACTTCCTCGGAGGCGGAGATCGCCTTCTCCTGGCCGCGATCGTGATCGCCGCAGCGCTGATCGCTCAGTTCGCCACCAACTTCGGGGCTGCGGTGATTGTCTTTCCAATCGCGATCTCCACCGCGCAGGCCCTGGATGCCAACCCCCTTCCCTTCGTGCTGGGAGTCATGGCCGGCGCCGGTAGCAACTTTCTCACCCCATTCGGCTACCAGACCAATCTGATGGTCTTCGGCCCCGGTCGCTATCACTTTCTAGATTTCCCCCGCCTCGGGCTGCCGTTGCTCGTGATCGTCGTCGCCAGCGCAACCCTGATGTTCCCGCTGATCTTTCCGTTCCGATGATCGGACGATGTTCGAGCGGCCATCCTCCACCCTCGGATCAGGCCCCGCTGATCAGGCCGATCGACCGAATGCCATCCAACACTCGATTCGCGGCGTCAGCCACCGAAAGCTCGGCCGTGTTCACCACGAGTTCAGGACTCTCGGGAGCTTCATAGGGCTGATCGATGCCCGTGAAACCTTTGATTTCTCCTGACCGGGCCTTGGCGTAGAGCCCCTTGGGATCGCGCGATTCCGCGACCGAAAGCGGGACTTCGACGTACGCCTCGAGAAACGGCATGCCGGCCTCGGCATGCATCGCCCGAACCTTGTCCCGTTCAGCCCGAAAGGGGCTCACGAAGCTCGCGAGGACGATCACCCCGGCATCGACGAGAAGTCGGCAGACTTCTCCAGTGCGGCGGATGTTTTCCGCCCGATCGTCCTCCGAAAAACCAAGATCACCGTTGAGACCGTGCCGAAGATTATCGCCATCAAGTCGGTAACAAAGCCTGCCAGCTGCAGAGAGCCGCTTTTCGACCTCGACCGCCACCGTGCTCTTGCCGCTGCCCGACAATCCAGTGAACCAGACAGTCCCGGACTGTTGACCCAGCAGAGCCTCGCGCGAGGCCCTTGGTACGTCCCCCCCGTGCCAGACGACATTGGAACTCGTGGTCTCTGATCGCGGTTTTCCAGACATCGAAGTCCTTTCGGTTCAGGTCGCCATTTGACCGACCGATGGTAACCACTCGGACCCTCGTCACCTGCTAGTCTTCGACTGCCATGACCGTGATCCAGGACAAACTCTCGCATCTTCAGGCCCTCGAGGCCGAGTCCATCGACATCATCCGTGAGGTCGCTTCCAGTTTTCAGCGTCCGGTGATGATGTACTCGATCGGCAAGGACTCGAGCGTGATCCTCCATCTCGCCCGCAAGGCTTTCGCCCCCGGGAAGATTCCGTTTCCGCTCCTCCACATCGATACGACGTGGAAGTTCCAGGAAATGATCCGGTTCCGCGACGCGACCGCGAAGGAATTGGATCTCGATCTCGTGGTGCATTCGAATCCCGAAGGTATCGCCCAGGGCATGAGTCCCTTCGTGCATGGCAGTCGCGTCTACACGGATGTGATGAAGACCCAGGCCCTGAAGCAGGCCCTATCCGCCGGAAAATACGACTGTGCCATCGGTGGTGCCCGTCGCGACGAGGAAAAGAGTCGCTCGAAGGAGCGAGTCTTCAGCTTCCGCGATCGCAACCATCGTTGGGACCCCAAGAGCCAACGCCCCGAACTCTGGAATCTCTGGAACACACGAATCGGTCCCGGTGAAAGCGTGCGGGCGTTCCCCATCTCGAACTGGACCGAACTCGATGTCTGGAGTTACATCCACCTCGAGAAGATCCCGGTCGTCCCGCTGTACCTGTCGGCCCCTCGGCCGGTGGTGGAACGAGACGGCGTCCTGATCATGGTCGACGACGACCGGATTCCGCTCGAGCCGGGTGAGACACCGGAAATGAAGAGCGTTCGTTTCCGAACCCTCGGCTGCTACCCGCTCTCGGGAGCAGTGGAAAGCGAGGCGGCGACCCTCGCCGACGTGATCGCTGAAATGCTGATTGCACGAACCAGTGAACGCCAAGGCCGCGTCATCGACCACGACGGCGACGGCAGCATGGAAGAGAAGAAGCGGGAAGGCTACTTCTGATGGACCCCCGATTCGACGCCAGTACCGACACCATCGACGAGTACCTTGCCCGACACGAAGGCAAGCAGCTTCTTCGCTTTCTCACCTGTGGAAGCGTGGATGACGGCAAGAGCACCCTGATCGGGCGGCTCCTCCACGACACCAAGGGGATCTACGAGGATCAACTTGCCGCGGTCGAAGGCGACAGCAAGAAATATGGAACCCAGGGCGGCACCGCCGACCTGGCCCTGTTGGTCGATGGCCTTCGCTCCGAACGTGAGCAAGGCATCACGATCGATGTCGCCTACCGGTACTTCTCCACCGAGAAGCGGAAGTTCATCGTCGCCGACACCCCCGGCCACGAGCAATACACCCGCAACATGGCGACCGGCGCGAGTACCTGCGACGTGGCGGTCCTGTTGGTGGACGCGCGGCACGGAGTGAGCGTCCAGACCCGACGACACTGCGTCATCACTTCCCTGCTCGGCATTCCAAAGATCATCGTCGCCATCAACAAGATGGACCTGGTCGACTGGAAGCAGGAGACGTTTGAATCGATCAAGGCGGACTTCGAGGCGTTCGCAAGTCGCCTGCCCGGTCGCGAACAACACTTCGTACCGATGTCGGCGCTCGAGGGCGACCTCGTGGTGGAATCCTCACCCAAGGCACCCTGGTACGACGGGCCCTGCTTCCTCGAGCTCCTGGAGTCGATTGAAATCGGCGCCGCCGCTCAGGAAACGCCGTTCCGAATGCCCGTGAACCTCGTCATCCGACCCGATCTCGACTTCCGAGGCTTCGCCGGCCGAATCGAATCCGGCGTGATCCGCCCCGGTGACCGCGTCCGAGTGCTCCCCGCGGGTACGGAATCGACCGTCGCCCGGATCAATACCTTCGACGGTGATCTGGAACTCGCCGGAGCCCCGCGAAGTGTGGCCATCGTCCTCGAAGACGAGATCGATGCGAGTCGTGGGGACGTGATCGTGGCTGCCGACGCCCCCGCGACCGTGGCCTCCCGCATCACCACCGACCTGGTCTGGATGCACGAGGAAAGGCTGGTTCCCGGGCGTGAGTTCATTCTCCGCCAGGGCACCCGGGTCACCCCGTGTCGCGTCCGGCGAATCGTCGAACGGCTCGACATCGACACCCTCGAACGAGTCGCCGCGGATTCCCTTGATCTGAATGAAATCGGCCAGGTGGAACTCGAAACCGATTTTCCCCTCGCCTTCGATCCCTACGAATCGATTCGCGGAACCGGAAGCGTGGTCCTCGTCGATCGCATCGGCAACTGGACGATGGCTGCCGGGATGATTCGCGGCCGAACCGAAGATGCCCGATGGACCGCCTCTCCCATGTCCGGAGATGGCCGCGACGGAGAACCCGACCCCGTCTCACCCGCAGAGCGTGAAGCGCGATACGGTCAACGACCGGCGACCGTTCTCCTGACCGGACTCGCGGGCAGTGGAAAGACCCATCTGGCTGCGATGCTCGAAAGAGCCTTGTTCGACCTGGGACGGGTCGCGATTCGTCTCGACGGCTCGACCATGCGTCGAGGCCTCAATCGCGACCTGGGCTTCTCCGCCGCCGATCGTTCGGAAAACCTCCGACGCTCGATGGAAACCGCGAAACTCGTCAATGACGAAGGGCTGGTCTGCATTGCCGCCTTCGTCGCCCCGCAAGCGGCCACCCGCGACAATGCGGCCGCCCTCGTGGGCAGCGATCGCTTTCTGCTCGTGCACTGTGCCGCGCCACTGGAACATTGCCAGACCAATGATTCCACCGGGCTGTACGCAGAGGCCAGGAGTCGATCCCTGACCGACATCCCGGGCGTGGACCTCGACTACGAGTTGCCGGAAAATGCGGATCTGGTACTCCCGACCCACGAGTTGGATGTGGAAGAGTCGGTCAACCAGATCCTCGAGCTCCTGCGAACCCGCGACGTTCTCCGCTAGCCCTCCGAGTCACACCGTGAATGCGGGCGCGGATTCCGCGCTTGTGTGCAAGAACTGAATTCTCGGTGATGCCGAGGGCCTTGGGACCGTATCATTGGTCTCTATGGCCAGCGTCTGCTTCTACTTCCAAGTTCACCAGCCCTTTCGTCTCCGTCGGTATTCGGTGTTCGATACGGACCCGTTCTACTTCGACAACGACGCGAACGAACAGATCATGCGCAAGGTGGCGGACAAGTGCTATCGCCCCGCGACCGCGAAGATCCTCGATCTGGTCAAACGACACGAAGGACGCTTCCGGGTCAGCTACGCGATCTCCGGAGTCTGCCTCGAACAGTTCGGCAAGTGGGCCCCCGACGTTCTCGACATGTTCAAGGAACTCGCGGACACCGGCGCCTGCGAATTCATCGGCGAGACCAGTCATCACTCGCCCTGCTTCCTCCACAGTCGAGACGAATTCGATCACCAGGTGAATGCTCACCGGGCCTCGATCAAGGAACTCTTCGGCCAGACCCCTCAGGTCTTCCGAAACACCGAACTCATGTACCACGATGATCTCGCCTGCCACATGGCGAAGCGTGGAGATCATCGCGCGGTGATCTGTGAGGGCGTGGATCGGATCCTCGGAGACCGAAGCCCCAACTTCGTCTACACGCCCCCTCGCTTCGACGGGCAACCCGACGCGATCGAACAACGACCGATCCAGCTCCTGCTCAAGAACTACCAGCTCAGCGACGACATCGCTTTTCGCTTTGGCAACAAGGGGTGGCCCGAATGGCCCCTGACCGCCGAGAAGTTCGCCCGTTGGGTGAATGACATCAACGGCCACGGATACTGCTGCAACCTGTTCATGGACTACGAGACGCTCGGCGAGCATCAGTGGGCCGACACCGGGATCTTCGAATTCCTGGATGCGCTGCCCGGATCGATCTACGACGTGAATCCGGGGCAGAACGACTTCCTCACGCCGTCCCAGGTGCTCGAATGTCACGCGCCGGTCGACGAATACGCGGTTCCGAACTGGACTTCGTGGGCGGACACGGAACGAGATCTCTCCGCCTGGCTCGGCAACCCTCTTCAAGACAATGCGGTGGAAGAGCTCTATGCCCTCCGCGAGGGCGTCTACGATCGCCACGAAAAGGGTGATCCGTGGATTCTTGAAGACTGGCGAAAACTGTCGACCAGCGATCATCTCTATTACATGTGCACGAAGTTCTGGGCGGACGGTGATGTCCACAAGTACTTCAGCCCGTACGACAGCCCCTATGACGCCTACATCAACTTCATGAACGTTCTGGACAACATGAAACAACGCGTCGACGGCTGAGACGACCAGGCCCGTCGAGGTCGCGACTCCGGATGACTTTCGTCATCGATGGAATCGTTCACTTCTCGGGATCTTCGTCCACGTCGAAGTCGACCAGTTGGTTGTCACGGCTGATCTCCCCGATTCTGGCGAGATCTCGGGCTGCCTCCGCCATGCGGCGAATTCGGATGTCGTCGGATTTCAGGCCGGCATTGATCGCCGCTGACGTGGGCTTCGCGGAAAATCTCGTGAGGGCGAGGGCCAGTGATGGTGACCCGCCGTCGGCGACCAGACGGTCGACGAGACGGGCGGTCCCCGGAGTCCCGGGGAAGATGAAGGACAAGGCCCATGCCCGGGGAATCGCCGGCAGACCGAGACAGGCATCGATGGTCCTGGCGAGCACGTCATCGTCGGTGATGTCAGGCTCCTCTCCGGGTCGCGGCAGGACGAGGCCGAGCATCGCGGCGACGTCCTTCGCATCATTCACCGTGTCTGGAGACTTCAGATCCGCGAGGATCCTGAGATAGCGATCGCCGTCGAGGGGATCCAGACCGTCCACCCGAAACACCGGCGACGTCCCCTCACGACCGAAGACGCCCCCGTCGATGTTGCCCGACGGCGATACGGTGAAGTTGACCACCGCCCTCAACTTGAACGAGCCGCCGAAGATGGAAGCAAGCGAGACATCCCTCGCCAATGATGTCTGGGTGAGATCCAGCTCGATGCGAATCGAATCCTGAGGCGGCAAAGAGAAGCGGCGGTCGATCGACACCACGATCGGACGAGAGAGCCGGATCATCTCCGGCGTGTCCGCGATTCCCACCACATCGGCGACGTCCGCCACGATCGCGATGGTCGGGGAGATCGGAGAATCCGGACCGATCGCCAATTCGAGACCGGAGACGTTGGTGACCGTGATCTCGACCAACGTGGGTTCGAACGCCAGCTGTCGGAGCGAGACCGGGTTCACCGAAACTGAAAGCACCCCATGACGAGGATCTCGAATCGCTCTTCCCAAAGCATCAGGGATGGTGGCTTTGAGCATTTCGGCCATCAAGCTCGAACGCTCGGTGTTCGGAATCCCGACCCCCAACATCGCTTCCAACCGGCTTCGGGACCAGAGTCCGACCAGCGTGCCCGGTCTGGACTCGTAGACGGCGAGATATCGGGTCGCCGCTTCCTTCCGAAGTCCTTGCACCTCATCCAGGATCGCGAGGCCTGCTTCGGCGTAGGGCGATGATGCCGCCGCCGGGACCAGAAGCACCCGGGCGGTGTTGAAGTCCTCCTGCTCGATCGCAGCCCAGCCTTCGATCACCACCCGCTGGTTGGCATCCAACTCGCCTCCCTGAATGGCGCCATCGAGGAGATCCTTGAGTGACAGGCGAGACGGCTTCTCTTCTTCTCCGTCCGTCGTCGAGGTCACCCCCGTGGGCTGCCACCCGAACCAGGCTCTGGCCCAGGCCTGATCGGCAAACAAACCCGCTCGGCGTTTGGCCGCGTTCTTCATCAGCGTCGTTCGCCGAGCCTCGGACAGATCTTCATCCTCCTGAATCTTGCGGACTCGGCGCCCGAGCTCCGTGAGCTCGAAGCGATACGCACGGAACAAGGTCTCCACCGCCCGTTCTCGAGCCTCGGGGTTGTCTTGTCGGGCCCTGATCACGGCCGTGATCAAGGCGATTTCGGATGCCGGCGGAATGCTGGTGGCTTGCACTTCATCGGAAGCGACTCCCTCCTGAAGCAATGCCTGCTTTCGGCGAACCTCGCGCGACCTCGACTCTCGATCACCGAGGTCGATCGCCTTGTCGATCTGACCAGCACCCCAGAGTGCGAGCATGCGGTCCGCCACCACCGAATTCCGGTCGGGGGATGCTCCCGGGGTGAGGTCGAGGGTGAGTTCGAGAATATCCTGGGCATTCTCGAAATCACCGTCGGCAAGCACCAGCTGCCCGAGCGTCCGAGCCAGCAATCGCTCCGATGGACTCGCCGTCCAGGCGATCGCAATCAATTCCGCTTCGTCGATCGGCGTTGGCACCACCGATCGGAACATGCCGGCCGCCATTTCCGCGGCCTGAGGGAACGTGGGATCAAGCCGCACCGCATCGGCGATATGACCGGCAGCCGCATCGACATTCCCGACCCTCATCTGAAGGAGTCCCAGGTCGAAGGCCAGACGGGCTCCAGCCCGGTTTCCCAGACGCTCGAGATTCTCCGGATCAAGCAGGATCTCGTAGGCCTCGATCCGGGCCTGCGCGGTCGGCCGACGCTCGATTCGATCCAGAATGAGTCGGAGCCGCATCACGGAATCGTCGGGATCCAACCGGACCATCGCCTCCACCGCACGCCTGCGAGCGTCCGACGCGCCATCCACGTCGGCCTCCAGCGCCGTCGCCACCTCGTAGAGCCTCCGCCAGATCTCAAGCGAATCCGGATCGAGATCCGTCGCAATGTCCGCCAGACCAAGGGCCAGGATCAGTTGAGGCTCGAGGACCATGGACTGGCCGAGCAGGTTCGTACCGATCGAGTCGAATGATGCGGCAAGCCGTTTTGCAGCCCAGGAATCGAGATCCTGCGGGTCCACGTCGATCCCCTGAGCCGCCAGAGGCCGGTTGAAGGCCGTCAGGGCGAGGAGGAAAAGACCGAAGAGGCAGGCGAATCGGGAGACGATCGGGGTCATGTCGGTCCTGGAGGCGACGGACCTCTCTGGAGGTCACATCTCGATTCTGATGGCAACAATGGGCTGCCGTGCCGGATGGCTGGAATTCCGGTGATTCCGGTTGGTGGAGTCTACCTGTGAAGCCCATGGCGTTCGTTGACGCTTCGGCACCGAGTGGGGTACCGTTCGGCGTTCCGCGAAGGGCTTCTGTGAACCTCTCCCGGAACATGAGCGACGCCGAACCCGTGTCTTCGGCTACTCATGACCTTCTTGGTCGATCTTGCCACCGGAACTCTCATGCGGTCCACCCGACGCTCCCACACCCTGACTGGTCTCGCCACGCTCGTTCTGGCCGCCGGCATCGTCCTTCCTGCCAACGCCCAGAGCCGTGGAAACGATGGACGACCTCTCGATCGAGAGCTTGTTTCGGCCACCCGGCCACTATCGACCGAACAACAGGGTCAGGTCAAGGCCTTTGCCGCGACCCAACTCGAGGCCCTCGCCGATGGTGACGCCGAAGACCTGATCGCCGCTCGGGACGCCCTCATTCAAGATGCCCGTCGTCCCGGAGTCACCGGCGTCTTCCTGAGAGCGTTCTCCAGCGAACTGGTGCCGGGCATCGAGAAGGTGCTCCAGCAGCAGGGCGACGGCATGCAGACCATGCGAGCGGAAAACGGGCTTCGAATCCTCGCCTTCCTGCGAACGCCGGAAGCGCTCGAACTGATCGTGGCCACGACCAACCCGAACGACGTCAAGGACAAGTCACGACGACTGGTCGCTGCCGGCCTCGTCCCCATCGCCGTGGAAGCCGTTCCCCAGTCTGGACTGGGTTCCGCGGTACTGACCTCCACCGCTCGGCGACTGTCCGAAAATCTGGTCGACGACTCGGATTGGATCGTGGTTCTCGAAGATCTCCGAGCCATGAATGCGATCGCCCTGAACCGAATCCTGACCGACGAAAATCGGTCGGAAGTTCGCGACATGCAGTTCAATGCCTACGCAAGACTCGCCAATGGCATCGCATCCAGTGACGCACCCAGCCCGATCGTGAAGGCGATCTATCGGGCGATGCTCGGCCTGCGTGAACGACTGGCGGACAACTCCACCGCCGGTGACATCAGCACTCGCCAGATCGCGACCACCCTGCAGGAAATGCTCAAGCGAATCGGCTCCGCCGCCGTCCGGCAATGGGACGGGCTTGAAGCGAATCCCGACATGTTCGAGGCCTACGAAGGCACCCTCCGGGTCGGGGCCCAGCTTTTCAGCCTCCTCGAAGGCCGACCGAACGCCAAGATCAACGCTCTTGCGGCTCCGATGGCCGCCGTGACCGTGAATGGTTCCACCCGCGAGTCGTACAATCAGGCCCTCGCCGGCCTGAAGGCCGCCTTGAAGAACCTGGGCTGATTCACCGCCTGCGATCATCGCCAGACAGGATCCGACGTCTCCGACGCCGTATCGTGTCAACGCAATGATGAAGATCCTCCTCCCCCTCACCCTGCTGGCGGCCCTCGTGGTCGCGGTGATCGGATTCGAGGATCGCCGGCCCCGCGCCGACTTCGTGCTGGTCCACAGCACCGACCTCTTCACCCTCGATCCCCAGAAGATGAGCTACCAGCACGACCTTCGCATGGCGAAGGCGCTGTACGAGCCACTCGCCCTCGTAGGTCCGGACGGCGAGGTCGAGCCGGCGGCGGCGGAATCCTGGGAGGTCTCCGATGACGGCCTCCGCTGGACCTTCCATCTTCGAGACGGCCTGCGATTCTCCAACGGCGACCCGGTGACCAGCGAGGACTTCCAATACGCCTGGCGGCGTGGACTGCTGCCCGACAGCGCCGGCCCGTACTCGAGCTTCTTCTGGGTGATCCGTGGGGCGGAGGCCTTCGCCACCTGGCGAGAGACCGCCCTCACGCTTCATGCCGACCCTTCGAGCCGGGATCTCCTGGTCGAGAAAGGGAAGATCGACCCCGACGAAGCGGATCGAATCCTGAGCGAGACGCCGGAAGAGACGCTCGAGCGAACCTGGCGTCGTTTCGACGAAACGGTCGGGATCTCGACCCCGGACGATCGGACCGTGGTCGTCGAACTCGAACGTCCGCTGGCCTACTTTCCGGATTACGTCGCGTTCATGACCTGGAGCCCGGTCCATCGGCCCACGCTCGAGGCCGCCACCTCGATGGATGCCGCCACCGGTCGCCTCCGGGAGGATCCGGGTTGGGCCAAGGCGGGTCGCCTGGTCGGCAACGGTCCGTTTCGTCTGGCTCGCTGGCGATATCAACGGGACTGCCGATTCGAACGCAACCAGCACTACTGGAACACCGACGCGGTTCCGCTCGATTCGATCGAAGCGGTGGTGATCGAGGATCCGAACACCGCGATCATGGCGTTCCAGTCCGGCGACGTCGACTGGCTGCCCGACGTGACCGCGGAGCAGAAGTCCGATCTCCTCGCCGAACGTCTCGCCTACGACGCGACCCATGCGGAGGAGATCGCCCGGCGACGAGCGGCCGGCGAATCGATGGAGGACATCCTGCCGACGCTTCCCGCCCCGGATCCGGGTGAACGACGCGATCTCCACGCCCTCGATGCCTTCGGCACCGACTACTTCCAGGTCTAC
>NYSW01000097.1 GCA_002683195.1 Phycisphaerae bacterium
GCTCGAATCACGTCGATGTCGTCGCCGTCGCCGTCACCATCGTTGTCCGCATCCGGAATTCCGGGCTCGATGGAAACGTCGTAGTCCAGGCCGAGTTCACCCGAAGAAGGGTCCCAGTCCCAGACGAATCCGGTTGACAGGTAGACCGACTGCACGAGGTAGCCGTCTTCGATGAGCGTCTGCATCATCACCGGCGCGGAGGCACCGGAACCACCCGGCATCGCACTGCCGTTCTGGATTCGCCAGGCCGAGACCTGGCTTCGAATCGTGTTGAGCTGGGTTCGCATCGCCGCCGCCCGGGTGGTCGACTGGGCCGACGCGAACTGCGGCACGATGATCGCGGCGAGGATGCCCAGGATCACCACCACGATGAGAATCTCGATCAGCGTGAACGCGGATCGACGAGCAACGGTCGAACGGGGTCGAATCGACATCGTTTCTCCTCCTGGAAGGAGACCTCATGTCTCCTTTCCCCCCCCGGAATGCTTGCGGGCCGCCTCCCCGGCGGAACCGCGACGCCGGACGATCCATGTCCGACGCTTGAAGCGTCGCCCCAGCCTGTCGGCCGGGGCGACGAGAAGGTCTCTCTCAGGCTCGAATCACCAGGCGGCGATGGCGGTCACATCGGATGCCTCGCCGGGCGTTCCGTTGCCGTCGGCGTCGGGGCAGCGAGCGGCCGCATCGGTCCAGGCGAGGGTCAGGTCGCCGGTGGCGTAGGTGGCGGTGAACCCGGCCGGCCAGGAGGGATCCGAACGGATGTAGCCATCGGTCACCAACTCCGCCATGTCGGCGGGGGCGGCCCCGTTGTTCTGCACCCGATGCAGCTCGATCTGGCTGCGAAGCGACTGCAGCTGACTCCGAGCGCTGGACGCTCCGGCTTCCTGGGCGGCATCGGTGAACTGGGGGACGATGATCGCGGCGAGAATGCCGAGGATCACCACCACGATGAGAATTTCAATGAGCGTGAAGCCTCGCTTCACCTGGTTTCGACGGTTGTTCATAGTCGAACTCCTCCACCACGTATGGGAAACCGAATCAGGTCGTCCGCAACGTGCGGGCGAATGCATGCGGAACCGAATCGGTGTCCGCCGGAAAGAAGGCTCGATCGTTCGCACCACGACCGATCGAGCTGACGTCGGCGCGGGTGTCCGTCCCTCTTGGACACCCACCGACGACCGGACGAGTCGTCCGGCAGGAGACAACCTCGGATCCTCGAAGATCATTCTCAAAGCCTTCCCTTCGCTGAACATCGAATTGGAAGGCTCCCGGACCTCGAACGACGACAAAGGTGTCACGACCGGAAGCCTGCCACGCTCTCGGACCTCCGAATGCAAAGACCGCCCCCTCGATCGAATGAACGAGGGGGCGGCGAATCGTGCGGATTGAAATTCGGGAGGGCCCGGTCCGATCAGGCCGCTTCGGCGAGACGGATGCCGATCTTCCAGCCCTCACCGTAGGGAGCACACCGAACCACCTCGCCACGGCGGGCGGTCATTCCCGGAGTCTCGAAACCGAGGCTCACCTGGACACCGGTCGGAACCGCCTCCCCCGTGCGAGCCTCGAGGGCTCCATCGAGGATCGAGAGTTCGACCAGTTCGTGCATGACACCGAAGCGATCACCATCGAGATGGAAGGCCGTGGCTCCTCCATCGATACGCGGAGTCGAGGAGGTGCAGAGGGTGGCGGAGACGTAACCTGAGTCGTTGCTTCGGGACATTGTTCTCTCTTTCACAAGCGTTTATCGACCGGTCAACGCCCACCGCGACACGGTCGAAGGCTTCACATTTCATTCGAATTCACCGAACCGCAAGACCGGACATCCGAACCTCGCAGGACTGATATCGGATCAGTCGGCACAGGTCTTCAGCGGAATTGGTCGCAGAGCCCGGAAACCATCCTCCGCGGTCCGACCCAAGAACCGCTCGGGGTCGTACGATGTCGGGTCCGGAAGCGGTTTCGTCCGCCCGGCGGGAGTATCCATGAGCACCATCCACTCATTCAAAGCCATCCGCCCCAACCCGCCCCACGCCGCGGAAGTCAGTTGTCCTCCGTACGACGTGGTTTCAACCGCCGAGGCCCGCGTCCTCGCCGAGGGGCGTCCCGACAGTTATCTCCACGTCATCCGCCCCGAGATCGACTTCTCACCGGAGACCGATCCCTATGGCGACGAGATCTACCTCCACGGTCGAGATGAACTCGGACGGCTCCTTGCGCAAGGATTGCTGCTCGAAGACGACGAGCCGTCGATGTTCGTCTACCGACTCGTCCGCGACGGGCGACGGCAGCTCGGCCTGGTCTGCACCGTCGATGCACGCGAGTACCGAGACGGGAGAATTCGGAAGCACGAGAAGACGAGGCCCGATAAGGAAGACGACCGAACCCGACACCTCCAGGTCTCCAGCACGCATGCCGAGGGTGTGTTTCTCGCTTTCCGGGAGGAACCCGAGGCCGCGAAGGAGATCCGCGAAGCTTTGGTGAGCGAGACCTCCAGTCGTCCGCTCGTCCACTTCGTGGCCGATGAGGTGACGCACACGCTCTGGAGAGTGAAGGAACCAGAGGTGTTCACCGATGCGTTCCAGCGGATTCCCGAGCTCTACATCGCGGACGGACACCATCGATCCGCGGCCGGTGAACGAACCGCGAGCCAGCGAGCCGACGTCGCGGCCGACGGACACTCCGGAGACGAGGAATACAACCGGATCCTCGCCGCGGTCTTTCCCGCGGACGATCTGGAGATCCTCCCCTACAACCGAGTGGTGGCCGATCTCAACGGAATGGACGAAGCGACCTTCCTCGCCCGACTCGGCGAGGTCGGGGATGTGACCACCCTGTCCTCGGATTCGAACCCACCCGCCAAGGGAGAGATCGACCTCCGAATCGGGACCCGATGGCTGCGTCTCGCCTTTCCGGCCGCGTCCATTCCACCCGAGGATCCCATCGCCAGCCTTGACGTCGCACTCCTTCAGGACCGCGTGCTGGCCCCCCTGCTCGGCATCGGCGACCCTCGCACCGATTCCAGGATCGGCTTCGTCGGTGGCAGTCGTGGCACCGATGAACTCGAGCGCCGGGTCGCCGAAGGCACCGCAGCCGTGGCGTTCAGCCTCCATCCGACCTCGATGAATGAATTGCTCCGGGTGGCCGACGCCGGCGAAATCATGCCGCCCAAGTCCACCTGGTTCGAACCCAAACTCCGAAGCGGGCTGTTCGCCCACCGCTTTGAAACCACTCAGGAGTGCGCGACCCGATGACTTCCACCGCCCCGGCCCTGTCTCCCGCCACCGCTGCCGACGAGAGCGGAGCCGTGATTCTCATCGCGGACAAGTTCGATGCATCGGGCATCGCCGACCTCGAGTCGCTCGGGCACCACGTCCTGTGCGATCCGTCCCTGTCGGCGGACTCCCTGCCGGATGCGATCGCCGCTCACGATCCGCACGTCCTCGTGGTTCGATCCACCAAGGTCAAAGCCGAGGCGATCGAACGAGCCGGACGGCTCGCGCTCATCGTGAGAGCCGGTGCGGGTACCGACAACATCGACGTCGCGGCTGCCAGCGGACGCGGCATCCCGGTGGCGAATTGCCCCGGAAAGAACTCGCTCGCGGTGGCGGAACTCGCCTGGGGCTTGATCCTGTCGTGCGATCGTCGGATCCCCGATCAGGTCGCCGACCTTCGAGCCGGTGTCTGGAACAAGAAGGAATACGGCAAGGCCCCCGGGCTCGCAGGCCGGACTCTGGGAATCGTCGGACTCGGTCGCATCGGTGAAGCGATCGCGGAACGAGGCCGTGGCTTCGGGATGCGAGTCTTCGCCTGGAGCCGCAACATCTCCGATGAGCGGGCCGCCGCCGCCGGTTGCCACGCCTGCGAGAACCTCGAAAACCTCGCCCGCATGAGCGACGTGGTCTGCGTCAGCGTCGCCGCCAACTCCGACACCCGGGAACTGATCGGACCTGACTTCCTGTCCGCCATGAAGCCGGGAGCGATCCTGGTGAACACCAGTCGTGGTTCGGTGATCGACGAGCCCGCCCTCGCGGCGGCGATCGAGGAAAAAGGCCTGCGAGCAGGCCTCGATGTCTTCGCCGCCGAGCCTGGCTCGGGAACCGGTGCCTTCGAGGCGGACATCGTGGGCCTGCCCGGCGTCTACGGCACCCATCACGTCGGCGCCTCGACCGATCAAGCCCAGGCCGCCATCGCCGCCGAAACGATCCGGATCGTGCGCGAACATCTCGAGCACGGCGTGGTCCCGAACTGCATCAACCTCGCCTCGGGGACCGGAGCCGCGACCGTGACCGTCCGCCATCTCAATCGGACCGGGGTCATCGCTTCGATCTGTGAGATCCTCGGACGAGGCGATCTCAACATCGAGGACATGGAGAACGTGATCTTCACCGGAGGCGAGGCCGCTTCGGTGCGAATCCGGATCTCCGCCGTTCCGGAAGCCGACCTGGTCTCCGAGATCGAAAGCCGACCGAACATTCTCAGCATCGACGTCACGACCCACTGAGGGCAACCCCTCTCGCTCCCGGAGACCGGAATGACCGCCACCTCGACCGACCGCATCCTCAACTTCTCCGCCGGCCCGGCCGTCCTGCCCGAGCCCGTCCTTGCGAAGATTCGAGAAGACGTCTGGAACATCGACGACTCGGGCATCGGGGTGCTCGAGCACAGCCACCGCGGACCGGTCATCGATCGCGTGTTCGAGGAGGCGACCGAGCGAACCCGGCGGCTCGCCGGAATCGGGGATGAACACGAAGTCCTGTTTCTTCAGGGCGGCGCCAGCATGCAGTTCGGCATGATCCCCATGAGCTTCCTGCCGGAAGGCGGCACCGCCGACTATCCCGACACCGGGACCTGGACTTCCAAGGCGATCAAGGAAGCCAGGAAGTTCGGGAACGTCAACGTGGCCTTCGACGGATCCGCCTGCAGCTACGACCACTGCCCGTCCGCCGACGAACTCTCGCTCAGTGATGACGCGTCCTACCTGCACTACTGCTCCAACAACACCATCTACGGCACCCGTTACGCCCTGCCCCCGTCGAGCTCCGCTCCTCTGATCTGCGATGCCAGCAGCGAGATGTTCGCCCGCCCCTGGCCCTTCGCCGATCACGCGCTGGTCTATGCCGGCGCCCAGAAGAATCTGGGGCCGTCGGGTGTCGCGCTGGTCATCATTCGCAAGGACTTCATGGAAACCGCCGGCCGGGAGACCATCGACCTCCTCGACTACCGAAAGCACGCCAAGGCCGGCTCCCGCCTGAACACCCCCCCGGTGTTCGGGGTCTACGCGATGAACCTGGTGATGGCCTGGATCGAGGAGCAGGGAGGACTCGCGAAGATGGCCGATCACAATGACGCGAAGGCGAAGACGATCTATGACGCCATCGACGGAAGCGGCGGTTTCTACCGAGGCCACGCGAAATCCTGCTGCCGCTCGACGATGAACGTCACCTTCCGACTCCCCGACGAGGGGCTTGAGAAGACCTTCGTGGAAGAGACCAAGGCCGCGGGCATGAGCGGACTGAAGGGCCATCGTTCGGTCGGCGGGATCCGCGCTTCGATCTACAACGCGTTTCCGTCGGCGGGCTGCGACGCTCTCGCCGCGTTCATGGCCGACTTCGCCGCGAGGAACGGCTGAATTCGTCGCGATTCAGGCCCGGCCGAACAGCCTCGCGTAGTGCCGGTACCAGTCACTCTGGAACCGGCACCCGGGGTCGTGCGTGAACTTCGCGTCGAGGAACTCCGGAAATCGCGGATAGCAGGTCTCGACCTGTTCCCTCGTCGCCCACGGGTGATAGGTGAGATAGAACCGCCCCCCGTGCTCGATCACCCGGTCGATGATCCGACGAAAATCGGCCTGGGCCTTCTTGATGCCGTCAGGCGTGTGCATGACATGCAGGTTGCAGACGATGCAGACGCTTCTCCGCGTGGCCCAGGGGAGGAAACTCTCCTCGTCGGGCTCGATGAACCGGATGGTTCCATAGGTCATGTCGACTCCATGCCGAATGAAGTCCCGACGCACCTCGGTCAGAAACGGGACCAGTGAATCCCGGTCGACGTAGACCTCCGTGATCATCTCGGTCCCCTGATCGGTGGAGACCACCGCGTCGTAACCTTCGAACACGTTCGAAAGCTGGTGGGCATCCGACCAGTAGACCTGACCCGAAGTACCCAGATAGAACTGCTCGTACTTCGCGAAGGCCTTTTCCTTGTCGGTTCGCGCGAGTCGATAGAGAGCGGCCCAGTCGGACGCC
>NYSW01000098.1 GCA_002683195.1 Phycisphaerae bacterium
GGGGTCCCTGCTCCGGATGTCCGGCGGACTTGAATGGAGACGGCCTGGTGAATGGTGCGGACTTCGGTCTCCTGCTCGCCGACTGGGGTTGATCGGTTCCACCGGCCTTGAATTCGAAACAGGACCGCCTTTGGAATCTCACGATTCCAAAGGCGGTCTTTCGTTTCCGTGGCCGGTCGTCGATTCGAACGGATTAAAATCGGGGAATTACGGCGAACATCGTCGGGAAATCGATTTCCTCTGCAATACTTGAGACGTCGACGTCGAGGTGGCGTCGTCGTCTCCGAATCGCATGAATGATGCGATTCAGAACACAATAGGAAGACACTCGTGAAGCGATTGACGCTTGCCGCCGTCCTCGGAACCGTTTTCAGCACCGGTTCCGTGGTTCTTGCTGACGCGCCCACCGTGCTTGAACTTCGCGGTGCTCGAATTCAAATGGCGACTTTGACCCCCGCGGCGACGTCCGCCGGGTTGTCGAACCTTGCCCAGCGAACCGATTCTCGACACGCGATCGTTCGACTGACGGCCGAACTTGATGAATCGGGCCGAGCGAAGATGGCTTCGGAAGGCGTTCAGCTTCTCTCGTGTCTGGGGCCAAGAACGTGGATCGCTTCCATCGATCCCAAGGTCGCGAACCGGGCGGAGGCCCTGGTCGATCGAATCAGCTGGTCGGGTGAGATCCCGCGGTCCGCGAAGCTTCACCCTTTCCTTGCCGCGGGTCGTGTTCCGGAATGGACGATCGATCGCCGAGATCTCGACGCATTCCTCGAGGGTCGGAATGCGGATCTCGATGAGGTGATCGACCAGATCGCTCAACGGGATGATCCGACCGTGGCCCTCTACGTCCTGGCTCATGGAGACATCGATCTCGCCGATTTCTCGGCGACCCTCGAACTCGGTGGGGCGGAGATCCGATCCAGCATGAAGACGGTCAATGGCCTGCTGGTACGAGTCCCGATGTCCAGGATCGAAGCACTGGTGGATCTGGATGAAACGGTATGGGTCGAGCCGGCGCTTCCTGCACTGGAGACCAACAACGCTTCCAATCGGGTGAACACGCAGGTCGATGCCGTTCATCAGGCGCCCTACGAACTCGATGGTGATGGTGTGGTGGTCATGGTCTATGACGGTGGCTACGCCGATGCCAGTCACGCTGATTTCGGTGATCGGCTCACGGTCCGTGATTCCAGTGGTCAGTCCTCGCATGGAACCCACGTCTGCGGAACGGTCGGCGGAGATGGTTCGGCTTCCGGCGGTACGCACAAGGGCATGGCCCCAGCGGCGACGATCGAGAGTTACGGATTCGAACAGGAAGGTGGTCTTTCGGAAGGCTTCCTGTACACCGATCCCGGTGACCTCGAGGTCGATTACAGCGATGCGATCAACAACTGGGGGGCGGTCGTCGCGAACAATTCCATCGGCACCAATACGGCTCCCAATGGATTTCCTTGCGAATGGACGGGCGACTACGGCGTCACCAGCAGTGTGATCGATTCGGTGGTTCGCGGCGATCTGGGGGGTGATATCAGGATCGTCTGGGCGAATGGCAACGAACGACAGTCCACCCGGTGTGGAGATCTCTACAACACCACGGCGCCACCGGCCTGCGCGAAGAACCACATCAGCGTGGGAGCGACGAACTCCAACGACGATTCGATCACCACCTTCACGAGTTGGGGCCCGTCGGATGACGGCCGGATCAAGCCCGACATCTCAGCCCCGGGCTGCCAGAGCGACGATGACGGTGGTGTGACCAGTACCGTCCCGGGTGGGGGCTACAGCTCGTACTGCGGTACTTCCATGGCGTCACCCACGGTCACTGGAATCGCCGCCTTGATTCTGCAGGAATGGCGAAATCTTCATCCCGGCGAACCAGACCTCTCCAACGCAGCTCTCAAGGCGTTGTTGGCGAATTCGGGCGCCGACTTCGGTCACCCCGGTCCCGATTGTCAGTACGGATTCGGCACCGTCCGGGCGAAGAACGCGATTGATTCACTCCGGGCCGACGGAGTGATCGAATCCCAGGTGGGCGACGGCGAAACGACCGAGCATCTGATCGTGGTGACCGCGGGCGAGGATTCGCTCCGCATCACGCTCGCCTGGGATGACGAACCCGCATCACCCCTTCCCGCCGCGGCTCTGGTCAACGATCTCGACCTGCTGGTCACGGATCCTGCGGGAAACGTCATCGATCCCTGGACCATCGATCCGGCGAACCCGGGTCTGGCGGCCACACGCTCCGGTCGTGACCGGATCAACAACATGGAACAAGTGACGGTGGAAGCGCCGATGCCCGGCGCCTGGCGGGTTCAGATCGTCGGACATGCGGTTCCGGTCGGTCCCCAGTCCTACGGACTCGCGGCCGATCCCAATCCCATCGCCTGTAGTTCAACCGGTGTGGTTGGCTTCAGTGGCCAGCGTGTCCAGCCGGACACCATTGTTTCGATCACCGTCGTCGATTGCGATCTCAACACGGACGACACGGTCACCGACTCGATCGCGGTTGCGCTCTCGAGTGACGACGCACCCCTCGGATTCGACACCGTGCTCACGGAAGAGGATCCGGCTTCGTCGACCTTCACCGGATCCGTCCAGCTGACTTCGAGTTCCACCAGCCCCGGTCTCTACGCCCTCGACGGATCAGAGATCCGAGTGGTGTATCTGGATGAGTCGGACGCGTCGGGAAACATCGACTCGGAACGCCTGGCGACCGCGTTGATCGACGGATCGATCACCGCCCCCGAAAGCGTCGACGTTCTGGATTTCGGTCCGGACTCGGCCACGATCACGATCAACACGGGTGAAAGGGTCCGGGTGACGATCCTCTACGGAAGATCTTGTGATTCATTGGATCAGGAAGTGGTGAGTTCCAGCTACCTCACCGAACAGTCGATCACGATCAGCGGTCTTGAAGACACCTTCACCTACTTCTTCCGAATCATGATCACCGACCAGGCCGGCAACACCGGCATTTATGGTGACGGTGGTGACTGCTTCGATTTCACGGTGCCGGATGCGATCGACTTCTACGCCGAACAGTTCGGATCTGGAATCGACCTCGTCGATTCAAGAATCACCTTCACGCCGATCGAAACGGCTGATGTGTATGTGCCTTGTTTCGAGCCATCACCATCGCTTCCCTTCGATCCTTCGGGTGGTTCGATTCTGGCTCTGGGTGACGACGACTCTCGGAGCGTCGATATCCCCTTCGCATTCGACTTCTACGGGGTTGAATACAACACGGCCTACGTCGGCAGCAACGGTTACCTGACCTTCGGCTCCGGGGACACTGGTTACGACGAATCCTTTGGATCGCATTTCAATCTGCCTCGCATCTCGATGCTGTTCGACGACTTGAATCCCAGCATCGGTGGCACGGTGAGTTGGAAGATCGTGGGTGACGCTTTCGTGGTCACCTGGAGTGGCGTTTCCGAATACAACACCTCGAATTCCAACACCTTCCAGATCTCACTCTTCGAGTCCGGGGAGATGATGCTCGCCTGGGGTTCTCTGGACGTGGGTGATGCGATCCTCGGTCTCTCCCCGGGCGAAGGCCTCGCCTCGAATTTCATTCCGAACGATCTTTCGGCCAGCGAGATCGGATGCCTCCCGCGGCCTCCCTCGGTGTCGAACGTCTCCCTGGCCACGTCACCCGGAACGCCGGTCGACATCGGTCTGGTCGGTTCCGACGACGGCCAGCCGTCGCCCATGTTCTTCGTGATCGACTCGCTCCCGGTGGGAGTGCTCCGTGATCTTTCCACCGGAATCGCGATCACGTCCGTACCTCATGTGATCGAATCGGAAGCCGGACCTCATCTCCAATATCAGTCGCCCACCGGCTGGGAAGGGGTGGCGACCTTCGTGTACCACGCAGATGATGGTGGGTCACCGCCAGAGGGTGGGCCCTCCAACGATGCCGAGGTCACGATCGTGGTGTCGAGTGGTCCGCAGGCATTGATCGCATGGGACATGGACACGAATCCCGGCTGGTCGCTGGAAGGCGCCTGGTCATGGGGTTCGCCGTCGGGTGGCGGTGGTGATCCCAATGGCGGTGACACCGGGGTGAATGTGATCGGTTACGCCCTCGATGCGGAGTACGGCAACAATCTTGGTGAGGTCCATGCGACCTCACCGTCGTTCGACTGCACCGATGCCACCGGAACCACGCTTCGATTCAGTCGCTGGCTCGGGGTGGAACGGTCGGAGTACGACCATGCCTACGTGCGGGTTTCGAACGACGGGGGGCTCTCGTGGTCGACGATCTACGAGAATTCGAACACGACGTTCGAAGACACTTCGTGGACGGTTGAGGAGTTCGACCTTTCGGCGATCGCGGACGGAGAGTCCGATGTTCGAATCCGTTTCACGATGGGAACGACGGACGGCTCGGTGACGTTCTGTGGTTGGAACATCGACGACGTGGTGGTGGAAGCGACGCTTCCGGGTGGTGGTTCCGCGGCCGACCTGAATGGTGACGGCGTGGTGAACGGAGCCGATGTCGGTCTTCTGCTGGCGGAGTGGGGTCCCTGCTCCGGATGTCCGGCGGACTTGAATGGAGACGGCCTGGTGAATGGTGCGGACTTCGGTCTCCTGCTCGCCGACTGGGGAGGAGATGGATTCAATCGCCAGGCTGCCCCCGATCAGGAATCCGATATCGACGTCGACGGCGACGTCGCCGATTCGATTCTCGTGAAAGACCGAACCCTTCAGGTGCCGGATGGGCTTCTGGTCATCGACGGCGCTTACGTCCAGGACTCGAAGATGACTCTTTCGTTGGCCATCGATGGTGATGAACCGGTCACCGATCACGACCTGGTGGTGGTTCGAGGGGAAGCATCGCTTCGTGGCCGGCTCGAAGTGAAGATCGGGAATCCCCCGGAGTCCGGCGACTTCATCGCGGTGGTGTTGTTGGCGGATTCGATCATCGGTGACTTCGAGGAGATCGAGGTGATCGGGGGTCGCAGAGTCGTCGACGTCTGCACCACGGCGAACGCGGTGGTGGTGATGGTCGGTGATGAAGCGAGACGGTCATCGTTGACGGAGTTTCCAGCCATTCCCGACGAGGTGATCATGCTGATCGATTCGATCGGGAGTACTGATCCGGTCTGGGATCTGGACCATGACGGCGTGGTGACCGAAGCCGATCTGCGCATTCTGCTTCGTGCGGGCATCGACTGTCGCTGAAACAGAACCGGAAAACCGGTACTGGAATTGAAACGACCGCGGAGCCCCTTGCCGGGCTCCGCGGTTTTTCGTGCCGGATCGTCCCGTCGCCGACTGCTTCCAGACGGAAATGATGAGGGAGATCGGATCGCTCAAGTGGAATGAAGCGGTCGGGGCTCCGCGGGAATCGCCGCCACCGCCATCGCGATCGCCGCCGCGAGCGTCATTCGCCATCCCAGGGCGAGTTTGGGGACGCCGTCGAGGTCGAAGCTTCGAAGCAGGACGGGCTCGGTGGCCAGGATCACCAGTCCACCGATGATCAGGGCCGAGATGACCGACTTGGATGATCCGCGGCGGGTGAAGATGGCCACCACGAACACGCCGAGCAGTCCGGCATAGGCATACGACATCACACCGAGGGCGAACTCCAGGAGCGTCCGGTCATCCTGCGACTGCCAGGCTGCGATGCCGATCGCGACCAATGCAAGCAGGACGGCCCAGCCGATCATGATGATTCGACCGTGCCTGGTGGCGGTCTCATCCGAGAGCGGAGGAAGATTTCTTCGTCGTCTCCACGGCTCGATCAGGTCACCCATCGTGGTGGCGGCCATGGCGTTGAGGGCCGAATCCAGACTGCTCATGGCGGCGGCGAGAAGGCCGGCGATCATCAGTCCGCGGACGCCCATCGGGAGTTCATGAAGCATGAACTGGACCATGACCGCGCGGTCGTCACCATCGGCACCGACCCGGATCGTTCCATGGACCTGGGTTTCCACCCAGAGCAGGGATCCGAGCAGCAGGAACAAGGCGGCGATGGGCCAGCCCACGAGATTTGAAAGGACTCCTGCCTTGAGCCCTTCGCGCGGATTTCGACAGGTCATCAGCCTTTGGACATGGTCTTGATCGACTGCGTACGCGGCGACCAGAAAGACAGGCAACCCGATCAGGCCGGTCCAGACCGTGAATCCTTTCCCGGGATCGGTGGATCCGTCGAAAAGACGGAGCTTGTCCCGGTCGCCACCCTCACGGAGAAGATCGACGATCTCGTTCCAGGGTCGATCGATCGCATTCCAGAGGATGAAAAGGCCGACCAGTCCCACCACGACCGCCACGCAAGCCTGAAGCACATCGGTCCAGATCACAGCCCGAATGCCACCGGCGATCGCATAGAACGCGGTACCAATCGACACGAGGACGATGGTCAGGGCAAGACGGTCCGGCTCCGCGTCTCCGAAGATCGCCCAAGACACCGCGATCGCCGCCATGAACAGTCGAGCTCCGGACGCCAGTAATCGTCCAAGGAGAAAAGACAGGCCGGCTGCCGCACCGGCGGTATCGCCGTATCGGTCTCGCACCACGCCATAGATGCTGGCTCGGGCTTTCTGGAAATAGGTCGGTAGAAAAAAGAGGCCGACGAGGATCAGGGCGGGAAGGCCGGCAAACTTGAAGACCATGTAGGTGAGATCACCGCGGAACGCCTGCTGGGGCATGCCCACGAAGGTCGCGGCACTCAGGACCGTGGCCACCACGCTGAAAGAGGCCGCCCATGCAGGAATCGATCTTCCGGCCAGGAAGAACCCATC
The DNA here is from genome assembly GCA_002683195.1 of Phycisphaerae bacterium. The sequence continues at coordinate 6,750 of NYSW01000098.1, forward strand.
TCCACGATCATCGCGACGGGCCGCCAGAAACCCGATTCCGGCGACGAGAGAGAGGTAGCCGACCACCACGATCCAGTCTGGGATGCCCATGGGCCGGACTCTATCCGTCACCGGACGATGAAATCCGGAATGGGGATCTTGGAACGTGGATTCAAGCCGGAGACGGAGTCAATCTTCCAAGGGAGCGCCGTTTGAGGGATTGAAGTCGGTCCGGCTGGAATCTAAACAAACGTTTGGATACCGCGTGGTCGGAGCAGGCTTCGGTTCTCAGACCTTCGGACTCGCCACAAGGGCGACAGGAACCGCCAAAAAGCGTTTGGGAGTGGCCAAGTCCATTGATAGCATCGGGTTCCCTCTCTTTCTGATGCCTGAATTCCGGAGTGACTTCTCATGCTTCCGATCCGTGTGTGTGTAGGTCTGTGCCTCGCAATGGCCGCGCCTGTTCTTGGCCAGTCGCCGGATAAGCCCTGGCAACACGAGGATGGCACGATTGAATTCGAAGGAAGGACCTTCGACGATTGGAAGCAATTTCATCGTTCGGATCTTTTCGACCCGCTGAAGAAGTGCGGTACACCGGCTCCCGGTCTCGATGAGAAGGGCGGGGGCGGACAGCCCATCGGTCGTTTCGGTGGTGGCGGTTCACCGGCCGATTGCACGATGTCCTCCACGTCGATCGACCCCGTCTATGACCCCGAGGTTTCCATCTTCCGAATCCCGTGTGTCGTGCACGTGATCATGAATTCGAGTGGATCACAAGGCAACCTCAGTGATGCGCAGGTCGAGAGTGGAATTCGGATTCTGAACGAGGATATGAACGCCCTGCTTGATACGCCCGGGCAGAACGGCACCGAGGCTCGCATCGAGTTCTATCTGGCGACCGAAGATCAAAACGGTTCCCCGACCGATGGGATCACCCGCTCGCAGAACGACAGTTGGTTCAACGATGGTGGGAACTATTGGAACTCCCTCGCCTGGGATCCCAATCGCTTCTGCAACATCTACACCAACACCGCCAGTGGAGCACTTGGTTACGTCTCGGGATTTCCGGCCGAGCCCGGCCACGCCGGATCCATCGGCGATCGAGTCGTGGTGCTCTGGTCGACCTACGGCGAGGATGGCTCCTACGGACCTCCCTTCAACATGGGTCGAACCCTGACCCATGAGATCGGACACTACCTCGGGCTCTTCCATACCTTTCAAGGTGGTTGCGCCGGCGGTTCGTGCTACGGCGGCGGTGACCTGATCTGCGATACCAACGCCGAGAGCGGTCCGAACTTCGGATGTGGTACCGGATCCACCTGCGGGTCACCGGATCCAACCGACAACTACATGGACTATTCAGACGACGCCTGCATGAACAAGTTCACGCCGGAACAGTCCAACCGAATGCGATGTTCGCTCTTGAACTACCGACCTCTCCTCTATTCGGAAGGACCCGGTTGCTCGTCCGCCTGCTTTGCCGACATCTCCAACGACGGTCAGATCGACAGTGCCGACATCGGCCTGTTGGTCGGTGCCTGGGGTACCTGCAGCGATGACGATGAAAATCCTTGTTGCGCAGACCTCGACGGAAGCGGCGCGGTCGACAGCGCCGACCTCGGTTTGATGATCGGTGGATGGGGACCTTGTCCGGTCGATCCTTGTGAAGGTGTGGATTGCAACGATGGTGATCCCTGCACCGCGGATTCCTGCCTTGACGGAACCTGTTTCAACGAACCGATTCCCGGATGCGGTGAAGGTCCCTGTGGAAGTCCCAATTCCGGATCGTGTTACATCGCGAATGGATCCCCGGGGTGTGATGATTCAGAATGTTGCGAAGCGATCTGCGCGGCGGATGCATACTGCTGCGATACCGAATGGGATTCCGTCTGTTCGGGGGCTGCGAATTCCCAGTGCAGTGGTGGTAGTGGTGGGGGCGGTGCCTGCTGCAGTCCCAACGGCTCGCCCGGCTGCGATGACGCCGATTGTCAGGACCTTGTCTGCAACATCGATCCGTTCTGCTGCGATAATGACTGGGATCAGATCTGTGCTGACGAAGCAATCCTGAGCTGCGAAGTGTGCAACAACTGACGGGGTTCTCAATCGTGCTCTGACGAATCAAAAACCGACTCCATCCGCCATTCCAGGCGGATGGAGTCGGTTTTTCAGGAAGGATCGCTTCCCCCGTGGAGAGGCACCCATCCGCACGCCGATAAGAACGTACCGATTGAAACCAGCGAGAGAAATCAGATTCATCCGGAGTCGATACGCCGGGAAATCTTGGGTTTCGAATCCGGGGTGCGAATACTGAAGGTGGAGCAGGAAGACGCCCACGTCTTCTCAGCGACAAGGATCCTGAATGCCATCGGACGCTTCCATATCTCAAGGCCTGATCACGACCAGATGGATGGTCCTGCTGGCGATCGTTCTGTTCGTCCCGATCGTGGTCGATGGATCGGTCGGGTCTCTCGGAGACCATCCTGAAGAAAGGCCGATCCACACGGTCGAGGACGGGCGTCCCTGGGAGCACGCCGACGGCACCGTTGATTTTCGAGGAATGAGATTTTCAAGCTGGTATTCCTACCGGTCGTGGCGTCGAGGTGCCGGCCGCGGCTTTGATGATCGTTGTGGCACGACGGTCCCGCCTGATCGTGGCCTGGCACGGTTCGACGTTGGATCTTCCGACTGCGATCTCGTGGGGAATCACCCGGACCCGGCTTACGAGCCCGGCAACGGAGACCTGGTGATCAAGGTCGTGGTGCACGTCCTGCGAGACTCCGCCGGGGAGCTGGGAGACATCTCTCGATCTCAAATCACCGAGCAGATTCGAATCTTGAACGCGGTCTTCGCCGGTCCCGATGGGGAGTACGGGTCATCCGCGACCGGAATTCGGTTCATGCTGGCCCGGCGAGATCCCGATGGGCGGACCACTGACGGCTTCACGGTGAATGATGATGACGATTGGTACAACGATCAGGGTGACTACTGGAATGAAATCGCCTGGGACCCCACAAGGTTCCTGAACATCTACACCAACACCGCCGGTGGGCCGCTGGGTTACGTGCAGGCGTTTCCTGCCACGGGTGAAGCGGGGCAGGTTCAAGATCGAGTGGTCATCGACTGGCGGGTCTTCGGCGAGGGTGGAGATTACGGTTGGCCGTACGACCTTGGTCATGTACTCGTTCACGAAGTAGGTCACTACCTCGGACTCTTTCACACCTTCGAGGGAGGGTGCGGTGGAGACTGCCAGACGACCGGAGATCTGATCTGCGATACCAATGACCAGGCGACCCCCACCAATGAATGCCGGGACGAAGAGGAATGTGGTTCACCGGATCCGGTCGAGAACTTCATGAACTATTCCTGGGAGACCTGCATGAACCGATTCACGCCGGAACAGGTTCTTCGCATGCGTTGCACGATCACGCAGTGGCGGCCCGATCTCGGTATTCCCTCGCAGCCCTGTCTTTCGCTCTGCGCAGGGGACTTCGATGGAAACGGTGCGGTCGATGGGCAGGATCTCGGGCAGTTGTTCCTTTCCTGGGGTGAATCGACGGGCATCGCCCGGTGTGCCGACCTCGATCTGGATGGCGAGGTCAGCGGCGCGGATTTCGGTCTGTTCATGATCGCATGGGGCCCGTGTCCGATCGATCCTTGTGTCGGCGTCGAATGCGATGACCAGGATGAATGCACCGTCGACTACTGTGTGAACGGCGACTGTGTACACGCACAGCTCGAGGTCTGTGGTGGTGTCTGCGGATCCCGGTCCGCCGGACCCTGCAGCGAAGTCAACCAGAACCCCGGCTGTAACGATGCGGACTGCTGCTCGGAGATCTGTGAAATCGATCCCTACTGCTGCGTGGTGGTCTGGGACATCGTGTGTCGGAACAAGGCCCTGAGTGGTGATTACCCAGGCTGCCAGAACTGAGTCTTCGACCCGAGGCGGCGAACCGCACGATCGACTTCCGATTGACACGCGATTCCGTATCGACCATCCGCGGGTTCCACCGATCCGATCGTGAGCTCGTCCTGCGTCGATCGCTGATCCGATTTTGAATCTCCCGACCCTTCAATCATCCTGGGACGTGTTTTCGCGGATTGGGATGGTTCTTCATCCCATGGCGTTGGATACCATTCTCACCATGTCCAAGCACATCGATCCCAGACCATCCGAGTTCGCCCGTCCCGAACACCCGGGCGACCTGACGCCTTATCTCCGGCACCTTCTCGACGGTGGGAGTCTTCCTGAAGCGGAGTCTCGTGCAGCCTTTGAAGCCATCATGACGGGGACGGCGCACGAAGCGGAGATGGGAGCCCTGCTGGCCTTGCTCGCAACCCGGGTGCCGACCGTGGATGAACTCGTCGGTGCCGCGAGTGTGATGCGGGAGAAGGTGGATCGCCTCGAAACGGGGGTTCCAAGCGAGCAATTGCTCGACACTGCGGGAACCGGCGGCGCTCCCAAGGTCTTCAACGTCTCCACCGCCGCGGCCATCGTGGCGGCGGGGGCCGGAGTGAAGGTCGCCAAGCATGGGAATCGATCTCGTACGGGCCGAGGTTCGGCGGAAGTCCTTGCGGCGCTCGGAGTCGATGTGGACGCCGACCGCTCGGTGCAGCTGCGATGCCTGGCAGAGACGGGGGTGGCCTTCTGTTTCGCCATCCATCACCACCCTGCGGCGAAGCATGCGATGCCGGTCCGGAAGGCCCTCGGTTTTCCCACCATCTTCAACCTGCTCGGACCGTTGACCAACCCTGCCGGCGCTGGACGACAGATCATGGGGGTCTATGCCGATCGATTCGTGCGGCCAGTGGCTGAAGCCCATGCCCGGCTCGGGGCGGTACGGGCCCTGGTCTTCCACGCCGCCGATGGATTGGATGAATTCTCGATCGGTGCCCCCACTCACGTGGCGGACGTCCGTGATGGTGTGGTGACCGAGTACGAAGTGGATGCTCAGACCCTGGGTCTGCGTCGTGCGACGTTCGAGGAACTGCAGGTTCGCGATCTCGATCATGCAGCGGCGCTGGTCCGAGGAATTCTCGATGGATCCGAGCAGGGGCCCCCGCGCGACATGACCATCCTGAATGCTGCCGCTGCTCTGGTGGCCGCCGGTCGGGTCGAGTCCTTCGAGTCGGGCGTCGGCCTCGCCGCGGAGGCGATTGACTCTGGTGCGACCGCCAGCACGCTCTCCGCCCTGATCGAGGCATCGAATCGGCAGGGTTGATTCTCGGCGCATGACGGCCCGCGAAGCCGCATCGGTCGTCGATGTGAAGATCCGACCACCATGCGGTCACGTGGGTGTGAGATGCCTTTCCACCCCTCGCGGTCGACATTGGTAGGGCGATCGGGCCGAGTGGAATGGTCTTCGTTCTCCTGCGGAACCGACGAGTCGATTCGTCGGAATCCTGAAGTCGCCCATGGTTTTCCGCCGCTCTGGCGGCCGGCGACCGATTCTCGTTCATGATTCATCCGGTATTCAAGGCGGGGCGAATCAGGGCGCGAGGTCGTGACGGATGCGACGATCGAAACCGGATCATCGGTTTCTCCGGGAGTGAACACGACATCGGTCGAACGACAGGGTGAAGAGCTTCTTCGCCCCCATGGTGGCCGAATCGGCATGGTCGTGGGGGGAGCGGGTCTGTTCGGCGCCTGGACGACGCGGGTCTTTCTGGAACATCTGGAATCTCCAACCATCGACATCGGTGGGCCGGCGATCATCGCGACGATCGGAATGGTCGTGATCGTGATTTCAGTGGTGCTGATCCGGGAATGTTCCGGTTCAAGGAATCACGGGAGACATCGTCTGGGAATGGTCTTCCTCGGTCTGGGGGTCGCGTTCGGGTTCGCCTCCCGGTCAGCCATTCACGAGATGTCACGCCGTTCGGATGCGTCGATGCAGATCATCAGCGCCATTTCTCCGCCGGTGATGGCCTTGGAAGTCTGTTTGACGGAGATCTCCAGCGATCCGGAGCGGTCGCCTGATCGAGATCCGATTCTTCGCGCGACGGGTCGAGTCATCCACGCGAAGAACACTTGGATCGTGGGAAGGACGGTTCGTCTTCGATTCGATCACCTCGACCGTCTGCCCGTGGTCGGAGACCGATTGAAGGTTCGAGGGCGTTGGCAATTCGATCCGCGGCCTCGGAATCCTGGAGAGCCTGTGTCTGCTCGATCATCGGACCTTCTTCCCGGCATGATCGTGGTGCCGCATGCGGACCTGGTTGATCAATGGTCAGGTCGAAGATTCGGCCTCACTTCGATTCGGAACGACATCCGTGGACGATGGTGGGCGGCGGTCGAGGCCTTGGTGGAAGAAGCGAATCATTCCGTAGGAGCGACGGCGGCCGGATTGATCGATGCCCTCCTCACCGGTCGTCGGCAGCGACTGCCGGAGGGCCTTCGAAACGCAGCGGTGCGAGCGGGGCTCGCACATCTTCTGGCGATCAGCGGACTCCATGTCGGCATCATCGCGGGTTTGGTGATGCTTCCTCTGGGGTCGAATCGGATCACGGGTCGGGTGGCGGGGATCATCGCGGTTCTGGCGTTCTCGCTGGTGGTCGACCCCGGTCCGAGCGTCGACCGATCCGTCTGGATGGCAGGAATCGGTGGACTGATTCTCCTCGGGGGTCGTCGCGTCCGTGGTCGATCGTTGTTGTTGTTGGTTCTCGCCGGAATCGTCTGGGTTGATCCGGCCATGATGAGGCGGGCGGGTTTCGAATTGACGGCGATCGCGACCATCGGTCTGGTCTGGTCATCGAAGTCTGCTCGTCGACGATGGTTCGGTCCCGCCGATCGGATCGGAGTTCGACGTTCATCGCTCTTCGAGGATCGATTCGCGACCGCGGCCACCGCGGGGATCGTGGCCTGGGGTTCGACCCTGCCGCTGGTGCTGTCGCGATTCGGCTCGATGTCATTGATCTCGGTACCCGCGACGTTGGTGGCCGCTCCGATTCTGATCCTGGTCCTGGGGACCGCGATCGTGGCTGCCGGGATCGAGTCGATCCTACCGGGTGCTGCGGTGGGGGATGCCGGTTCACTGGCGATGGTTCCGTCGGCGATCGCGGTTCGGATGGCTGGTGGCCTGGGAGATCTCATTCAGGAGTGCGGCCGTCTGATGGAACCGATTTCCGTCAGCACCTCCCGGGTCGGCGTCGTGCTCGGGTTGCCACTGGCTTTGTTGGTGGCGGTCTCGCTCGGCCTGGAATCAAATCGGGTGCGATGGTCTGGCCTGGCGGTCGCCGTGATCACCTCGATGTCGATCACGCAGTCTGCAGGCAGGACCGAGAGTCCGTGGGCGATCCACATGCTTTCGGTTGGAGATGGAACCGCCATCCTGGTTCGGGATGGTGAGCGGAACATCCTGTTCGATGCCGGGAGTTCGTCGATCGGAGGTGTGGGTCGCCGGGTCCTGGTTCCCACCCTTCGGCGGTTGGGAGTTTCTGCCCTTGATGCGGTGATCGTCTCCCACGCGAACTCGGATCATTACGGAGGTGTCGCTGATCTGGTCGAATTGATGCCGGTGGATCGGGTGGTGGTGGGAGAGATGATGCACCGGCAGGCGCGTTCGGAACCGTCTTCGGCGGTCGGTCGGTGGATGGTCCGGATCCAGGCAGCGGGGGTGGAGGTCCGATCGGTCGAACGGGGTGATGAATTTCGGACCGGGACCATGCGGTGGCGGGTGCTTCATCCCATCGGAGGGGAACCGACTCGAAGTCTCAATGATGGTTCACTGGTTCTGTCGCTGGAGGCGGTTGGAATCAACCCGGAGATGAATCCGGTTCGCATCCTTCTTTGTGGCGACATTCAAAGTGAAGGCATCGGTCGATTGCTGTCTCGGGAACCGGATCTACGGGCGGACGTGATGGAGCTCCCACATCATGGAAGCTGGAACCCGACGGCGGTGGCCTTGCTGGGGCAGGTCGATCCTCAGATCGTCCTGCAGTCGACGGGGCCGATTCGCTGGCGACGCGACCGCTTCGCCGATGCCTGTCGCGGTCGGCTCCGCCTCGTGACCTGTCGGGACGGGTTGGTATCACTCCCGCGTGGTGACCCCTGATCCGTGGATCAGAAGAACCGAAGGCCGGCTTCGTGGCCCTCAGCATCTCGCTTGGGTCGGCACCAGACCACCATGACGGCGCGATCAATTCGCTTGCCCTGTGGCAGAATCGATACCAGAACTCCAGTCATGCCCTCGAGGAGTGGCGTGCTTGATTCGATTCTCATACCGGTATCGCTCAAATCGAGGGAGCGATACCGAACGGATTGATCCGGCTGGAAGTGCCAGGCGACCACGACTTCAACGTCGAGATCCGTCCGTTCAGTGCCGCGGCGATCCTCTTCGCCCTGGGGCGTCGAGTGCTTTCTTCCGATCATCGAGTCGTTCAGCATGTGGGAGAAAGATCGGCGGTCGCCATGGCCAAGTTCGGTCAAGTGCTGGAGAAGCCTCCGTTCGTGGGTCAGTCATGCGGAAGGGAGGATCTGACCCGATCATCGGAGTAGGGTGGTTCCTGGGTGATAACCCGTGAGCAAATCGCGATTTCTGAAGCCTGTTCCGGGGTGTTCACCCCCATCCGGGTGGATTCCAGACCCTCAAGACATCAGCCAGACCCCGCAACTGACCGATAGAAGTGAATATGAAAGACGCAGGTTCCACTTCTGACATCGCATCCGAATCAATCGACACCGATGACCTGATCGAATCGGTTCTCGCCGAAGCGGGTCAACTGCTCGACGAGAGCCCGGATCCGGCGCCGCCATCGACGGACGATTCCTTGGAAGCGGCGGTCGATCTGGAGGCGGTTCTGGATCAGGTGGAATCATTGGTCAACGAGGTGGCCGTCGAAGCAGTCGAATCCGAAGAGCCGGGCGCGTTCGATCTCACGATGGTCGCCACCGAGTCACCGGTCGAACCCGACGATCAGGTTCCGGACCTCGGGCCGGATGGTCCGGCCGTCGATCTTTTCGCCGAGACGCCAGTGACATCGGAACCATCGGCGGAAGAAGCGCCGAATCCGAAGATCATCCTGGACTCCGAGGATTCGATCGAAGAAGCGTTGTCCACGGCCATGACCAGGGAATTCGGCGAGGCCCCCGTGGTGTTGTCACCGATGGCCCCGACGGATGATCCGTTTGAAGGAGCCGCGCCCTCCACTCCACCTCCGAACGACGCGGCCCGGAGATTGGAACGCCTGCTCGCGGATCGACTCGCCGAGGAATATGACTCCGTTGAAGAGCTCGGGCGCCATCAGCCGGTGGTGGAGGATTCACAGGCGGGGGAATCGACGCCGTCCGAGATGATCAAGATTCGTGGCGGCGAGGAACCGGTCTCCGCCAACGGACCCACGGAGGTGCCGATGATCAACGAATTCGCCGAAGATGCCGACCAGCAGCCGACGCGGGCTCCGATGGTGACCGAATCGAATGCCATTGAACAGTCGGCGCAAGTGGACTTCGTCGAGGCATCGCCGCCGCCGGAATCCTCGCCCGTACCGGACGTCGCGATTGAAGAGTCCGTGGGTCATCCTGAACTGGTGGTGGAGGATCCCGACCTCGCCGTCTCCGTGGCCCCGACATCCGAGCCGGAGATCGAATCGGTGCATCCCGATCCCGACGAATCCGGATCCGAGGTCGATGACGTTTCGGATGCTTCGGCGTTGGATTCCGAGGTCGAAGATGAACCGGAAATCGACGCCGCATCATTCGACGAAGAACGTCCGCGACCGGTGAAATCAGCGTCGCGTACTCGACCGCTGCTCGCAGTGGCCACCATTCCCTATCGCATTCTTCCGAAGACCGCGCATCATCTGGTCACGCCGCTGGCGATTTCGCTGGCAGCCTGGGTTCCAATCACCTGGGGATACACGATTCTGGCGCCCACGCCGAACCCCGAAGCGACCAGTGTTCTCCGGGCAGGATTCAATTCCGGCTCCGAGGCCGAACCCATCGTCGAGTCGATTCCTTCGATCGACTCCGGCGATCCCGCGATGTGAATCGACTCCAGACCGACCGCGAGATCATTCACCACGGGTGACCGAGAAGGTCACGGCGTGGGGGGGTCGACCCGGTTCCACCAGGCGAAGTTCGTGTCGACCGGGTGTCACGAGAAGTCTTGATCGATTCGCTGGTGCGCCGTCGAGGAAGAGTCGGGCGGACGGTCCGGCACGAACTTCCGGCGTGACTTCCACCGTTCCAGCCTCCGCGATCAGGGTGCAGTCCGCGACCGGATGGAGGATGGCGGGTCCCGAATCCTCATCCACTCTTCCCATGGCGAATTCATCCTCGACCGCCCAGCGTCTCCAGGGGCGTGACGAACGAACCGTCGCCAGTCGAGGGTGCCGGAGAAGATCTTCCAGGATGGGAAGCGCGGCTTCGGATCCCAGCAACGAGGGGTCGGCACCACCATCGAATCTTCCAACCCAGACCACCGCGGTCCAACGCCGATTCCATCCGGCAGCGATCGCATCCCGGTGGCCACTGCTGGTTCCGGTTTTGGCGGCGAGAAATGGAAGCGCGGCCGAGACATCGGTCTCCGGTCCGGCCAGGCACCATTCGATCGCTGCACAAGTCGATTCATCAAAGACCCGGTGTTCGGAAACCGTGGCGTCGTCGTCGGCGCGGCGGATCAGGGTGAGTGGCCGATGCATGCCACCCCGGGCGAGGGTTGCGTACGCTTCCGCCAGTTCGATCGGTCGTACTTCGACGCCGCCCACCGCGATCGAAAGCCCGGAATGTTCCGCCGTCCCGATCGGGAGATCGATGCCGCAGCGCCGCAGCGTGGCGGCGACGACCGAAGGTGAAAGATCACGGGTCAGGAGGATCGCGGGGAGATTCCGGGAAGTTCGAAGTGCTTCCGAGGCTGGAATCGGTCCGAGATGCATGCGGTCGATGTTCCGTGGCCGCCATCCGGAGAAATCAACCGCGGTGTCGTCGACGATGGAATCCGGCGAAAGTCCCTGGCGTTGAAACGCTTCGGCGTACACGAACGGTTTCAGTGCCGATCCCGGGGAACGAGCGGAAGTCGCTCCATTGACCGCACCATCCTGTGGGTCGCTGGGATCACTCGAACCAACGAGGGCCGCGATTTCCCCGCTGGCATGATCGACCAGGACCACCGCCACGTCGCAGGCTTCACCGATATCCACCGACCGTCGAGCGATCACCGATTCCGCGATTCTCTGGAGTTCGAGGTCGATCGTGGTTTCAATCGCCTGGCCCCGGCCTGCAGCGTCGATGGCCATCCAACCGACGTGTCGACGGTTGTCGGCCTGGTCGAGCCTCCGAATCGTGACCGGGGTCGCCGCCGCCCGGCGTCGTTCCGATTCCCCGATGATTCCGGCGGTCATCATGCGTTCCAGAACCACGGAACGCCGTTGCATCGCGGCTTGGGGATTCCTGTCGGGTCGGAAACGCTCGGGTGAATTCGGAAGACCGACCAGAAGGGCGGCCTCGGCGAGCGTGCAGTCTTGCGCGGGTTTTCCGAACCAGCCCCGACTCGCAGCCTCCACGCCGACCAGGTTTCCGCCGAACGGAGCGAGGTTCAACCAGCTCTCGAGTATCTCGTCCTTGTGGTGAACCGATTCGATCTGCAGGGAACGGAAGGCTTCAATCGCCTTGCCGGTCAGGGTCCGCGGGTGACCGAGTTTCATGCCTGCGACCTGCATGGTGATGGTACTGGCGCCGCGTACCACTCGGCCCGCCACCAGATTGTCACGGACCGCGCCGAGGACGGCGGAGAAATCGATGCCGGCGTGTCGGTGGAATGAAGCATCTTCAACCGCGATGACCGCCGCGGGAATGATGGTTCCGAGGTCCTCGAACGCGACTGGAAGACGCCGCTGTTCGTCGGCCGCGACGACCGAGAGCAGCGGGTCACCATCGGCATCAAGCACCAGTCCACCGCTGGGACCCGGATGCAGGATGTCTTCCGGAAGCGGAAACGCGAACCACGCGAACACGAAGGCGGTGAACAGCAATGCCGTCGATCCGCTGCTGGTGATGCCGAGGGCGCAGGTGATTCGGGACCACCGGCTTCTCGAACATTCATTTTTCGGATCATCGTTCATTCGAATGCGATCTCCATCGAATGCTGCGGGAGCTGTGACCATACGGTCGACTCGTACATCGATTCGGCGCGGGTTCCCGGGACGACCCACTCGCCGGGAACGATCGCTCGCATGGCGTATCGAAGGCGTTGAGTTTTCCGGGTGAAGGTGTCGAAGGCAAGGAGCCGGTCGTCTCGAAACTCGATTCGATCGATGGCGTCGAAGGTCGTGTCGTTGGTCGCCGAGGTCACGAGTTGAGGCAGTTCGAATTCCATGCCTCCGGGAAGGACCTCGACCATGGCCACGTGAGGCACGTCTCGACCGAGGGTGGAACTCCATTCGAGCTCAACGATCACCACCTGCCCCGCGGCGATTTCGGATCCGACCTCGATCGGTCTTCCCACGGCATCGAGCCATCGCCGACTCACTTTGAGGCCGCGATGATCCGGCTCCTCCAGTCCGCTTTCCTTCGGGAATCCGGAGGTGGTGACCACCACGCTGAACGAACCATCGCCATCGGAGGCGATGCGCTCGGCGACCTGCGCAGCGCCGGGTCGAGCAGGAGTCGGAACGATGACTCGGTGCAGGTCGGCACCGCCCGGGTAGACCAGCCGTTCTCCCGCGATTTCGATCGATCCTCGGACGTCATCGGTCGGTGGATTCCGCTTTCCCCAGGAGACGAGGGCGTCGACCGCCGCGGCATTTTCATAGGTGGTGCGCCAGCCCTTGTCGCCTCGTCGTGCGACCAGGTTTTCGTGGAGCACGGGAATGATCTCCGCCTCCGGAGCCTCTTTCAGGGCGACGGAGAGCGCGATGGCGATCTGGGTGGCGTCGGAGGTGAAGACTCCGGATTGACGAGGGGTGAGGGGTGGTGGCGGTGAAAGGGAATCGATCAGTTCGCGGCTGTCCCGGGTCCGGCCGACCGCGCTCAGGGCGGCGGCGAGATGCGCTCGGTCATCCAGACGAAGGTTTTCGCGTTCGATGAAGAGGCGTTCGATCAGGGCGGGATCCGGACGTCCGGCCTGGGCGAGGACTCGAGCCGCCATCGCGGCGATCGACCGGTCCAGATCGGAGCGTCGAGCGATCATCGTGGTGGCGTCGATCAGTCCGGGCAGGAAGTCGTTGGGCGCTCGAACCCCGAGATCGAGTGCCCGTTGGGTGATCAAGGCGGTACGGATCGTCAGCCATTGATCCCCCCCCATGGAACGCCAGTACGGGATCCGACCGTCCGATCGTTGAGTGGTCCAGAGGCGGCTGAGTCCGTTGGCCGCGAGGTCGAGACAGGCATCGCTCCGGCGGCTGCCCGCGACCGACGGAGCGCGGGCGGCGGCCAGGAGCCCCGAAACCCGACTTCCGATCTGCTCTCCGCAACCGTATGGATAGTCGATGAGATCTTCGACCACGGGGGCGAGATCGATCTGCGGGGAGCTGCCGGCGATGATTTCGATGCGACCGTCGAAGAACTCGAGGGCTCGATCGCGTTCGATGGAGACACTTTCTCCTCGGGGCACCAGAAATCGACGGGTCTCGGACATGCGGGGAAACGGAGGTCGGACCGCGATCGTCCATTCCAGGTCGGTACCGGGGGATCCGTCGGTTGGAATGGCGCGAAGCAGAACGGGTGTGTGACCGACACCGGTCGCCTCGAGTTCGATCTGGAACAATGTTTCGCTGTCCGCGGGGAGGCTCACGGTCTGGGGATGGGGCATCACGGTGAGTCCGTCGCCGGTCTCGATCCGGATCTCCACCGTTTGATCAAGGGTCGTGTTGTTCCGGATCGTCGTCGGCACCTTCATTCGATCGCCGGGCGCGGCGGCCCGGGGGAATGCCGCCACGATCTGGATCGGAGATACCAGACCGATCTTCTGTTCCACCGCGCCGTATCGATCGCCATCGGCGACCACGGCCATCACCCGCAGGGCACCATCGAGTTCCGGCATGGTCAGATCGACGTCGATCATGCCGTCGGGGCCGACGGTTTCAAAGGCCCGCCAGATCACCCGGGTCTCGGGGATTCGAACGGGGATCGGTTCTCGAAGCCGGCTGGCGGCATCACCTCCGATGCGATCGGTGCCCACGGGTCGAGTGACGTCTTCGATGAGATCTTCGAGCGTCGACATCGAATTCACCATTCTTCGTCGGTCACGAAGGAAATTCCCGGCCGGATCGGGGGCTCGAAATCCAGTGGCCAGGAGCGCTCCTTCCTCCACCGCCCAGATTCTGGCCATGGCCTGAGGGCTGGCGTCGGGAACCGCGACGGTCACTCGAACCACTTCACCTGGACGGGCGGCGTCCGAGGCGAGGATCGAAGGTTGAATTCGATGCGGCGAATCATCGACGGTGAGGCGGGCGGCGCCGCGGGCGACTACTGCCTGCCACTGTTGGCGGGTGGGATCCACGGCACGAACGAGGGTGGCGGCGACGAAGCAGGTGTCCCGAACCGAAGGGGGAATCAAGAGGTCGATCTTCACTCCGTCACCTTCGACCTCGACCACATGAACCTGATGAATTCGGTCGGTCTCCACCGTGATCAAGGCGGTCCCGGGAAACGGGGTCCGGATCAGAACCGGCATGGTCTCATCCGGCCGGATCGTGTCATGGTCGGGCAGGAGTTCCACGCGGTCGGGACGCTCGAGGGCCAGACGTCCTTCCGATCGCCACTTGCTCACGTGGAAGTCGGTGCTGGTGACCACCGCTGGAAGGTCGGTCGATTCTTCGAGCTTCGCGACCAGTCGGTAGGCGCCGTCGGGAAGCGCATCGATCTGGAAACGTCGGATCGATCCTTCCTCCTGGGGAAGTTCCCTCACTTCCAGATTGGTCACCGGCGTGGTCGTTTCCCTCGACTTCCAGGTCTGGACCCCACGTCCGTACTCCTCGGTTCGATACCACTGGTTGTCGACCGCCAACAATTCAAAGGTCGGTTCTCCCTGAATGCTTCCGGTACCGCCCAGGATTTCAATCACATCCACGTCGATCGGCGCATCGGACCCATGGACGCGGCCTCCGGGCACTCGAATTCCCAGGTGACGGACCATGTTGTCGAACGTCTCGCGGACGGTGCTGCTGGTTGATCTTCCGCCGGGTTCCCGAATCGATGCGACCGAGACCAGGCTCCAGTTGGCGCGGATGATCGGCGGGTCGATTTCGATGCGGGCCTGGCCGTTCTCGTCGGTCTGGACTTTCTGCTCGGTGGCGATCTTCGCGGTTTTGGTGGTGGGCTCGAATCGGAAGTCAGGGAATGCACTGTTGCGGTACCGAACCGGACGGAGCTGGTTGGTGATGGTTCCGTCGAGACCGGCGGCCGGAGCGCCGTGAAGATAGGACGCGGTCACGCTGATTTCGAGTGGATCCTGGGCGGTCAGCACCGAAGGCGATTCGGGTACCACCGCCTCGGTCGCCACCTCGAGCCGGACCGGAAGGAACGGCATGATTCGACACTCGATTCGACTGATTTCATCGTCGGATCCGGGAAGTCGGCAACTGGCGATCCAGATTCCGGTCGGATCATCCGGGGCGGTGGGGACTTCAACGGAGAACGTTCCCTGAGCCGGATCGGTCAAGACCTCTTTCGTCTGCATGACCCGTTCGTCCGGTCGAATCCAACGCACCTCGATCGGCGTGGTCTCGGGGACCGTGCCCGTGACGGTACGGAGGATCCCCGAAAGATGAACGGTCTCACCGGGTCGGTGGATGCCTCGATCCGCATGCAGTGCGATATCCATCGGACCGGTCCACGCCGCGCCGGCGAGAGATCGATCTTCGATGCCGCGAGCGAGCTTCGTCCGAGCGAAGATGACGTCGTCACCTCGGGTCGCGGTCACCACGCGACAGGGATCACCGTCGATCGGAAGTCGAGCGACGCCGTCGGAGTCCGAGATCGCGGTGGCGACGGCGGTGATGTTGGGGGCCCAGGCGACCAGTTTCGCACCTTCGACCGGCCGTCCGCTCGAAACCGAAGTGACCCACGCGAGGATTTCATCGCTGGTGATCTGGAGATCGATCGCGAGGTCGCTCACCAGAACGATGGCCCGATCACCATTCCAGCGGTTTTCGCCGGGAGTGACGTTCAATCGGTAGAGGCCTGGACGTCGCTCGATCATCGACCCGAGTTCGATGTCGGTTTCCGTAGTGCTCGAATCGCTGTTTTCCAGCGGGACGATGTCGTCGAAGATCTCGTCGCCGACGCGAGGGAGTGATCGTCCGCCGACCACTTCGGCGAGCACCATCGGCAGATGTTCATCCACCAATCGATGGACTTCGAGACGGACCTCGTCGTATCCCGAATGACGAATCGGAACCTTCAAGCCGCCGGAGGGCATCAACTGGCCGTCCGGCATCGGAAGCGAAACCGTCCGTCGCGGTGGGGGAGTGGTCACGGTTCGTACGATCGGCGTCTGAAGCAGTGATCGATCTATCGCGAGGAGCGGCGGCTCGATCCGGACGGCGTAGGTTCGATTCGATCGGTAGTCGGCCCGGGCGACCATGTCGTTTCCGTCGATCTTCCAACGAATGGGGCCCGGGTCCGGGGTGATCGTGGCGGTTGGGAGTATCTGAGTGGGATCCAGACGACGATCGAAATGGATTCGGATCTCTCGATTCGAAGCCGATCCCCAGCGGTTCGTGGCCGACGCCCGGAGATCGACGAGGTTGCCCGCGATTTGAAAACGGCGTCTGACCTCCTGGCCCAATTCCAGACGCCCGTCATGACCGGTGAGTCCGGAGTCGATCAGGATCCCGACCGTGGATCCCGGTCGAACCGGGACTTCGATGGAATGATGTGATTCGAGACGATCTCGCAGTGGTGTGGGTCCGGCCACGGTTCCATCGACCGAGATGGTGGTCGCAGCGATCAGGGCCGAACGAAGCACCGGCTGGTTGAATGTGAAATGGAATCGTGCCAGTCGCCGTTCACCGGCATCAGCACCCTCGCTCGCATTCCCGACATCGGCGAGTCGGAGGTGATCAAGCTCCATCGGTCGATATCGCAGGTTCGGCAGGGTGTCGTCGTCGAATTCGTACTTCCGGAACATCGGATGGGCACTCGCCAGCGCAACCCGATAGATGCGACCGGCGGGTGGAGGATCCACCGGCTCGAATGCGAGGGCATCGGTCCCGTCGATTCGCCAGGTGCCCGTGATCGAGGGTTCGATCCGGAACGGTGACCGTTCTAGATTCGATCCGACCTGATCTTCTGTGTAGATGTCCCGGTCCAGGCGAATTTGAAGCACCCCGGACCGTTCAAGTTCGATGGCGGACGAGGCCTCGATCACCCGTACCAGGCCGGGTTCGGGTCGTTGGACGAGTTCCGAACTCACCCAGATCCCCAGATTGAAGATCGTGAAGAAGGAGAGTCCGATCCAGAGGCGAACCGCGGCTGCGGGTGATGCGGTGGACATGTGTGAAAACCCTTTCGGAGGCGTTGGCCTCTCCTGATCGAACCGACTCCGAGCTGACACCTCGGGCGATCACCGACTTCCATGGTCTGGGAGTGGATCGGATCGATGCCCCAGCAGCGCTCCGCCCTTCAACTCATGCGAAAAGGCCGCTCCGGAGGCGTAGGCACATCTCAGGTTTTGGAGAATTGCCCCAGATCGGGCTCCGCTCGGTCTGGTTCAGATCCAGGTGCCGGTGGTCGTCTTGTCGCTGGTTTCAGCGTCGCCGGTGTTCACCAGGCCGGCGGGTTCGACCATCATCACCGAGCATTCCTGCTCCGCGACCGGTCGATGCTCGACCCCCCGGGGGACGACCAGCATCTGGCCCTCCTGCAGCTCGACCGAACGATCTCGGAACTCCATCGTGAACGAGCCCTTCAGCACCAGGAACATCTCATCCTCGTCGGGATGACGATGCCAGTCGAAGGCCCCGATGAACTTCGCGAGCTTCACCTCCTGGCCGTTGAGGGCCGCGACGATCCGCGGGGACCAGTGGTCGGAGAACAGGGCGAGCTTGTCCGAAAGATCGATGGCGTCCATACCGCGAGGGTATCGCCGGTGGGGTTCAGGGGCAGTCGGGCTCGCCGCAGGCGCCCCAGAGCGCCAGGAGGAGACCGAGGTCACCCGCCCGAACGTCGCCGCTGCCGTCGAGGTCGGTTTCGGGACGGTCGCCTCCGTCGGTCCCCCAGGCTGCCAGGAGGAGACCGAGGTCCTTGGCGTCGACCAGATCGTCGTCGTTGAAGTCGCCCGGGCACCGGCAGCAGTCGGGCACCCCGTCCAGGTCGTCGTCCGTGAGTGAGCCATCGAGGATCTGCCCGTAGTCGACGATGCCGTCGTCGTTGCAGTCGGCGGACCACTCGATGATCCAGCCGAGATCGCCTGAAGCAGCGCAGCTTTCCGAGTTGTCATGCCATCCCGCGAATGCGCCCGTATGAGCACTGGCGTAGATGACCACATGAGTCTCGTCGACTCCGTCGTTCGGCTGGTTGTTGTAGGGGGACCAAGCCGTGTAGTTCCAGGGTTCGCCGGTGATCCAATTCCAGCCGGAATCGGGTGAAGGAGCGTCCTTGTCCTGGAAGGCCCCGAGACGACCGACGGAATACGCGCCGTTGTAGGCGGGGATCAATACATCGACGAATGCGTTTTCACCGTCGGAGTGGATGGTGGCCAGAGAGGCACCGAGTTCGTTGGCCCGGCGTTCCGAATTCTCGATGCACTCTCCCGGAAGGAGGACGAACTGATACCAGTGTCCATTTCCTCCGTTCTTCATTCTCCACTGGACGGCGTCCTGCGCGTGAGCGACCAGCGCGGGCAGGGCGACCGCGGCCGTCGCGGCGGCGAGGGTCAGAGTGCGGGTGACAGCGGTGCGGGTGTGCATCCGGGGCATGGGCACAGGGCTCCGTCGGTGGTGCGCATAGGAATCCCCGGAAACTCGATGTCGTACGAACTCGATTCTAAAGACCGCCCCCACAGGCTCCTAGTGGAATCGGCGGGGGCGGCGGTGTTTGGCGGATTGGCGGATTGGCGGAAAATGGCGGGAACGAGCGGACAGAGGTCGGAGAACGGGGCGAGCTTGTCCGAAAGATCAATGAC
>NYSW01000099.1 GCA_002683195.1 Phycisphaerae bacterium
GATGGTCGAGAGCGACCTCGAACTTGCGCGACGCGAGAAGACGCTTCGTGACGCCGGTCACGAAGTCCGAATGGCCTGACTCCACCCTTGAGATTCGAGCGATCGACACCGCACTCATCATCTTCGGCTTCGTGACGCTCATCGCCCCCGTGGCCGTGATCCTCTGGAACTATCTGCGCAAGGGCGAGGATCTCGTCTCGAGCAAGCACCTTTTCGTGATCGGGGTCTCCAACTTCATGGGGGTCGCCAGTCTCACCACCGGAGTGCGCCAGCTCTACCGCGGGAACCAGGTCGCGATGGACGTGGTGCTCCTCTTCGCGGCGGTGGCTCTGTTCTTCACCTGTTTCTGGTGGTCGTACAACCGCTGGAGGGCGCCGGTCACGGTGGCCCACAAGTTGTGGCGCAAGTCGCCACCCGCAAACATCGCGACGATCACCACCATCGGTGGGATCTCAGCGATCCTGGGACTCTTCGCTTCCGCCCTTCCAATCGACATTCCGGTGGTCGGACAGATCGTCAACAATCTTGGAAAACTCCTGCCCGCCGCCGCGGTCGCCCTCTTCATCTTTGCCTGGCTGCGAAACCCCTTGATGGTCATGTATCTCGCGATGGCCGGCGGGGCCTTGATGATTGCAGTGTTCACCGCACTTTTCGGTTCAGGGCGCCATCCACTGTTCGCCGCGGTGGTCGCGATTCCCATTGCCTGGTATTGGGGGAGCTGGCGCTACTCCAGGCCCACCGCGACCATCGGTCGCATGACGGCTCTGGGTGTAGGCGTCATTTTCCTCATTCTGGTCTATTCCGGTTTTCGCCACGACTTCAACGGCGACGCGGACTCCGGAATCGCGATGGACCGGATCAAGCAGTTACTGGAGTTTCGTCTCGAGACCAGTTCCTACGCGGAGGACTGGCTGAACGAAGATGCCATCACGGTGGCACTGCTCTGCATCGAGGAATACACCCGTAAGACGAGCCCGGACTATTTCCACACCGTTCGATACGTGTTGACGAATCCGATTCCCCGTGACTGGTGGCCGGACAAGCCGGTGGCTCTCGGCGAGTTCCTTCCCCGAGACCGCGGCGAATGGGTCGACGGAAAAGTGAACTGGGGTCCGAGCATCATCGGCAACGCATTCCATGACGGTGGACTTTGGATGGCGGGGCTCTACGGACTCGTGTTCGGAGGCGCTTTTCGAGTCTTCGATCAACTACTTGCCGAACAACCAAACAATCCGTGGTTGGTGATGCTTCTAGCCGCGGCTTCACCGAAGATCGTCGCGTTGAGCCGAGGCGACATCACCATCTACATCGTCGCCATCGTCGGGCTGCTGGTGGTCGCGACCATATCGCTTCGGCTTGCGATGATGATCTTCGGAAAAGTGGATGAACACGAGTTCGCGGATCCGATCGACGAAGAATACGACTCGGAACCGTATTTCGAAGCAGAAACCCACTGAGTACCGGTCAGTTCTACCCTGGTCCTCGAACGCTCAACGATTTTTCTTGCCTTCCAGTGGATTGGTCCCACCGGGGCCGATGAATACTCGACGCGGCGCACTGTTCCGATTTTTCTTGTCGGCGGATCTTCGAATCGTGACGGAAGACTTTTTCTCCACCGTCAACGGAGGCTCCGAAGTTGCGACCACACCGGATGACGTCTCGTCTCCGCCTTCGGTTGCGAGGGCCTG
Organism: Phycisphaerae bacterium; assembly: GCA_002683195.1. The sequence continues at coordinate 1,689 of NYSW01000099.1, forward strand.
ACGACGCGCAATCTCTGAATCAATGCCTTCGGTCAAGTCAGTCATCGACACGCCGTTCTCCCGCAGTACTCTCGAACGAACGACGACGGTGTCTCCTTCGAGCAGCATCGTTCGGATCCGTTGAACCATGGCCTGGATGACCGAACGATCAGTGCCGTTTCCAAGATCGGTGATCATCCGAAGTCGTTCTTTGTTCAGACCCCGATTTGGAATCGCCCAGGCTGAGTCCGGATAGACCTCGGGGTTCGAACGCTTCCACCAGTGGTCGATCGCGAAAACCGGAAAGGCCGTCCAAGCCGGCTCGTTCTTGCGTGGCCGCGACTCGATGTACACGGGCATCCCGATCGATTCGAGAAACTTATAGAAGTGAAAGGCCGGACCTTCGTCGTCCAGCTTCGTGGCGGCGTCCGCACCGATGGACGCCCCTGCCATCAGTGCCGGCCGGATGCACTTGAGCAGCGTGGCGAGCGTCGCCGCCGGGTCCTCTTCTTCATAGAACTCTTTCATCCGGTCATCATCGGGATCCATGGCTCCGAGATAGCAGATGAGCTCCACGGGATTGCCGAGGGATCCTTTCACTATGGGTCGCCATGATTCGGCAAACCGATCGACTAGAAAATTCTGCTTCCCTTCCTTCGCATCCAGATACTGGTCGAACTGCATCACCTCTCCGGACAGCATTCCGAACGGATTGTGCAACCAGAAGCGTCGGATTCCCCAGCCGTAGGGACCGGGAATCTCACGTCGGACGAAGTCCGGCCAACCCCCATCGCCAAGTTCCCAAGGTGCCACCCTACGCCGAGCATCATCATCGGAGGAGCCTCCGATGATGAAACGCTCCACGATCCTTTCCCGAGCCGGTCGGACGACATCAGGCAAATCCGAGGCGCTCACGGCCCCGGCACTGAATAGAAGTCCGCCGATGAAAGCGACTGCAAACGCACGGTGTCCCATAACAATATCCTCTCGTTCACCCGGATTGGTCGTCAATGACCAACACCTTCAGAGACAACCATTGAAAGCATCGACATGTTCGGCAAATCCAGTCGATGATCCAGAGCAAGATACTTTCTGCATGCCCGAACATGTTCACCATCAGAACTCGCAGACTGCCGAACCGCACCCGATGAACAACCACCACCTCTACTCATGCTGACTCAAAGAACCGCAAGTGGTGTTGGTGCCATGCTGGTCGCGAACATCCTCGGACGAGTCGCCGGGCTGGCGGCCCAGATCGTGACCGGCTTCGTCCTTCTGGACGCGGAGTTCGGTGTCTTCGCGATGGCGATCGGCGTGATGACGGTCTCTGGCTTGCTCCGAGGCGGAGAGATCCAGAACTATCTGGTCTCACTGCCGCCAGCCAGACGCCGATTTCGGACCGGAAGCGCTTTCTGGCTCTCGGAAGGCTTCTACCTGATCGGCGTGATCCCGGTCCTCATCCTGACCCCGTGGCTCAGTCGCTATCTCGAGCAACCCGATCTTCCGGTCCTGATCTGGATCCTTTCAGCTTCGATGCTGCTCGCACCGGTGCGGTTCGTCCTCCGCGCTCGACTGAACGCCGAACTCCGTTTCGAGATCAACGCCAGAGCAACCCTTCTCAACACCCTCGTTCAATATCCGTTGATGATCGTTCTCGCGCTGGTCCTGGGGAATGCTCTTGCCCTGTGCATTCCCGTCTTCGCCGGCGTGGCGGCGGAACTGGTCTATCTTTTCGCCAAAGCACGGCCGACCAGATACGACTTCATCCCCTCTCGTCGAATTCTTCCGAAGCTCCTCCATCAGATTCGATGGTTGTTGGCGGTTGCCGCCATGACGAGCCTCTGGACGAGTGGTGACTATTTCATCGCGGAGTTCTTCGTTCCTGCGGCCATCCTCGGCACCTACTACTTCGGCTATCAGCTTGCCGTGCAGCCCGGACGGCTGTTCATGGTGACCGTCACCAGCATTCTGGTTCCGGTGGTTCGTCGGGTCGGGGACGACACGACACGACTGCAGTCAGTGATCCGACGATTGATCGGGACCGGTGGATTCGCCATTGCGGTGGTCAACATCAGCATGCTCGCTGGCATCCGACCGCTCGAGGCCTTCATCTGGAACGAGAAATGGGTGGATTCGGTCTTCGCGGTTCAGGTTCTCTCGATCGGACTCACCTTCACCGCGATCCTTGGAATCGCGACCACGCCTCTCCTCGCCGAGCGACGGTACGTCGAGTCGCTGATCGTCAATGGTGTTCGTGCACTTGCCGTCGTGCTTGGTGCCGGGATCGGAGCGGCGGTCTGGGGGACCGTGGACGGGATCGCCATGATGGTCTCGTTGTGCATGGGACTGTCGGGAATCGGAGCGACCGCCTGGCTGGGGTCGAGGTACGGCCTCACCATGTCCCGTGTAGTGCCGCATCTCCTCCGGTGCACCGCGCCGGTGATCCTCGCGGGGATTGTTGCCGCCTTCATCGGAAACACAGCCATCGACGCCATGGATCCGGGACGATCGGGAGCCTTGGTGGCGGGCATCGTGGCCGGAGGCTGCTACGCATTCCTGTTGCTGATCGCCCTTCGGTTCCTACCGTCGGATACCTCGCGCGAAGTCGTCTCACTCACCCCCGCACGCTTCCGTGGCCTGGTGGCGAGATTCGCGGGTCAACCCCGATCCACGCAGGAGTCGTAGAGTTTCTCGAAGGCCCCCGCGACCCGGTCCGCCGAAAGATTCTCCAGCGTCCACTTCCGCCCGATGACGCCCATCGCAGCGGCGTCACTTCGGCCGGAGGCGAATTCCGAAAGGGCCTGGACGAAGTCGCCAACCGTCCGAGGAATCACCACCCCCCCTCCAGAGGCGGCGATCTCGTCTCGTGTGTCGACCAGGTCGGTCGTGACCACCGGTGTCCCTGCCGCCATCGCTTCAAACATCACGAAACCGAAGTTCTCCTGCATCGTCGGAAGCGCAAAGACATCGGCCGCCGCGAACAGCGAGAGCTTCACGTCTCCCGAGATGAAACCGGTCCAAGTCACGTTCTGGTCGATTCCAGCGTCGGTGGCTCGTGCCCGAAGGAACTTCTCATATTCCGGCTCACCGTTGCCTGCGATGATCAGCTCGACATCGAGTTTCCGTCGTCGCATCTCCGCGACCGCATCGATGAGCATGTCCACGCCCTTGCCAGGATGCAATCGGCTCAGGAAAAGGACTTTCAGTCCCTTTCGGGTGAGCGCCGGCCATTCGGCCTTTGCGAGGTCCGGACTCGGCAGATCGAAATACGGCCGAAGATCCACGAGGTTCGGAACCACGGCGGAACGAGCGCGGCCGAACCGAGCCTTGCTCTGGATCCGTTCGTACTCCGCGGTGCAGTGGACCGAAGCCGCACCCTCGAGGAATCGACGACCACCGAACGCGAGATACAGACGCTTCTTCAGTGATTTCTGATTCATCGCCCAGTCGTCGAGCATGCCTCGAAGGCTGACGACGTACGGGGTGCCGACCGCACGGCAAGCCGCCGCGAACTGCAGGTTCGATGTTTCCCACACTCCATGCAGATGAACGACGTCGTATCGCGCGACCACTTCCTTGGCGAGCCGGACACCTTCGGCCGACAGGCGATTGAGCCGTCCTCCGACCGGGGGAAGACGCACCACTTCGGGCGCCCCACCGGCTTGGGCATCATCGTTCAACCAATCGTCCGGGACATCCTCCACCACCGTCGTGGCAAGTCCCGCCAGGTGCCCTCGAGCCTTCATCGTGGCGACTTGATCCACCACTGCTCGCGGAGGGCCGCCATGGCGAAAGTCAATCGCCTGCATGTAGTGGAGAATTCGCATGCTGCTGAAGGCGAGATCATCTTTGGAAGATCGAAATCACTCGGGATCGAGCCCGAGAACGGACGGGATCACTCAACCGGCGAGATGAAGCCTTCCACCCACCATGGCCGGCGCTTCTCCGAAGTTTCCGGGGGCGGGCTTGGATGCCGAAGGAACAGCCGCGGTTTCGGAAGTCTTGGAATCTGATGATTCCGTGACGCCCTCGGCAAGTTGTTCAATGACCATCTGCCAGGTCTCTCGTTCGAATCGGAGCAACTCGATGACGCCCACGATCGGTTCCGGATCGCGTTCGGACATCGCTTCCATCATCCGGGAGATGAGAAAGGTGTAGAGGCTGTTGAGACGCTCACAAAGCAAGGGATCCTGATCGGGCTTCAATCCGGAAAGCAGTTCGGTGAGGATCGCCCGGCACTGCCGGCTGCCCTCGTAGGCCTGCTCGAAGTTCTTCTGCTCCAGCCCACCCCGGCACTGCTCGGCGAAGCGAATCGCGCCGTCCACCAGCATGAGCCGAAGTTCGACCGGCGATGCCGACATGACCTTGGTTCGAAGATACGCCTGAGTTCGGGGATTCATCATGATGCAGTTGTCATCGGTCGTCCGAGCGATACAGATGAGTTCCGAGCGCAGTCATGGCAGGAATTAAGCACAGATCGCCGATTCCGCGCACATCATGCGCGTCCTTGGTCAACCGACCAGTGATCCGGCAATGGCTATGTTCTGATTGATCGAACCCAGTGAACTCTGCTGACTTTGCAGGCGAGCCAAAGACTCCTCCATGGCCACGAACTGCCGCTGAAGCCGAGTTCGCTTCGCATCGATCCGCTCGTCGATTCGTCCGATGCGATCATCCTGAGCATCCAGCAACGTCTGATACTGATCATCCGCCGAGGTCAGAAAACCATCGACCGAATTGGTCATTCGGTCAGTCAGTTGCTTGAAGATCTCACCGAAACCGAGCTCGGTGTACGAAGTGCTGATCTTGTCGATCGTCACGCCGTCTGCGATTTCGGTCGTGCTTGAACCCTGCTGCTCGAGCGCGGTGAAGAGGTTCTCCACGGAAGAAGGATCAGCCTCGTAGGCCTTGTCGAACTTCTCCTTGTTGAACTCGATCTTGCCGTCCTTGCCGACCCGGACCCCGACTTCCGAGAGATACCGGAATCCGGAATCAACCCCGACCGCGGACTGCTGCAGCGAGCGATACATCTCATTGCGGACTCGAGAGACCGTCGAATCTCCCAGCAGTGGGCCACGGGTCTCGGTCTCTGAATCGTAGGAGTCGTAGGTGTTGACCCGGTCGATGACGTCGTTGAAGGTATCGACGAATCGCTGCACCGCTTCGATGATCCCCGCCTCGTCACGACTGATGTTGATCGTGACCGGTGCGTCGGATGTCGACTTGAGATCGATGGTCACACCAGCGACGACGTTCTCGATCGAATTGGAATCACTCTCGACCAGAATCGCGTTTTCACCCTCGCCCACGAACACCTTCGCGTTTCTGGCCGCGGTGAGCGTTCCAAGTCCAAGGTCGATGGTTCCAGTATCGACCACGAGATCGCCGGAGAGCCCGGACACGCCGGAACTCAAAACCAGCCGAAACGGCGCATCGCTGGTGCCGGTATCCAGGATCGATGCAGACACCTGCAATCCTGCATCGTTGATCTTGCCTGCGACATCATCGAGGGTGTCGGTCAGATCGAGGTCGACGATCTTCTCATAGGAGCCGTCGATGCTCTCTCCCGGAGCCGAGGCCTCGCCGAGGATGCCGAGATCCCGTGCGGTCGTACCCGATACGACTTCAACCTTGATCGCAGACTGACCTGATGCGGTGTCCACCAACATGATGCCGTCGCCATTGTCGTTGAGCCGCGCCTCCACGCCATCCGCGATCGCGTTTATCTCTCGAATGACGTCGTACACGGTTCGGGAATCGGAACCGATGTCGATCGCCGCCGACTCTCCGTCACTGTTGGTGATTCGAAACTTTCCAGTTCCAATCCCGCGGCCGTAGTTCAAATCCGACAACGGCGTGGCGAGCGAGACGTACTGTCGCTGGAGGCTTTCGCCTCGAACCTGGCTGCTGGCCGTGGGTGATATGTCCAGCCCGAGGGAAGCCGCCGCGTCTCCACTGATCGAAAGATCACCGGTACCCCCACTCGCGTCCGCCACCAGAAGACCGTTGCCCTCTTCATTCACCGTGATCGTGACGTCGACCGCGGAGGCGTTGAGGGCCGAGCCGATCACCACCATGACTTCTTCCAGGGTCTCGAACTGGTCGAGGTTCCCCACCGTCAACGAATCACCCTGGCGGTCGGTCACCGTGATCTCGGATCCTGCAAGCCCATCGCCACCTTGGAGTGAACGAAGCAGCACCGTTCCCAGCCCGCTTGAGACTCGGTCACCCACCAGCGTGGCTGCTGCTTCACCGTCCGGTGTTTCTGAAAATCCGAGGTCTCGAAGCGTCTGAGTCGATACGTCGTCCGCGAATGAAGAACCATCGATGTCACCACCCGAAATCGAGACCAGATCGCCGCCGGCACTGAAATCCAGACCTTCGCCATCCGCAGCGATCGAGACCGTCACCACTCCGTCTGTCTGTTCATCCACGCGATCGATCAGATCCTGAATGGTCGAAGCACGTGCGATCTCCACCTTGTTCGGGATCGTCGATCCGGAAATGAGACCTCCGGAACCGGTCCGGAGCATTCCAAGATCCAGGGCGGTTTCATCTCCGTTGGGTCCGGCACCGACGATCTCCGGTTCACCCCCCCCACCCATCGCGTCGACCAATTGGAAACCCGTTCCGTCCGCGTTGATCGCGAAGGTCACCTGATCGGCGCCCAACTCCTCGACCAGCTTCGAATTCACCCGTCCAAGCAACTCGCCGACGGTCGTCACCGCTTCCTCATCGACTTCTTCATCCTCATCGAGAATGACGCCGAGATCGATGTCGATCTCTTCTCCAGTCGACGTCACGATGGTGAAATCCGAACGATCCGGATCATCATTGATCTCGATGCCGTCTCCGTCGTTCAGATCCTCGAGCATGGAGTCCAACGTGATCGGACTGTCCTGGCGGCCGAGGTCGATCTTGTAGTCGACGCCGTTGACGCTCAACTCGAAGTCGGTGAGTCCGGCGTCGCGCATGAAGATGCCGTTCCCATCATTCATTGATGACAGGAGCGACCCACTACTCAGCTGATTGATCTCCGTTCCGTAGATAAGGCCCCCAGCCACCGTTTCTTCAATTCCAAGATCGGTGGCGGTCTGGTCTCCTCCTTCATTGAAGATCGAAAGCGCTCCGGTTCCGCCCGATTCGTCGACGATCTTGATGCGGTCGGTATCGAAACTCGCCACCACCTGAACCTCGGGGTCCGAGTTGATCTTGTCGATCACTTCTTGAAGACTCGTGGCCTCCGACAAGTCGATCACGGCCTCTTTGCCCGCCTGATCCTGAATCCGAATCGAACCACGATCGACGCCCCGGCCGCCATTCAAACTGTCGAGCGGCACTTCGCCGGTGACCCTTCCATTGCCCCATTCAAACGAGATCTGATCGAGACCCAACGGAACTTCGGTTCGACTGGTGAAAGCCTGAGACATCTTCTGACTCGTCGACACCATCTGCTTCACGCGGAACGAGTACTGGCCAGGAATCGCCTTGGCCGTCGCCGTGGCCGTGGCCACACCCTCGTTGGTCGATGAGGCGAGAACCGATCGAAAGACATCGTCCGAACGAAAGGATCTCGCTGCGTTGCCCAGCGAGAGGACGCGGGCGTTGACGTCGAGCAATGCCGTCTTGGATGCGTTCAGACTCGCGATGCGCTGGAAGATTGGAATCTTCGCTTGCGCGTCGAGCGAGAGAAGTTGATCGATGAGGGAGACCGTATCGATCCCGCTGACTAGTCCGATGCCACTGGTGATGCTCATGCCGAATCCTCGAGCGGCGTTCATCGCCGGATTCTGGTCATCGACGACTCATGCCGCCCGACGCCACTCCGGACCTTCACCGCCGTCGATCATCTCTCGCCAACCGGGAGTGATCAGGCCCTGTCGACGTAACTCCAGCAAATCGGATGCCCAACAGACAAGGACTCGATCAAACATCTTCTTGGCTTGGGTTTCCGCAAAGGTCGGAAAGGTGTCGGCGGGCGTCTCGTACTCGAAATCGGCCATGGGAAGTCCCCTTTGGTGCCTGAGTCGGATCCCATGAACTCTTGACCATCGACGGCCAAGGACGGGAACCAAGAGGCATCGGAGGGCGAGCAGTGCGAATTCAATGAACCCTGGGAAGTTCAACAAGTTCGCGCAGCACCTCTCGACCCGATTGGAACCATTCAATCAGCCTTCGTACAAAACTACCATTATATTATCGGACTCTACTCCGCGTTGGGGTCAAACCCGATCTTCTGGAGCAATCCATCAAATTGCTCGATCGAAAAGAATTCCAACGACAGACGACCTCGCCCCTTCTTACGACCAAGAGAAATGGCAACCTTGGTTCCAAGATGTTGAGCAAGCCGCTTTTCCAGGTCGACTACATGAGCAGTTCTACCGGCAGCGGCACTCCGCTCATCTTCTGAACTGCCCTTTTGGGGCTCTAAATGGACCTTTTGAACCCTTCGCTCCGTCTCGCGAACGCTCCAGCCCTCCGCGATGCATTGATCCAGTAGCTTTCCTCGCCTGGCTATATCAGTGACCCCAAGCAACGCTTTCGCGTGCCCCTGGGTGACAAGCGATTTCACGAGGGCATCTCGCAGGGCGGGATCAGCATCCCGAAGTCGCAACAGATTTGTCACGGTGGTCCGGTCCAAACCGATTTGGGTCGCCACCGCAGTCTGAGAAAGCCCAAACTCTTCCATCAGCCTGGCAATCCCATCGGCCCGCTCCAATGCATCGAGATCCTCGCGTTGCAGGTTTTCAATCAATGCCCATTCGGCCGCGGTCTGATCATCAACGGCTTTGACGATGGCCGGAATCTCTGACTTTCCAATCAAGCCGAAAGCACGCCAGCGTCGTTCTCCGGCCACGATCTCAAATCCGCGGGCGTCAGGACGAACAACGATTGGCTGCATCAGTCCCGCAGACCGAATCGACTCGGCCAGCGAAGAAATGGCTTCCTCTGAAAATCTTTGCCGAGGCTGCTTCGGATTCGGGCGGATTGAATCCAGCTTCAACATCCGAATTCCAGAACCCGAAGCGGTGGCCGCTTCCGCCGCCATGGTGGGGGGGCTGGCGAGCGGAGTTGCCGTCAGGCTTGGTCCTGAAGACTCTGGATCCTGAACCGAAGGCTGTTCTATTTTTACTGGCGTTCCTATCAGGCTTCCCAGGCCTCGGCCAAGCCGACGCCCCGCGGTCTTTTTCGGTGCGGGCATACCAGTGATCCTTTGAGGGTATCTGGACTGATCACGACCGACGGTCGTCGTTCGGGGAGACTATCACGGTTGAACACATGACCACTCCAGGCGACGAATGTTCCACGGGGAACCAAACGGTGCCGATCAATGTGCGGAGGTTGGAGGGGGGGCTCGTCCCAGATGTTCCACGGGGAACAGTCGAAAACAAGCGGCGGATTCCGCTGGAGGTCAATTTCAACTTCCAAAAATTTATCCATCAAACAACGAACATAAGAATAAGGGCTCGGATCGTGAGATCCGAGCCCCGGACGGTGTATCCCATGCTTGCCACGAGTCAAAGCAGTTGCGACTCAGCGGCGTGAGACCAGGGCGGTGGATCCCCGGAAACACAGGCTTACACCCCGAATTCATGTAAACTACTGTGAAACAATAGTTTACAATTCAACCCGCCGCCAAAGGGTGTGGTTTGAACATTGTCCTCATTAAAGAAGGTTGGTCCCGAGAACCGGAGGCCGGGAGAATCCAAACGGTGTATTATCCGGACTTCTTCTGTCTTGCTGAGACTGAGGAAGGCGGTGAGAATCCGCCACGCACGCGGCACCGTGTGTACCAAGAAGGGCATGAGGAGAGAAGTTCCCGAACTTCATCCTTTACGTCCGGCGGTACGAGTCGGGTCGTCGGTCTCGGCATTCTGGGTTGAATTTCTGGCTGCCCCGAATTTCGGGTCAATCCAGCAAAATTCAGCTCCAACCCGCCGGCGCGAATCCGGCAGAAAGGGCGCGACAATTGCGCAGTAATACAGTTCACCGTGTGGCCGCTATGTTGGCTACCGCCGCCGTGAGTGGCCTTGCCTCCGCAGATTTCGTGGGGTCCTGGGATCTCGGAAGCGGCGATTCCACTGCTGAGGTTCAGTTCGACTTCCTCACGGGGGAGTCGTATCTCTTCGAGGTTTCATTCGATTCGTCCATCACCGGACGAGATCTGTTTGATGTGATCGCCACGGAGGCAGATACCGTTGACGGGCTGGAGTTCACCTTCGACTACATCGCCTACTCCTTCGGTGACTTCCTGGTTGGAGTCGGTATCAATGATGCGTACGACTACGGCGAAGGTTCACCCCCCGACTACCTCGACACGTGGGGATATTGGATCTCCGACGGAACGGATGATTGGGCCAGTTCCATGGTTGGTTTCAGCGACCGGGTCCTGGTTGACGGGAGTCGTGATGGCTGGGTCTTCGGCACCGGCCTCGCACCGGCTTCGATCCCAGCGCCAGCAACCATCGCCGTCTTCGCGTTCGGACTTGGTCGTCGACGACGAGACTGATCGCTGAAGGTTCAGCATCTCAGACCATGCTCGCCGCCGGCCTCCATTCATGGTGCCGGCGGCGAATATCATTTGGGACCATGCAAGGTGATCAGGGATCAATCTCATGAAACAGTCGGCCAGGCAGTTCGGTCTCATCCTGATGCTCTTGATCGGTGGCGCTCTTTCCGCCTGTCGAACATCCGGCCCCGACATACCTCGGTACCGCCCACCAACCGAATCCTTAGAAGGTCGGTCCACGTCATGGGGTGCTCAAGTCTGGTCCGAAGCCACTGCCGGTGCTGATTCGATCGATCAACTGCCCAGTCTTCAAACCGAGCTTCACGATCCCTGGCTCGCGCGGTTGGTGGCACGAGCTCGAATCTCCCGAACCGAAGCGGAACTGGCGCGGGTCGGAGCGGCACAGTCGATCCTTGAGCAGCTCGACGAAAAAGCCACGTGTGATCAACGCGCCATCCTGATCGCCGAGCTCGCCGATCTCCTTCAAGCGGGGCTTCCGAACGAAGTCGCCGATATGGCCGAGACGATCGTCGACGACGCGATCGTCGAATGGAATGCCGACGCCCAGTCAGCATTGCTCGATGGCGATCTTGAAACAGCGTGGACGCGATTCACCTGGGTGGCGCATGCCGCCGCCGATGGCCGTCATCCCAGAGTCGAACTGGAAGCGATCGATCACGCCCGCAGACGAGCTGATCGGAAAGTGGTCGCGGGTGGGGAGGTCAGCCCACTGCAACCACGCGTTCTGGCCTACACCCTTCGAACCCTGATGCAAAGACACGTTGATCACCCCGACTGGCGTGTCCTCACCGCGGGTGGTTTCGCATCGCTTGAGGAACAGTTCGGTTCCGATGAACCTTCTGACCTGCTGATCGACATTCAGCGTCGGTTCGAAGCGGAGGTGGACGCGAAGAATGCTTCCAGCGACCCTTCGACCAGGACACTCAAGCAGGCGATGGAAAATCTCGGACGCCGACTGCAGGCCGCATCGAACGCCGGTGATTTCGAAACCGATGTCGACGCCATCCGGGTCTTTCTGGATGGCATGCTTGCAGCGACCGATGTTCGTACCAACGTCTTCTATGGCGCAGACGCGGAAATGTTCAAGCGGATGCTGGATGACTCGTACATCGGCATCGGTGTCATGCTTCGGGCGACACCGGATGGAATCGAGCTGCTACCCGTGTCGGGGGGGCCGGCTCGTCGGGCTGGAATCAAGACCGGTGACGTCCTGCTCGCGGTCGATGGAACATCGATCGACGATCTCGGAGTTCGGGGTGCGATGGAGGTGATCCTCGGTGATCCCGGTTCCGTGGTTCGACTTCAGGTCCGGCACAATCGAGAACCGGACATCGGTCGGATCGACACCGTCGACGTCATTCGGAACTCCGTCGAACGGGAAACCCTGCATGGCTGGCGTCAGATCGGTGTCGATCATGAGACCCGACCCATCTGGGATTGGATACTCGACCCCGAATGCGGGATCGCCTACATCGCCATTCGAGAATTCACCTCCGACACCGACCGAAACTTTCGCGTTGCCATGCGTGATGCCGGGCGTGAGTTGAAGGCGAGCGGTGGTCCCGAACGGCAGGTCGAAGGATTGGTCATCGACCTCCGCACGAACCGTGGCGGCCGCCTCGGAGCGACCGAACGCCTGCTCGACCTCTTCATCTCGAACGGGTCTCTGTTCAACGCGGAGGATGGACACGGGAACGCCATCGGAAACACGAAGGCCCGTCGCTCGAACACCCGCCTTGCCGGGTTGCCGATCGTGTTCCTGATCGACGAGGATTCCGCCAGCGCCGCGGAGTTGCTCTCGGGAACCCTGCAGGCCACGAACGACGCCGTGGTCATCGGGGAGAGGAGTCACGGAAAGGGGAGCGTGCAGATCATCACCATCCAGCCGGACGGATACCTCGTGGTGACCCAGTCCTGGTTTCTCATCCCCGATCGCACCGGCGGGCTGAGGCTGATCGATCGTCTCGCCAACGAAGACGAGTGGGGCATTCTCCCCGACGTTCCATCTCCGGCGACCGAAACCGAGACCATGAGCTTCCTCGAAGAACGTGGCGACTGGCGGTCAAACGTGGGGGAGGATCTCTTCATCCTCGATGATGTTCCAACCCTTGAGACCACGGAGGACCGACCACTTCTGGACGCGGTCATCCTCCTCCGGGCCCGACTGCTTTCCGACCACGCCGAATCCGACCCGCCCACGGCATCAATGACCGTCGGTCACGGTCTCGGTGAGCGTCGATAGATAGGCCACAAGATCCCGAACCTCACGGGGCGTGAGGAGTGGCCGCATGTTGGGCATCGCACTGACCTCGCCATAGCCTTCCACCAGCACCGCCTGCGGATCGATGATCGACTGCAGTATCTGCCGCGAGTCGGTTCGCGCCCCCAGGCCCTCGAGCGACGGTCCTGCGTCGCCGCCCATGCCACCGATCACATGACACCGAAGACAGGCGGCGGAAGGGTGATATCGCGCCACTCGGGCTCCGGCGGTCGGATCACCACCGAGTAGTGCCACGTCCCACACCGATGGATCCTCGAGACTCCGGCGTTTCCAGTCTTCGGCGAAGGCCACCAGTGCTTCGTCCCCACTTGATGAACCGGCTTCGAGCAACTCCACCATCCAGGCTCGGGGTGCTTCGGAATCGGCGAACGCGGAATCGGTCTCGGATCGAAGTCGATCGGTGGCCTGGGGATCGTTGATTCGGGCGAGGCCCAGGATCGCCCGCTGGCGTTCGATGTCGACTCCCTCCGACATCGCCTTTTCATATTCCGCGAGGGCGCCTCGAGCATCGATTGAAGCCAGCGAGTCTCGAGCCGCAGCCCGCAATTCAGGATCGTCGGCACGGAGCGATACCTCCAGGGCCTTCGATACCTGTTCGTCTCCGATCTGCACGAGTTGAGCGAGACAGGCCGCCCGGTCGTCGGCATTCGCTTCGCGATCGAACACGGTGGCACGAAGCATCTCCGGGTCGAGCGCCACACCAAGCCTGCTTGCGGTCGCACGCGCCGAGGCCCGTACCAGGGGCCTCGAATCATCGGCGAGCACCGGCAGCGTCCGCGCAAGTACCGAGCGCATCGACTCCATCGAGCGCGGAGCCTGATCAACCGGGCGCCACCAACCCAGAACCCGGTCACGAGGTCCCGGTTCGTCGAAGGTCGCGATGGCGAGCATGACTTCCGCCTCGATTGCCGGTGGCAACGTGTGATTCATCGCCAACGCGGTCAATCTTTCCAGATCATCCCGCGTACCTCCGCGAAGATTGGCGTCCACCACTCGGCGAAGCAGCGGCGTCTCGGTTGGAAGTCGACTCACCGACGACCCCCCGATGGGGGCTTCAAACGTCCCGTCCGGAAGAGTCCAGGCGACCGCAAGGTGGTTGCCGCCGCCTCCCTGGGCATGACGAGCCTCGATCAGGATTTCCTGACCCTCCATCAGTTCAACCGGCTTGCTGGTCTGCCCCGATTGGCCGGTCCATTCATTCATCCCGACCCAACCCCGAACCTCCGCCACGGGCTGCAGATCCTTCCGAGCTCCGGTGAGCGAAAGTCGCAACAAGGAAGCATCGTCGCTGGCGATGGAGAAACGGTACGTGCCCGTCTGAGGCGCCACGACTCGTCCGGTCAATCGACTCAGGTACTCTTCGCCACCATCGGTCAGGCCTTGAAAACTCGTGATGATCTCGACTTCGTCCGGATCCCCATCGAACGAAGAGAGGGTCATGAGATCGGCCGCTCCCTCATTCCGACCGATGCGAAATATCTCGCGACGAATTTCCAGGTCGCGGCCGTCGGTCGAGCCACCATCGGATCGGTATTGATCTGCGAGGGATGCCAGCGCCGGCATCGCCGAAGCAATGGGTACGTCATGCACGGCACGAGCCGCCTCGGTCCGTATTCGAGGATCCACATCAAAGAGCAGCCGTTCGATGCCGGGGTCGCCGAGACGGCGAAGCACCAGTACCGATGCCCGTCGAAGCGCCGCAGCCGGGCTCGCCATCATCTCCTCGATGGTGTTCCGATCGGCCAATGCGACCAGGGCCACCACCCCGGCATGCCGGAGGAAACGATCACGATCGTCATTCTCCGCCAACATCGCAAGCAGATACGGTGCGGCGGCGACATCACCGATGGAACCCAGGGCCATCGCAGCGTGATATCGAACACGAAGTGAATCGTCCGCGAGGGCTTCGATCAGGGAATCGGTGGCCGCCGGATAGGCGGGGTCGCCAAGGACCTTGGCTGCCTGAGCCCGTACTTCGGCGTCGGCATCATTGAGGAGTTCCATGACCGGAGTCATCGCCGCTTTCGTTCGCCGGTTTCGAGCCGCGGCGCTGCGAGCGATCTGCCCAAGTCCCCAGATCGCATGCAAGCGGGCGGACTGTTCGGTCTCGTAGCGAGCGACTCCGGCCAACACCGCGACCGCGTCCCGTTCGGCGAGTTCATACTGCGCCATCAATCGGAGACGACGAGCCGGATGCGAAAGAAGATCGGCGAGGGTGAAATCATCGAGGCTCTCCATCCCGGCGATCGCCAGGGACCGGGCTTCCGCGATCCGCGGATCCTTCATTCGTTCCGGATGTTCGATGGCATGGAGACGACCCTTCTTCGAAGAACTCCAGCCCTTGCCCCACTCCGACACCAGCATCCGGCCATTCCAATCGAAGTCGACGTCGGTATTCAGAATCCCGGTCGCGAAGACCCTGGGGTCTTCGACTCGATATCCAGCGCCCTCCGGGACCGGCCGAAACGTCCAGATCCGACTCTTGGTCCGGGATCCGGTGAAGTCACAGAGAAAGAAATGGTCGCGGTACGCATCGGGAAGACCAAGGCCCGGATCGTAGGTGAGGCCCGAAGGGCCAGCTCCGACGTGCGCGATCGGTGGGAGAGTCCAATCAGGTCGATACTCGGCGTTCGCATCCGTGACCACTTCCCAGATGCGTTCCTGTTCCCAGGGGCCGCGAAGATTCGCTCCCTCGAGCGTCTGGTAGTCCATCGTCCAACCGGTCTCGCCTTCTTGCGCGACGAAGACGATCCGGGCTCGATCGCCCGCATCCGAAGTGTTGTCTCCGGTGAACAGATCACCAACCGCATTGAACGCCAGTTCCTGTGGATTCCGAAGACCGGTGGCGAAGACTTCAAGGTTCGAACCATCCCGTTCACATCGAAACACCGCGCCGCCCCGCGGATCGGCGAGGGTTCGACCATCCGGGGTCACCAGGTGATACCCACGATCGCCGATCGACCAGTAGATGCGTCCGTCGGGGCCGGCTGCGAGGCCGTGCATGTCATGTCCGTAGAGCGCGAATCGAACGCCGAATCCGGACTGGATCGATTCCCTGGTCTCCGCCACCCCGTCCCCGTCGGCATCGATGAGCCGCCAGAGATGTGGGATGTTGGTGTACCAGACCTCGTCACCAACCGGCATCACACCGGCGCCGATTCCGTCTGCGACCTCGTTGAAAGGCCCGGCGAAAATGGTGTGTCGATCGTAGATCCCGTCGCCATCGGCATCAACCGACCTTCGGACCCGGTCCGGCGCTTCGGTGTAATAGCTCATGCCGTTGGCCTGCTTGTGCGCCCACTTCTCCATGTAGGCGACGCGATCTTCAACCGTCCGGGATTGCAGATCATCCTCAAGGTGCCAGGGGCTGGATCGATTGTCCATGGCACCGTGGTTGGTTCGTTCGGTCTCGGCGATCAGCAGATTGCCGGAAGGATCCACCGAGAAGGCCACCGCATCCTGAATCAGGGGATCGGTCGCCACGACCTTCGCCGTGAATCCGTCGGGGACGAGGGCTTCGGACTTCGGCATCTCGTCGACGATCGCGAAGACGAATGAGAGGACGACGAGTGACAGGGAGGTCGACATGCAGGGCTTCCTTCACGAATGGACGGGGCTTCGAGCATACCGATCGGCACCACTTTTCGATCTCAATCCTCGAGTGGGGAGGTGGAACGAAGCGTCGCTAGTTCATCTGAAAATCTCGATGCGGCGAGCATGTCCTCGAAGATCCTGCGGCGGGCCTCGGCATTCGCCACATAGCTCCGGGCTCTCTTGTTTCCCGAGGCTTCGAAGAACGTCGTGAAGTCCGCCACGTCGTTCGGATCCGTGTCGCCCGGCCACGCGGCTCCGAGAAGCCGATCGGCCTCCACGAAACGCCCTCTCGACGCGAGCTGAAATGCGGCTCCAAACAACGAGGACACGAATGGCTTTCTATTTTCCGCCCATTGGGCGCGGGCTTTCGTCAATGGCTCGAGAGGATCTTCCGTCAGATCGAAACGCAGCGGGCGACCTCTGGAGAGCATCTCATCGAACCGCCACCCCCCGGAAGCCGGGGAGAACACCATTGACGGCACGGAGATCCTTCCGGGCTCGCTCCACTGATTCCTGAGTGCCGAGTCTTCCGCGACGAATTCGAAATGACCGTCACCATCCACATCTGAAAAACCACCATCAGTCAGAACCGCCGCCGGTTGAAGTCGTGGAACTCCATCACGACCTGCGAGCGAGAAGAGGACCCAGGACCTGGTACCCGCGATCTCGGTCATGCGAATCACCAGATCGGGGACCCCGTTTCGATCGAGATCGGTTCCGAGCCCCACTCTCCGAGCGGTTCGAGAGTCCAGAAAACCAAGATCGGCCGACCACCCTTGCCAGTCGAAGTGCACCTTCTTCTCATGAAGGATGCGAACTCGCTCTCGAAAGCCCGTACCTTCGAAATCGTCCGAAGATGATCGTTCCACCCGCCATCCAATCGGAAGGTCCCGGATCTCGATGGGGGTCCAGACCGGCGTGAACAGTCTGGAGGCCCGGCCCGGATCCCATCCGACCGCCAGGGTCGAGGCCACCGAGACGACACTCAGCCCGGTGATGATGATCCACCAGCGACGTTGAGGGCTTTGGAAGTCGACTTCCTCCGGCGAAGAGAAACCACAGGCCGAGCAGATCCTTGCCTCGGTCCCCGAAAGATCCTGGTCACAGCGGGGGCACCATCGGGCACGACCCCTGTTTTCGCCGCGGTACCCCAGAATCGCCACGATCATTCCAATCGCAGCCACGAACAGGTACACGGTGGACAGGAGATTGGCGGAAAGGTTCATGGCGGTTTGAGTGGTTCTGGAGGGCCCTCCGGATGCTAGCGGTCTCGAGCCCTCAAGACAGACGCATTCAGATGATCAGCCCCAACCGCTCGATCTCAAAACCGGGCTTATGACCTAAAAGAGGGTGAAATCCGTCGATAGCCCACCTCCAGCGTCTTTTTATGTGTTACAACATGCATAAAGCTCCGAAGGGGAATCCCAAAATCAGCCGCAATCTTTCTTTCCGCCCGGCGGTCGAATACTCTTCTCCATTCTTCAACTACCTTTCTACGGAGACCGTCCATGGCCTTCTTTTGCCTCCCCATCAAGATCGGTGTCATTGGCGGAACCGTCGCCCTTGGCGGCGCCGCCGCCATGAAGGGGCTCGACCTCTGCCCCTGCGATGCTCTCAGCAGCGCTTTCTGCGAAGACACCACGACAGTGGCGACCACGTCGACCATCGCGCCCGGCGCGGTCTCCGTCGTGGAACCTCTTCCCGACATGCCGGAGGGTGCCTATGACATCGACTCGGTTCACAGCACCGCCCTCTTTCGAGTGCAGCACGCCCAGGCGGGACAGTTCTGGGGTCGGTTCAACGATGTCAACGGCGTCGTGACCTTCACGCCGGGCATGGAGAACCACTTCTCCTTCAACGTCGAGATCGATATCGACAGCGTCGACAGTGGCAACGAGAAGCTCGATCAGCACCTCAAGAGCCCCGACTTCTTCAATGCGAAGGAGTTCGAGAAGATGACGTTCAAGAGCACCGAATGCGAGCGTCTCGGACAGACCGTCTGGGACGTGACCGGTGATCTGACCATGAACGGCGTCACGAAATCAGTCGTCGCGGTCGTCCGTTTCACCGGCACCGGTGAAATGATGGGCCGTCGAGCCGGCTTCGAGGCCGAGTTCGACATCAAGCGAAGTGATTTCGAGCACACCTACGGCATCGAAAAGGGCGTCCTCGGCGACAACACCCGGATCATCGTGGGCCTCGAAGCGGTCAAGGCGAAGGACGCCTGACCCACGCCCATCGATCAGATCTTCAAGACGAGCCCCTGCCGACCAACGTCGGCGGGGGTTCTTCGATTCAAAGGAGAATTCGCCGTAGGATTCGTTCATGATCGCGTCCCTGATTCTTCCGGCTCTGCTCATGACCGTTCCGCCGGCCCCTGACGTGCCACCGCCTCCACCCCTTCTTCCAACGCCCACCGCCCGCCAGATCTCCTGGCACGAGCGGGGGATGTACGCGTTCGTGCACTTCAACATGAACACGTTCACCGACCTGGAGTGGGGACATGGCGATGAACGACCGGAGACCTTCCACCCGACGGAGCTCGACACCGATCAATGGTGCCGGGTGTTCAAGTCCGCCGGCATGACCGGTGTCATCATCACCGCCAAGCACCATGACGGGTTCTGCCTCTGGCCGAGCGCCCTCACGGACCACGACGTCTCGTCCAGCGAGTGGAGAGACGGAGAAGGCGACGTGCTCAGAGATCTTTCTGAAAGCTGCGCACGCTTCGGTCTCGATTTCGGGGTCTACCTTTCGCCTTGGGATCGAAACCATCCCCTCTACGGTTCGGGCGACGCCTACAACGAATTCTTCGTCGCCCAGCTTCGCGAAGTCCTGTCGAACTACGGGCCGATCTTCGAAGTCTGGTTCGACGGCGCCAACGGGGAAGGACCGGACGGAAGGAGACAGGTCTACGACTTCGATCTCTTCCGAGACGTGGTCCGCGAGCTCCAACCCGAAGCCTGCATCTTCAGCGATGCCGGACCGGATGTCCGTTGGATCGGGAACGAGCGTGGGATCGTGGGGGAGACCAATTGGAATCTGCTCAAGCGGGACGAGTTCTATCCCGGTATCCCGGGTCGGAACTCCGATCTCAATGAAGGTCAGGCCGATGGAACCCATTGGCTCCCGGGTGAGGCCGACGTCTCCATCCGACCCGGTTGGTACTACCACGCGTCACAGGATGACCAGGTCAAGAACCTCGAACAACTCCTTGAGATCTGGTACGGATCGATCGGCCGTGGCGCCAATCTCCTTTTGAACTTCCCGGTCGATCGGCGCGGACTGGTGCACGAGAACGATGCCGCCGCGATTCTCGAACTCCGGACCGCGATCGACGACATTCTTCGAGAAGACCTCGCCGCCGGCCGACCCGCCACGAGTGAGCAGACTCATGGTGGTGATGATGGTCCGTTCGCCGCAGGCAACGCCGTGGACGGTGACCCCCACACCTTCTGGGCCGCAGAAGATGGTTCGAACACCGGAACCGTGGAGATCGCTCTTGCCCGACCGAGCCCGATCGATCACGTCGAACTCCGTGAGCATCTTCCCATCGGACAGAGAATCGCCGCCTTCAGCATTCAATGCCGAACGGTCGACGGATGGACCACGGTGGCCCGTGGGACCACGGTTGGAAACCGACGGATCCTCCGGTTCCCGACCGTGATGGCCAATCGCGTTCGAGTGGTGATCGAGGATGCCCGCACCGCTCCGACGCTCGTGCACATCGGGGTTCACTCGGGCCCGCCCTCGGTGGAGATCGCCGCGGAATCGAATCGTTTCCTGAATCGGACCGAGGCCTACCTCGCCGCGGATCGGGACGGTGCCGCCATCCATTTCACGCTGGATGGAACCGATCCGACCCGGGAGTCGCCCCGGCATGCGGGAGGTCCCATCGTGATCGATGAAGATGTCTCCCTTCGCGCTGCCGCGTTCGAAGGAGATCGACGAAGCCTCCTGACCGCCGAAGCCGAATTCGAGCGATTCAACGCGGCGGACGTTCGTTCCGCCGCACTTCCCCTCGATCACGACTTTGAATTTCCCGGCGTGCTCGAAGTCCTCCACTACGACGATGCCTGGGAACGACTCGACGAGATCGAGATCTCGTCCCCGATCGGTTCTTCCACCACCAACCGAATTCCGTTGGCGACTCGCGAACCGGGAGGCCGTGGCGGGCTTCGCTTCCAGGGCTTCCTCCGAATCCGAAAGGATGGCGTGTACGCCTTTCATCTCGCGAGCGACCGCGGTGCGGGGCGCCTGCGAATCGGACACCCGACCACCGGCTTCAACCGGGCTGAAGGCGTCGACCCGATCTTGATTCCCCTGGCCACCGGATGGCATCCGATCACTCTTGATTGGATGACCAACGAGGACGATGGCGCCCTCTCGCTGGAATTCGAAGGGCCTGGCGTGCCACGACGCGAATTCCGATCCGCGGATCTCGCGCTCGATGAAATTCAGGGCGCGGGGGGTTCCAGTCGTGAAACGCCGTGACCGAGACTCGGAAAAACAGGCGAAGTGGAAACGATCCCGACTCGAAGCCCGGGACGACTCGGATCGGAAGCGACCACCCAATCCGATACTGCTCAACCCGCCTCCGCCCTCTCAACGTCATCTCCTCGCGATCGACATGGGTCTGCGAACGGGACTGGCGATCTATGGACCGGATGGCCGCCTGAAGTCCTATCGGTCGAAGCACTTCGGTTCACGCTCGGAGTTGCGGCGGGGCGTCCCCACGATCCTGCGTGAAGCGCCGCCCCTCGGTTGGATCTGGTTGGAGGGCGGGGGGGATATCGCCGAAGTCTGGGAGAAGCAGGCCGCTCACCGGGGAATTGAATTCCGACAGGTCCACGCCGCCGCGTGGCGGAAGAGCCTCATGCTTCCCCGACAGCAACGATCCGGTGAGATCGCCAAACGAGAGGCCGATGGTCTGGCTCGGCGGGTGATCGCCTGGAGCGGCGCTCCGAAGCCGAAGGGGGACCTTCGGCACGACGCCGCGGAAGCGATCCTCCTGGGCATCCACGGAGCGATCGATGTCAACCTCCTCGACCGCGTCCCGAAAATCTGAACAAGCGCTGGACGGGGTGATCATCACTTGGTTGGCTAGACTGCCCCCGACCAACCCCGGAGCTCCGCATGACCGCCTTCCCCGACATCGACCCCATTCGTTTCGAGGGTCGTGAAACCGACAATCCTCTGGCCTTTCGTCGTTACGACCCCGATCGCAAGATCGCCGGGAAATCAATGAGGGAGCACCTTCGCTTCGCCAGTTGCTACTGGCACACCATGCGGAACGTCCTCGCCGATCCTTTTGGAGCCGGTACCGCCAGGACGCCCTGGGACGACGGTTCCGATTCGGTCGACAACGCGGTTCGACGAGTGGACGTCTTCTTCGAATTCCTCCAGAAGATCGACATCGACTTCTTCTGCTTCCACGATCGAGATGTCGCCCCTGAAGGAGCTGACATCACCGAAAGCGAACGGAATCTGGATCGAGTGGTCGAAGCGATCGAACTGCAGATGCAAAAGACCGGCAAGCGCCTGCTCTGGGGCACCGCGTGTCTGTTCACCCACCCCCGATACGCCAGCGGGGCGGCCACCAGTCCGAGAGTCGAGGCCTTCTGCCATGCCGGGGCCCAGGTGAAGGCGGCGCTGGAAGCGACCCACCGCCTCGGCGGAGAGGGTTACGTCTTCTGGGGAGGTCGGGAAGGATACGGCTCGCTCATCAACACCGATCTCAAGCGGGAACGGGCCCAACTCGCTCGTCTTCTGCATGCCGCGGTCGACCACAAGCATCGAATCGGTTTCAAGGGCCAGTTCTACATCGAACCCAAACCCAAGGAACCCACCACCCATCAGTACGATTCCGATGTCGCCGCATGTCTCGGGTTCCTCCGGGAGTTCGATCTCCTTGAACACTTCAAGCTCAACATCGAGACCAACCATGCCTGGCTCGCCGGCCACACGATGGAACACGAATTGGAAAGCGCGATCGAAGGCGACGCCCTCGGGTCGGTCGACGCCAACATGGGCGAGTGGACCAACGGATGGGATACCGATCACTTCCCGACGGATCCCCTTCTCTGCGCCAGAATCATGCGCTGCGTGCTGAAGATGGGAGGGTTCACCACCGGTGGACTCAACTTCGATGCCAAGCGTCGACGCGAGAGTTTCGAGCCGAGCGACCTTTTTCACAGCCACATCGCCGGCATGGATGCCATGGCACACGGCTTGGAGATTGCGGCGGCGATCGCGGAAGACGGCGGCCTCGACGCCTTCGTCCGTGATCGATATGCCTCCTGGGATGGCGAAATCGGGCGAAAGATCATGTCCGGTTCATGCTCCCTTGATGACCTCAGGGACGAAGCGGAAAGGATCGGCGAGGTGCCGCTCGAGAGCGGACGTCAGGAAATGCTCGAACATCACTTCAACCGGTTTCTCTGATGCGAACACCCGATCGACATCGCGACATTCTCCGCCGACTCCTCATCGGCGTCGGCGCGTTTCTCGTCCTCACCGCCGCGGTCGCGGAAGAAGCGCCGCTTCCGCCCGAGATCCTGCAGCAGGAGGCGGCGGAGATCATCCTCGGCCAGGTCGAAAGCCGGACCGTCGTGGAACGGGCCGACGATCGGAATCTGAACCGGGACATCACCTACGACGTCCGGGTGGAGGAGACTCAAAAGGGAACGCTCCGGCAAGGCACCGTCATCAAGGTACGTGCGACCACCATCACCTTCATGGGCGAGGGTGCGCCGCCACCGGGACCGTCCGGACACCACCCACTCCCGTTGGTCGGTGAACTCGCACGGTTCTTCCTCACCCCGGGCGAAGACGGCGATTACCTGATCCTGTCCCCCAACGGGGTCGAACTGAATCAAGAGGTCTCGATCTCCGATCCCGTTCGTCGTGGAGCCGACGCGGTGGCGATGCCGCCAGCGGAAGCCGAGGCCGACGATGCGGAAGAACCGTCAAGCAAGGATCCCTTCGGTTGGGATGTCATCCTGATCCTTCTCGGCCTTCCCATTCTGGTGGGGGGTCTTCGACAGAAGGGATCGGCACGGCTCGGCCTCCTCGGAGTCGCCATGGTATTTTTTCTCTGTGCCATCGCCATCGTCCTGAGCTGAACCGAGCGGAATTCAACCATGCCAAGACTTCGTCTGCCCCTCATGCTGCTTCTGGTTTCCCTCGGAGGATGTGCCGCCCAGTCACCGCCCAACGCCGATCTCACCCTGCCGGGCGCGAGCGTGGTCACCGTGGACGGCTGGCAGTTGGAGGCCCGAGGTGAATTCCTCGACCCCGAACGCGTACAGGTGCGAATCGACCTGGTGATCCGAAAGGTCGGTGATCCCTCTCGAGTGATCGCCAGTCCCACCATGACCACCATCGTGGGCGAAGATTCCGTGATCGAGTCCGCCGGAAATGGCAACGACGTCACCTGTTCCGTCTCGACGGTCCGGAAGGGATCCGGGGTGCAGGTGACCGTGACTTCCGTGATCACGCGGGATGGTCGCGCCGTCTCCCGGCCGTCTCTCCGGTTCAACCTCGATTGAATCTCGAGATCCATTCCCGTCAGCAGAAGAAACACCGCCACCCCGGCTGATCCGGGGTGGCGGTGATCGTTCCTCATCCTGCCGACCGTCGACTCAGGAACCAGAACTCGGTATCACCCGACGAATGAGGTCGATCTCTCCCAGATCGAGCAGGCGGTCGATGTCGATTCGGGCCACCAACAATCCGGCACCGGCGATGGTTGATTCGCCTTGAATCAGAAGACCGAGTTCTCCGATCATGGTCTTCGAGAGCATCACGTCCGAAGCGAGGAGGATCGTGACCTCGACCGTGGAATCATCGATCCAGGGACGGCCGTCGAGACCCAGAGTCGGAATCCCGTTCAAGGCCGAAACCGGCGCTCCGAGTGTCAACAGAATCAATTGGCGATCGATCGTTCGAGCAATGCGATCAAGATCCCGCATCGATCCCGAGGGCGAGTCGACGACGGCACTTTCAAAGTCGGCACTGCCGATCACCGGTGGTGCGGGAATTTCACGGGAGGCACTCCCTCTTCCTCGCCCCCGACCTCTCCCCCGCGAAGCAGGAACGGAGGCCGCCTGCTTTCGACTGGACGCGTTCTGATCAAACGAGGCCCGACCACCACCGCCACTTGAGGCACCAAATCGCCCTCCAGCACCAGATGATTTTCCTGAAATCGATTCCGAAGTCGAACCAGATCCGGCCAACGAAGAGTTCCCTTCCCGGGCTGGAGCTTCGAATCTCCGTTCAGTGGCCGAGGGCACCATCGACTCATCAAGATCATCTCCGGTGGAAGTCTTCAGACCAACGGCCATGTCGAGACCGCGTCTCCGCACCGACGGGGGACAGTCATCACCGAAGAACCCGACCCAATCGGTTCCGTCGGGAAGCTCGATCGGAACGGTGACCAGCATCGGTCTTCCCTTGACCACCATCTTCGATTTCTCCACCGCTACGAAGCTGGTGAATGAAGTCACGATCGAATACGCCTCCCCGAGTGCGACCACCTCGGCCTCGACCTCTGGAGGCGTCGCGCCGCCTTCCACCGCGGCCAGATGCGACGCCAGCACCTCGTCGACCTTCGCTCGTCCCCAGAGGGTGGCGATCGAAGCATGGTCCGAGGAGTCTCGGGCGAAGGTCACGGGAATTCGCCGCTCGTAGGGGCCTGAACCGGTGTTCCCGGTGATGACCACCGTTCCCTGCACCGATCCTGAAGTCGGTGGTCGATATCGAGCATGAAGCATGATCGGACGGGCATCGAAGAGATCGGGAAGCAGACCCTCTGGATTCGCGGGCAGGATCCCATAGCACTCCACCCCTTCGATCTTCACTTCGATGTCCGTGAGAACCGGCGTCTGGATTCGTTTCGTCAGGCGATCGACGACCGCGTCGGCCCCGTCGGCGAGCAGTACGTAGTCGACGGCACCCCGTCCCTGGCGAGCCATCTCCTCGAGCAGGAATCGATTGACGCTGTTCCCGACTCCCAGGGCGAAGACCCGAGTGGATTTCGCGTTGTCACGCACCGCCTGCACGATCGCCTGATCGTTACCAACGTATCCATCGGTCATGAAGATCACGATCCGCATCGGATCCACCTTCGCCGAGACGCCGTCGGCGAGAATCGCGGTCTCGTCGAGCACCAGGGTCGCGGTATCCACTCGAAGAATTCTCCGACCGTCCTCGATGACCCATCGTCCATCAAGGTCCACCTCGGTGTCCCCGTTGATCACCATGTTCACCACGCCGGCCGGGCGATCCGGCATCGAACCGTCGTACTGCACGTCCATGTCGTCACGATTCGCGACGATCCCATCATCGTGCTTTCCAAGATCGGGCTTCGAGACCAATTGTCGAATGGCGAATGAACCGAAGGGAAGCCTGACCCGGACCGCCCGACCGTCGGCCGGAAGATTCTTCAGTTCGTCGACGGTCATCGGAATGTCGCTTTCGATCGTCCGGGTCAGGGCTGCGTTGATCGCCTTCATCATCTCCGTGCCGCCGCCACCCTGGCGTGATTCGATGAATGCGTTCGCCAGGGCACGGTTTTCCGGAGGGGCCGATCGAGGCCGATCCCAGAGCATCCTGGTCGCGCCCGCGAAGGTGATGAGATTGAAGGAATCGTCCGGTCGCATGGAATCGATGGCCCTGGTCACCACCGCCTTCGCCTTCTCGATCGGAAATCCACGCATGGACCCCGACGTGTCGAGCACGAAGACGAGCTCCCGCGGGCGAACACGTTCGGGCACGACCTTTTCCGGCGGTGACAACACCATGGTCAGATATCCGCCGTCAACCGCTTCGTTCCCATCACCCGAAATGACATGCGTGAACACGCTTTCCGCAATCGCATCATCGGCAAGCCGCCAACGAAGAACGAAGTCACGATTGGGAATCATCACTCGATTCGCCAGGGTCACCTCGACCTTGCCCTCGCCATCACGCTTCTCCACGACTTCGTGAAGCGGCGCCTCGATTCCGACGATCGGTACGCCTCCAGTGTCGATTCGAACATCGATCGAAATGTCGTGGCCCGCTCGCTGGTCCGGTCGGACCGGCATCGGAGTGATGCGATCCGCATCCGGAACCTGATCGGTGTCCGCAGAGAAGTTCGAACCGGGAGCAGGTCCGGCGATCGATGCCCAACAGAACCAGCGATCGGCGATCTCCCCGAATCCCCCTTCGTAGAGCGTGAACTTCTCAAGCGTCACTTCTCCGGACATCCTGTCTCGCGTCTTCACGTCGTTGGCGGCGGTGTCGTAGACCACGCAACCACTCAGCACCGCCGACATGGCTTCGGTTCGAGGTTCGCTGATCGTTCCAGCGACCGCCGGACGGTCGATCCGCACGCCCGTGGTCAACGTCTCGAAGATTCGGTTCGGAGTCCATTTCTCCACCATCGATGAATCGAATTCTTCCGGCGCCGACGCGACCCTCCGTTTCATCCAACTCGCAAACGTCAGACCATCGGATCCTTGATCCGGCCGCTTAAGAAAGTCCGACCAGTCCCGGGGGAGCGCGAAGGGAACGATGACCCCCGGTCCGCGAAGGATGATGCCGCGACGAACCGCCACACCCTCTGGAAGATCAGGCATCGATGACGCGGAGGGAACACCAGGGATGTAACGCGGACCGACGACGGTCGGGAACTCGAACGTGTACTCACCATCACGAGCGTCGATCACCTCGAGGTAGCCGATCTCGACCGAGACCGTCGCACCGGGAGCGATGTTCGCGACGGACTGGGTGAAGATGTTCGGTCGTTCCTGCTCGAGGAGGCTCGCGACGTAGCCGGCATCCCTCGCTTGTTCATACATCTGGCGCGCGAGCTTCCGCTCCTTGACTTCGCCCTCCACGATCCGCTCGTTTCCATCCGGATCGACGATCGTCATCATCATCCGATGCACCGCTCCTCGATTGGACATCGGAAATGTGTAGACCGCTTCGATCGGAATCTCGTAGGGATTGGCGTATCGCTGGGCGATGGAAACCGAGACGATCGGCCCGCTGACCTCGGCTGCGACATCGGTGTGCTGAAGGGGGCAGGGGCCGATGAGCGCACCCTCCGCATCGAAGGCCTCCAACCTTCCACCATCGGGGATCTGAAGTACGCCGGCCAGTGCCGCTCCCTGTGGCCCGGGCACGACCAGCAAGGCGAGCATCGCCACCAGCACGAAGAGTGCCGCCGCCAGCAGACCTCGCCCGGGAATGAGATCTGATTTCGTTCGATCGGACACTTGCACCTCGTGATCGAGACGACCGGCGATCTCCGGTCGGTCCTTCTGGAGCTCATCGAGCACCCGATCCCGACCCGCACGAGCGGCCTCCACGTTGTCGGCGTGCCATTCGGCGAGGAGACGGTCGAGGTCGGCACCCACATCCTGATTCGAATTCTGTTCGTTCATCGGGAGTCCTCCGGGCTGAGATCCTGAAGCATGTCTGCGAGATTGACTCGAGCCCGGGCAAGCAACTTGTAGAAGCCACTTCGGGAGAGGCCGAGCGCCCGCCGGGCCGCCGCGATCGGATCAGATTCGATGTAATGAAGATGGATCGCAAGACGCTGATCATCCGGAAGACGATCCAAGGCCGACTCCAGGACATCGAATCGTTCCCGTCGTTCGAGGTCGGCCGTCGGAGACTTTTCGTCGACGAACCCTCGAGCATGGATCTTCTGATTCATCGCGGCCCCCTCGTGCTTGAGACGGCGTGCGAGCGCCCGCCTTCGTTCCTTGACCACGAATCCGGCGATGGTGCAGATCCAGGCCGCGAGCCGGGTGCAATCTTCCACGGTGTCCAGTTTGCGATAAGCACGGATGAAGACCTCCTGGGTCGCGTCCTCGGCCTCGGTCCGCGACCCATGCGGTCCACCGGGGCCGTGACGACGGCAGACCGAGAGCACCAATGGTGCATGCCGATCGTGGATCCGCCCGAAGGCTTCAAGATCCCCCGATCGAACGAGGTCCAGGTCATTGCAATCGTTCGTCGTCACTGACATGTCCATGGCCGGTCTCCGATCGCAGTCTCCACGAAGAAGGATGTTTCGTCCAAGATTTGAAGATGGGGCCCGATTTCAGACGTGGAATCCCCCCTTTCTCATGCCGAACGATGAGTCAAGGACCTGAGAAGATCGAAATTTGAAAGCGGCCACCCGCTCCGTGACGAGCGGGTGGCCGATGACTTCAGTCGTCATGCCATCGAGAGGTTCTTCGATGTTCGCTCGGCAGCGATGCCGTGATCACGCCGAAGGAGACGGCCGTTGGATCACGGACAAGGCGACCAGAGGGCCAACAACAGACCGAGGTCGGCAGCACCAACCACGAAATCACCATCGAGATCGGCGAGGTGCAGTCCGGGCGATCGTGGAACTCCGCCGAAACCGGCGAGCACCAGGCCAAGATCCGCCGCGTTGACGCAACCGTCTCCATTCAGGTCGCCGGGAGATGGAGCGAGGGGGCCGAAATCCGTCGCCACGGATGCCGAAATCCGCGGCCGAACGGCGGTGTCGCCGGGCAGAGCGATGACCTGATAGTGGTATGCCGCTCCCATCAATGCCGCGAGGGTGATCGGAATATCCGACGGACCGACTTCGGCGTTGGGCCATTCAGGATGCTGCGCCCGCATGAGTGCCGCGACGCCGGCTGCAAAGCCGACGGAGAAACTCGTACCACGGCCGGCGCGATACTCGCTCTCTCCGCCCTCACCAGGAACCGGACCGATCACCGATCGACGATCGTCGACCTGACCAAGCACCATCGAGACGGAACCCGGTGCAAGCGCAT
Source organism: Phycisphaerae bacterium (assembly GCA_002683195.1). Next base: position 30,880 of record NYSW01000099.1, read on the forward strand.
CAACCCCATCGCACCAGTTGGATGTGAGCTCGAACTCATCCAGGTGATTACTGGCCGCCATATTCACGACCGAAGGGTGGGAAGCGGGGTAGTAGCAACCCAGTTCACCCCCGTTTCCGGCGGCGGCGAACACGATCACTCCGGAATCGTTGGCGTACTGGATCGCCTCATTGAGTATCTGGGACTGATTCGGAGTTCCGAACGCCAGCGTGATGATGTGCGCTCCTTTTTGCACTGCTGCCACGATTCCCGAGGCGGCGACGGACGTGCTGCCCTGGCCCTCGGAATCGAGTACCCGAATGGGCAGCAACCCGGCATCAGGCGCGACCAGGGAAACCAGCCCCGCCACGAAGGTTCCATGTCCCCGCATCAGATTGATCGCGCTGGGGTCTGAACTGTTCTCGTCATCGGGCGACGGATATCCCGCCACGAAATTCGTACCGGCGGGAGAGACCCGGGAGGAAAGAGCCTCGTGTGTTCCATCGATCCCCGTATCAACCACGGCCACCAGCACTCCTCGTCCGGTTGATCGCTGATGCGCGTGATCCAGACCGAGCATGTCATGCGCATATTGACTGGCGAACTGGTCGTTCGCCATGCCCATGCCGCTCACCCAGAGGCTCCCGGTCTGTCCCCCCACGTTCTCCACCACGAGGTTGTTCTCCGACCATACGAGCTCACCACTTTCCACCGCGTCGTCGAGGATGTCCCAGACGGCGTTGGGATTTTCACCGATTTGAATGGATGGCAGACGATAGGTCTTGGTATTCAGAACCCTGTCGTTGCGGAGGAGCACGATCTCGCCCACCAGGACCTCCGCCAACCGAGTGAGAACATCCTCGCCGTACCGCACCAGCGCCGGTTTGATCACGATTTCGTCCGGGATCACCCAGGACGGTTGCTCGTCGGACTGAGCCGGAGCGGACGCCCCGAGGATCGCGGCTCCGATGATCGCTGGGATGACAGGGAATCTTCTCATCGATGTTCTCCAAACACAGGCGCTTCTGACGAAAGGGAGGAGGTTTGCGAGTCGGCGTGAGCCGCCAGGCATGGTTCTGCACAGAAGAAGGAGGCCCAGTAGGCCGGGTGAGGTCTTTGAGCCCGAAGCGACTTCTGGGCTTCGGCCAACGAATGTCCGAGTACGACGTCTTTGCGATTCACCGCCTCCGCGATCGCCGCATGCATCGACGTCATGAGCGACGTCGACGCGGAATCATGGGCGCTCCAGAGACTCGCGACCACCGTTCGGGTGCCGCGGGTGGCGAATGCCCGAGCCAGACCAAGAATCTCGTTCGCACCCAACTGAGGGTGAAGACCGGTCTCGCAACCGGAAAGAATCACGACCGAAGGCGTTGCCGGCAACTCTCGAATGTCGCGTACCGTGACCCATCGATCCGCAAGGCGAAGACCACTGGACCGGGGAGAACCAGGGAGAAATCGTCCATGGCATGCGAGATGCGCGACCCTTGCTCTGGATAAGCCGGCGAGCACGGCGTCCGCGGTCGCAGCCTTGCCGTCCAGACGGGTCACGTCGCGGTGGAAGGCCGCCACGTTGTCACCCTCATCCTGGATCAATGGCGCCCTCTCGTCGCTGACCGTCGCGACCACCACCCCCTCGCCGTGCACCCGTGTCGAAGCGAGTCGAATCGCCATCGCGGCCGAAGACGCCGTCGTGATCACGGTTCGATCGAGGACGTAGCCGTCGTCAGAGAGCAGGGCATGGAAGGGGATGGCCGAGAGCGGCCCGTGCGGAATGAGCAGCCATCGAGATGCGGAACGCACCGAGGAAGGGAGTGGATCCACGAGCTGACGGTGGAGCGATCGAAGCACCGCCTCGCACGCCAGATGCATGCGGGCCGCGACTCTGGGTCCCGGATCGCCTCGAAGTCGACGCCGACATTGGAAATGCAGTTCGGTCACCGCTTTGGAGATGTCCTCCACCGTGATCCCGGTGTCGACCACCTTCAACACCCCACCGAGAATGGTGAAGACCAGAAGACGTCCATCCGCCACGAAATACTCGATGAGCGCGGTATCGGCAGGAATTCTGCCCGCGACCTCTTCAAAGGACATCGTGGCATCGATCGAGGGTCGTCGACCCTCGGTTCCCAGCATCAATCTGTCCAGCTCGATCTCGATCGCATCGATTTCGTCCTGTCGAACATTCATTCGAGCTCGACGCTGATCTTCGAGTCCGTTCGGGTCCAGAGCCGCATAGAGAGCGAGCAGTCGGCGACGAAGCGCGACGACCGATTCCGATTCGTTCCCGGTTGATCCGGAATCAACGAATCGTTCCATGGTTCGCTCGACCAGGCCACGGTTTCGTGATCGCTCCATGACTTCGAAGGCCTCCTGAATCGAATCCGCATCACCGGAGTCGATGAGCCCTTCGACCAGCGATTCATAGGCCGCGGTTCGCGAGGCAAGGAAAGAGGAACGGATCCGATTCGCACCGAATCCCATTCGAATCCGCTCGATCAATTCGACCGCTTTCCGCGCCGTGCGAATTCCTTCCGAACGTCGACCTCCACGAATCTGAATTCGAGCGAGCCTTGATTCGCATTCGATCGAGAGCGGCGTCACGCGGAGTTCGGTCGCGATGGAACATGCTTGCTTCGCCGAGATGATCGCTTCCGGCCAACGAACCCTCGCCACGTGAAGTTCCGCCTCCATGGAGTGGCGACCAAGGCGGGTCACCGGCTCGTGATCATCGTCCACGAGAACCGCGAGCCGTGATTCCGCTGATTCCAACCGACGGGCGGCGATGCATGACTCGATCGCGATCAACATGGATCGGTTGGAGAGCCGACGATTTCCCAGATCGAGAAATCGCCTCGAGGAAAGATCGGCGCGTTCGACCGCACTTTCAAATCGGCGGGACACGAGATCGATTCGAGCGAGGATCATGAGGGCCCGCGCATGCTCGAACCTCATGTCACTCGCTTCCAGTGAATCGAGAACCGATTCGATCTGCTGCGTCGCTTCGTCAAGAAGCCCGGCTGATTCCAAGGCGTCACCGCTCTCGACCGTCAACCTGGCCGCATGACCGACCGCGCCGTGGTCCTCGCATCTTCGTCTCGCCTCGGTGAACAGATCGATGGCTTCTTCGAGTCGACCTTCCCGGCTGGCCACATCGGCACGATTGCCGGTCACGATGGCGGTAGCCAGTCCACCGTCCTCTCCCAGAAGTCGAAGGGACTCCTCGAAGGCTGAATCGGCGTCCCGCAAGTCGTCCAGAACGAAATGACATTCACCCAATGCATTCAAAGCATGGGGACGAATCGGGTCGTCCAGCACCAGTGCGGAGATCACCCGGTCCAGATGTTCCAATGCCTGCCGGGGCTTTCCCTGCATCTTCCGGATGTTGCCCAGATTCAAGTCGACGCGTATCGCAAGGTCGGCGGCACCAGCCTCGAGCAATTCGCGGCGGGCGGTCTCCCCGCCTTCGATGGCTTCATCCAGGAGTCCGGATTCGCATCTGGGATGCATCGCCGCCACCAGGGCGCGTGCCGCTTCGATGTCGTCACCGGCGGACCTCGCTCGCCTCCGAGCGTCCAGCGCCGTGAGAATCGCTTGATCATGGCGACCGAGATAGGCCTGTGCCGTGGTGATGGCTCGAAGTGTCCTCGCCATGGTCGCCTCGTCATCGAGGGCTTCCACGATCGCACGGCCGACATCGATCACTCTGGCCGCATCGCTTCCGACAAGTTTTTCGAGGTCCTGAATCAGGTTCCGACGTCTGGATTCAGAGCCCAGAACGGCTCGACGTCGCGTCGAATCCGCCTCCAGGAATGCATCGAGGATCGTCGGCTCGGATTGACTCATGGCACGTTGATCGTCCCCATGACGATTTTCCCTTCTCCAAGACGAAACACGAGGTCGTATCGACCCTCAGGCAGATTCAGATCGAATCGGCCGGTCTCGTCTGTACGCCCGGTTTCCCGCAACTGTTCGGATTCTGGATCAAGAACCATGACTTCCACGGGCCCACCGAGACCGGACTCGCCATCAAGCTGGCCCCGAATCGTTGCGATAAGCCTGCCCTTGGGGTCTTTTCGAACCAGATCGACTTCGATCTCCAGGTCGAGTCGCAAGCCATCGACCCCGAGGGTGCACTGCCGAAGATCATCTCCCCGCAGTCCCATCGCCAGGGAAGGCCCATCATCGAAAAGCGGGGCCAGAATCCTCGCCGTGAGACGATCAAAGGTCTCCAACCAGGACGGTCGCGGGTTCAACTCCTGCGCGAGGGCGGCCGCCTTGCGAAGAACCCCGGGCGGAATCGGATCCAGGGCGTCTTGCCGAATCGTCTCGATGGCCGCCTGGACGCCATCGTGGCCCGAGACTCCGATCGAACGTGCAAGCGATTCGGCCAGATCTCGAATTTCATCGGATGAACGCATGGAGAACAGTTCCTTGGGCCTTTGTGGAGTGATGAGGCCGCCAGAGAAGGATCCGTACATCCCTCTAGGAGGATCCCGAAAAAAACTCCGGGGCGACCGATTCAAGTTCTTTCATGAGGTCCTGCAAGCATCGCCGTCGAATCGGTCCGACCGAGTTGGGATTCAGACCCAACCTTGCCGCAACATCATCGTAGGAAGGCACTTGCAGATTCCCGAACAGGTCTTGGAGAAGCTCCTGGCACCGGTTCCCGATGCCAGACAACGCCGTTCGAACGGCCTGTCGCTTCGCAAAGGCATCGTCCTCATCCTCAGGTGGATGAACCGATTCCGGGAGGTCCTCCGGCGCCGTGGCTCGTTCTCGCCGATTTTTCTCGGACAGCCTCCACGCCTCGCGCTTGGCGGTGGTGATCAACCAGCTCGCGAGTCGATCTCGTTGCTCGATCCGCCCCAGACTGCGAACCAGAGCACCGAAGACGACCTGTACCAGATCATCCGTATCGGCTGCGGAGAGGCCACAGGACCGGCCGACGGACCAGACGAGCTGGCCATATTTCGCGATGAGGATCTCCCAAGCACGATCTTCACCTTGGAGGGCGTGATCGATCAGCGTCTCATCGTCGGTGGATACATCATGAGCCATCACCTTCGGACGGTATCGGGCAGACCGATTCCTTGAAAACCTAATCTTCCTTCCGTGATCATTTCACCCGATCACCAGCCTTCACCGTTCCAGGGTCGAATCGAAGAAATCGCATCGTGCGGTAACCATCGGCCTCGTAGAACAGACCGATTTCACCCCCGGGTTCGAGCACGACCATCTGGCTGTAAGCGAAACCACCCGGGACCAGCATGGTGGGGGGACCCCAGGTTCGTCCGCCGTCCCCGGACGTGACGAAGGCCCCTTCCGACCGTCCTTCTTCCCGCCACGGCCCGCAGTACAGAATCCTGGAGGCCTCGAAATCTCGATCGGTCGCCTGATGCATGACGATGGAACCCATGCAATGCGGGGAGATCAGACCGTCGTCGACCTCCAGCCGCTCGAAGGAGGCACCTCCATCGGTCGACCGACTCCGCAGGCGTCGCTTCGGCCCGCCGTTGTGGGCCCGACAATTCAGAAGGATCGAGCCATCCTCGAGTTCCAACATCGATATCTCGTCCGCGGTGGCCGGACCGGGGGGGTTCGCCGCGGGCTCACCGCGGTGCCAGGTGTCGCCTCCGTCGTCGGAATAGACCGCGTAGGCCTTCATCGCATCGATCGGGCCCTGCCGCTGCGGAAACACCAGACGGCCTCGGTGCGGCCCGCGTTCGAGTTGAATCCCGACTCCCGGACTTCCCGCGTAGTTGGTCGCCTCTTTTCGAAAGGTACGCGTCACTTCCATCGGTTTCGTCCAGGTGGCTCCTCGATCGTCGGACCAGACCAACCAGTTTCGTGAACTGCGGTGGCCGTATCCCGCCTCGACGCAGTCGGTGTGACATCCCTCGGGAAACGACATGTACGTCATGTAGCCCCGGCCCGCGTGCGGGCCGAATCGGACTTCGACCGGAAGTGGGTCATTGAGGGAATCCCCACCCTGATCATCAATCAACTGAAGCGGAGCCCAGGTTCGACCTCGATCGAAGGAACGCTTCAGAACGATGTCGTTCCTGGCGTGGTCCCCGCCCTGCCTGGCTTCGGCGAACGCAAGAAGATCACCGTTCTCCAGCGCAAGGATCGAGGGGATTCGGATGTGAGGGTAGCCATCGACTCCCGCTTCGAAAACCACCGTCGATGATCGATTCACGGCTTGCTGCTCCTGGATCGGAGATGAGATGGCGGAATTCGGCGGCGGAGCCTCTTCACAAGCCTTGATTCGACCGTCCGCTTCGACGGCGGCAACGAAAAAGAGAGCCATGGCCCAGCGGGAGATCTTCATGATCATGACGGTAGTCGGAACCGGGCTCCGGCTCCGAACGAGATTCAAACCGGATCCCATCGGGCTTCCGATCAGGAACTCGGAGCTGAGGCGTTAGGATCGGGTCATGAATGAACTGAGCTGGTTTTTCGCCGGGGCCTTCGCCGGGGCCGTCATCGCGGGCCTCGCGGTCGCCATGCTTCTCGGGCGTCGACGATCCGAGGTCGAGAACCGACTTTCGGCCGAAACGGCGACCGCCGAAGGACTTCGATCCGTCAATGAAGATCTCGACCGAAGGGTGGGAGAGATCCAGACCTCGCTCGAAACCGCCGCCCGCGATCATCAGCAAGCACGGGACGAAGCGGAAGCCGCACGGATCGGCACGGCGAAGGTCGAGGCCGAGCTCCGGGTCGCCCGCGAGAAGCATGAAGAGTTCGCCCGCGGCGCCGATGAAGCCCGAAAGCAGTTGGAGGAGATGTTCAAAGCGCTGGCCTCCGACGTGCTTCAAGCCAATCAGAAGCAGTTCCTCGAACATGCCACCGCCCACTTCGAGAAGGCGCAGAAGCAGATCGGCGGCCACCTCGGCGAACGGCACACCCAGTTCGAAGAGATGCTCAAGCCGTTCAAGGAGCAGATCACCGAGCAGCAGAAGACGCTGCAACAGCTCGAGGTGAAACGCGAGAAGGCCTACACCTCCATCGAGGAGCATGTGGAGCAGATCGCGAAGAGTCACCAGTCGCTTCAGAAGGAGACCGGCCGATTGGTCACCGCCCTCCGTCGCCCCGAGCAGCGCGGACGCTGGGGCGAGATGCAGCTCCGAAACATCGTCGAACTCGCAGGCATGACCGATCGGTGCGACTTCACCGAACAGGTCTCCGTGGACGCCGGAGACGACTCGAAACTCCGACCGGACATGGTGGTGAAGCTTCCGGGAGAGGGAATCATCGTCGTCGATTCAAAGGTCGCCCTCGATGCCTACCTGGACGCCATTGAAACCGAGGATGATGACCACCGCCGAGCACTCATGGCCCGGCATGCCACCGCGGTCGAGAATCACGTGAAGGGTCTTGCCGACAAGAACTACTGGAAGCAGTTCGAACGGACACCCAAGGTGGTCGTGATGTTCATGCCGATCGAAAGCGGATTCACCGCCGCCCTCGAACAGAAGCCCGACCTGCAGATGAAGGCGATGGAGAATCATGTCCTCATCGTCACCCCGACCCTCCTGGTCGGTCTGCTGCGATCGGTGGCCTACGGTTGGCAACAGGAAGACGTCGCCGCCAACGCGAGAGAGATCGCCAAGGCCGGCGCGAGCATCTACGATCGACTTGCCAAGTTCACTCAGTACTTCACCAAGGTCGGCGATCGACTTCGCCAGGGCAGCGAGTCGTACAACCGTGCGGTCGGATCGCTCGAGTCTTCGATCCTTCCCGCCGCTCGACGCATGAAGTCTCTCGGCACCACCAAGAACGATGCCATCTCCGACCCACCCATGATCGAAATCGAACCTCGATCGATCGTGAAGGATGAACTTCTTCTTCCTTCCGATCCCGACGACCTCGACTCCGAAGACGTACGTCGGATCGACTGATCTCGTCCCGGTGCAATCACCGGACACTTGGAAAACACCGGCTTCTCCGAAGGCTGAAGTGCCGAGGCTCCGAGCTCTGTTTTCAAACGGTCTGGAGGCCCGGCATCCGGTCGCTGGCGAGGCAGGCACCGTGGATGGGCATCCATTCATCACACCGTTCAATCGCGGTCATCTCACCCGGATGGGGAGGTGAGCGCACCACGATGGCCGGTCTTCACGTGGCCGTGATCCACCGCGTGCAGAGTGACTTCAAGGTGGTTCCGAAGCGACTCCGTGATTTGCAAATCCCAACCCCGGACGAAGAAAAGCGTCAAACCATCCGGCTGGGGATGAGACGTGGATGATCGGCGACTCGAAGCGATCTCAGGAATCCAGGTTTCCCCTGGTTCGTTTCGCACTCGTGATTATCGGGAATGTCTCGACGCCGATTTCCACCGGACATGTGCACAGGCCGTAGATCGGCCTCAGCGGAACAGCCTCAACCGGTGGCCTCGGGTGCCGACGAAACGGCTTCCTTCTTCGAAAGTTCCGCGGTGTTCTCGGACTTGGAATCGGCCTTCGCCGTTCCAGCCTCCGTCTTGGTGGTCTTGTTCTTCGTAGCCGAGTCTTTCGTGCCGCCTGGTCGGCCACTCGGACGACCAGTCGGCCGACCGCTCGGAGGACCTCCTGGTCTCGATGACGCGGTCGCCATCTCGATTTCAGAGACGACCTCACCGGGACTCGGCCGTCGAAGCAGGACTGATTCGCCTTCTTCCAGACCGTCACGGACCTCGACCAGCATTTCGCTGGAGAGCCCGATCTTCACCGCCTTCTGAGCAAAACCTCCCTCGTCGGGAACGTAGACGAAAGCGACCGGCCCCTTGCGGAAGATGGCCTGGATCGGCACGTTCACCACATCGTCGACCCGACCGAGCACGATCTCTCCTCGACATCGCATCGAGGGCTTCAAGCCGAACTCGGGGTCGACATCCAGACCGACCCGGACCGTGTAGTCACGTCGGTTCGGATCACGCCAACCGCCACCTTCGGCAAGAACGCTCACCCCCAGAACGGTTCCGTTCACCGGATCGTTCGGTCGAGAATCGCTGAACACCACCACCGGCTGTCCAGGGCGAACCCTTCCACTGAGAGCCTCGCCGACCTTCAAGCTTGCGATCATCCGGCTGGTATCCGGCAGGACGATGACCAACTCGTTCTGACGAAGCTCCGTGCCGACCTGCGGCGGAGGTTCATCGCCACGGCCGCGTCGTTCTCCGGAGAGGCTCGAGGCGTAGACGACCAGACCGTCCCCGGGTGCCAGGATGATGCAGGCATCCAATTGAGTGCGCAGGTCGGTCAGCCGTTCGTTCGCGGTTTCGAGCTTGAAACGAGCACTCTCGACGTCGGCCTCGATCTTCACGATCTCGGCCAGATGCCGTTGCTTGATACGGCCTTTTTCCGCGTTGGACTGCTCGACGGACGATTCCTTTTGCGCTCTTTCCTGCTTGATGGTGTACTGCTCGTACACCTTCTGGGCGAGCTCGACCTCCTTGACCTTGGCATCGGCCTCGATCATCTTGATTCGGTCCTGGTCGAATTCATCGTTCGAGATGTGACCATCCTCGACCAACGACTTCGCCTCGACGAACCTCTTCTGCAACCGTTCACTGTTGATCTTCGCGGTCTGGATCGAGAGTTGCTGAGATTGCCTCTTGGACAGCAGTTCGCCTTCCTCCCAGGCCTTCATGCCGAGTTGCGCGATCTCGATCTCCAGATCCGCCTTCTCAAGATCACTGGCCATCGTCGATTGGCGGATGGCCAGCGTCTGTTCCGCGGAAATGACATTGCTCTCCGCCGTCTTCACCTTGTCCATCGAGTCCTTGATCTTGTCGAGGATCTCGTCATCAGCGAGTCGAAGCAGCGTGTCGCCCTTCCGGACGAAGGAACCTTCAGGAACGATCTCGGTGATCAAGGCCCGGCCTTCGAGCAGGTTCCGGATTTCAAGCTGCCGTTCGGTCGCGAGTTCACCACTGGCCGGAACCATGATGTTGAAGCCACTGCGGGTCACCTCGTGGAGCTGTGTGGCATCCATGGTCGCCGAGGGATCCGCGGCGTCTGAATCATCGGCGAGGACGAACCAGGCCGACACGGCCACGATCGCCATGATGCCCACCACGACAGCCAACACCCCACCTCTGCGGTGACCGGACTCGGACGAGTAGAGAGACGTTCGTGAACTGTTCATGAGCGAAGCGGGTCCAGCGGGGTGAAAGAGGCAGAACTGTACCGCTCAGCGGGTGTGGAGATTCAGTGATCACTTATTGAGACTGAGTCGCAACGATGTCAATGAATGATTTCGGTGTAGATGAAACCTCGGATTCATGGGTGCTGTTTCCTAAGCGTCACTCTTAAAGCACTTTGGCCTTGAATTCGACGAGTCGGAACCTTTGGGGAATCGGGGTCTTTGCACGATTTCCAGCCGTCCGTCCAACCAGAATTGAAATCTGACCGCAGGGTGACACGTCCGACACTCGTACGATGGAATGGTGTCTTTCACCGAAACTCGAGTTCCCTGGTCCACGTCATCACCGACTGCCGTGAGTGATCAATCGACCAGTGTGATGGAACTCCAGTTTCAAGCATGCGTCCGTCAACATCAAGACGATGAGGATCCGATGCATCATGGTTGCGTATACCCCGGCAAGGATCCATCAGCGATCCGCGCTTCAACCTCTCATCGGATTCACTGCATGAGACATCAAATTCACCTGTCGGAAAAATCCTTCTCCTCGATGACCAGGTCGATTCTCAAGCGACGCCGCCGAGGCCTCACGGTCTCCGAAACGGTCGTCGGCCTCGTATCACTGGCCACGGGCTTCTGTCTCCTCGTGACCACTCTTGGTGCCGGTGCCGCTGATCGAACCCAAACTCGTTCCGCCGCCAACCTGATCCTCCTCGGCGTGGCACACCACACGTATGCGATGGACTGGATGGGACGTCAATGGACATTGGTTCCGGACGAGTTCGACGAATACGACGGAAACGTGGTCGAGTACAACAACGAGGTTCGTTGCCTCGACTCGATCCTGCTTGGCAATGATGCCGACGGTCAGCTCTGGGGCTGGTGGATCGGGGGAGGCACCTGCGAAGGCAACCTGCCAGGCGACTTTGGATATTGGAACGCGGTTGGTGACACCTTTCTCCCACCGTATCCCCTGAA
>NYSW01000100.1 GCA_002683195.1 Phycisphaerae bacterium
CGACGCGACCCGGGCACGAGCGACTCTCAAACCGGTGAAGCCACCCACCACCGCACCGATCACGGCCAGCACGATTCCGGTTTTCTCACCGAAGTGATCGACCCCCTCGATGCCTCCAGCGATGGCACCACAGGCGGCGCCTGCGAGCACACCGGTGACGGCGGCGCCGGTGGTGAAGGTCACATTTTCTTGCGAGGGATCGTTGGCTGAGCTCATGGTCTGGAAATTTCGGCTTTGGTGGCAGGTGGGTTCAGCCGAAATTCGAGGCATCCACGGAGACTGCTTCCCGATCAGCGGCGGAGGCTTCGAAGAACGAGAATTCCTCCGACCCGATGCCGAAGCCACCGGCGATCAGGCTGTTGGGAAACGTCACGATCGAGGTTCGGAAGTCGCGGACGTTCGCGTTGTAGAAGCGACGGGCTCGAGCGATCCGGGTCTCGGTCTCGCTCAGTTCCTTCTGGAGCTCGAGGAAGTTCTGGTTGGCCTTGAGATCGGGGTACGCCTCGGCGGTGGCCATGAGCTTTCCGACCGATCCCTCGAGCATGTTCTCCACGCCCGCCCGCTTCTCCGGATCTTCGTTTCGAGCCTGCATCGCCTGATTCCGAAGTTCGGTCACCTTCTCCATGAGTTCCTTCTCGTGCGTGGCGTAGCCCTTCACGGTGGAGATCAGGTTCGGGATCAGATCGTGCCTGCGCTGGAGCTCGGTGTCGATGTCCGACCACGATTCCTTGCAGGTCACCCGCAGCCGGACGATCCGGTTGTAGACCGAGATCACCAGGATCCCGGCGAGTACGACGGCGGCGGCGACGACACCGATCACGATCATGGCGGAAGAGGCGGCGAGCATGATGGCGGGGAGTGGCGTGGGCATCGGTGTCTCCGGGTACCTTGGATGGGGATCGGTTGGAGGATAACATTGCCTCGAACCCTCACATGGAGATCACCCTTGCCCCGAGTTGAAGTACTCAAGACCTGGAAGCTCTACATCGGCGGTGGTTTTCCCCGCACCGAGAGTGGCCGGACGATGGTGGTTCAGGATGCTCAGGACCGGGTCGTCGCGCACTGCTGTCGGGCCAGTCGGAAGGATCTTCGAAACGCGGTTGAATCCGCTCGGAAGGCGCTCCCCGGCTGGTGGGCTCGAGATGCCTACAACCGAGGACAGATCCTCTATCGCATCGCGGAGATGGCGGAAAGCCGGGCGACCGAACTTGCGGACGCGATTCGCGCGGTGCCGGACCTGCGAACCGGGCGAAGATCCACCGCGGCTCAAGCGCGGGCCGAGGTGGCACGATCGACCGATCGTCTGGTGAGCTTTGCCGGCTGGTGCGACAAGTATCCCCAGGTGGTGGGCTGTCAGAATCCGGTGAGCGGGCCGTATCACGACTTCACGATGCCCGAGCCCACGGGAGTCTGCGTCGCCCTGTCGCCGGAGTTTCCGACCCTCCTCGGTCTCGTCTCGGTGATTGCGCCGATGCTGGCCGGCGGTAATGTCGTGGTGGCCCTCGCGAGTGGCCGGAATCCTCTTCCGGCGATGACCCTGGCCGAAATTCTGGCCACCAGTGACGTGCCGGGCGGGGTGGTCAACATGCTGACGGGGTACCGCGAGGAATTGATTCCAGAGTGCGCCGTGCATCGGGACATCGATGCGATCGGTGGAGTCTTCGAGTCGGCGGAGGAGAGACGGTCGCTCGAACTCGGGGCGGCGGAGAACCTGAAGCGGGTGCGACTCGACGATGCGTCGGAGATCGACTGGCACGACGATGACGCTCGGCACTCACCGTGGACGATCGAACCGTTCACGGAGACCAAGACGATCTGGCATCCGTCCGGAGCATGATTGGTTTGGTGGCGGACGATCGGGCCGGCGACGAGGGTCAGGCGGTTCGGGTCTTCACGCCTTCTGATGCCGAAATCTTTTCGAGCTGTCGGACCACGGCGTGCATGTCCTTCCATCGACCGTGGGCGTTCGGTTCGAGGCAGAGATTGACGACCTCGGCGAGCTCGATCGGGACGTCGGGGTTGGTCCGATTGGCGAGTGGTGGAACCTCCGCCTGCCCACGACTTCCGGGTCCGGAGGTCGGAACCTCCCGGCCGGTCAGCATCCAGTACATGGTCGCCCCGAAGTTGTAGACGTCGGTGCGTTCATTCAGGGGCTCGACGTCCGCCTGTTCCGGGGCCATGAAGCCGGGGGTTCCCTGGATTCGTTCCTTGGGCTTTCCAATCGGGTGGGCCTGGCCGAGATCGATGACCTTGACCTTGCCTTCCGCGGTGATGAGGACGTTCGTCGGCTTCATGTCGGCGTGAACGTAACCCTTGTCGTTCATGTGCGCCATGGCGTCGGCGACTTCCCGGAAGATCCTCAGCTTCTCCTGCATCGAGATGCCGACCAGCTGGTCGAGGGACTGGCCATCGACCAGTTCCATCAGCACGATGACTTCGTTCCGGGCCCAGCCTCGGGGGCGGACTTTTTCGACACTGTGGATACGGCGAACCGCGGGATGGGACAGCTTCTTCGAGACCTTGACTTCATTCTCGGCCTGAATCAGGAAGCGATCGTCCTTGTCCTTCTTCTCGTCGAGGAGGACCTGCTTCAACGCATAGACCGCGCTGGTCTTCGGGTCGAAGACGCAAAAGATCTCGCTTGCAGCGCCGGATCCGATGTGCTTGAGCACTCGGTAGCCATGGATGAGTTCAGGAAGCTTCACGTGACGGTGTAACAGCTGGGATCGTGCAGGGTTGGCGTCGGCCCTACCGGGTTGGGCCTGGAGATGAAACGGGATTCGAGAACCTCGAAATGCCTGTGTCAGGAGAGGCTGGTCGAATCGTCCGGCCGTGCACTATACGAATTCTGCCGGACGATTTCCATATCTTGTCGGGTCAACAACTTGCCAGAAAGACGTTTGTGCATGATCTCATGATGACGGCACGTCCCCGGATCCGGCGTAGCGACCGTTTGCGGAGCGGAGAATCTGACGTCCAAGATCATCCAAAAGGCTCGAGGCGCCGAAGCGATAGAGGTCCGGAGTCAACCAGGCATCTCCGAGTGTCTCCCTCAGCATCACGAGGTGATGGATGGCACTTTTGGCGGTTCGAATCCCGCCGGCGGGCTTCATACCCGCCATTTCACCGGTGGCCATCCATCGATCACGGATGGCTTCCAGCATCACCAGAACCACTGGCATCGTCGCGGCGGGCGAGATCTTTCCGGTGGAAGTCTTGATGAAGACCTCTCCGGGCTCACATCCGCCACCGTCCGCCGGTTCGGAAAGGCCCGCTTCGAGTGCCAGATCCGAAGCCAATCGGACTCGATCCAAGGTCCCCAACTCTCCGGTTTCCAGAATGATCTTGAGATGGGCGGCCCCGCAAGTTCGTTTCACCGCGGCGATCTCATCCTGGACCTCGTCGTAACGGCCGGCCAGAAAAGCGCCCCGATTGATGACCATGTCGATTTCGTCCGCGCCTGCCTTCACGGCGGCCGCCACTTCCGCCAGGCGGAGTTCGAGCGGAGACTGGCCGCTGGGAAAAGCCGTCGCGACACTCGCGATGTTGATCGAAGAGCCTTCGAGTCGTTCACGAGCGGCGGCGATCATCGATGGATAAACGCAGACTGCAGCGACATTTGGAATCGGTGGATCGAAGGTTCCGGGAATGGGATGTCGAGCCCGATCACACAGGGTCCGGACCCGCTCTGGCGTGTCCGCTCCTTCGAGGGTGGTGAGATCAGTCATCGAGATCGCGAGCCGCAGGGCGGCGACCTTCGATTCCTTCTTGATCGATCGACTGGTGAACTCCGCGGCACGTCGGGCGGCCATCACCGGATCCACGGTTCGGATGCGGGTCATTGAAGATCTCCGGGCGCAGACGGAGGCGCCGTGTTTGGACGGCGCCTCCGGCATTTGGTGGCGGTTGCTCTGGGAACGCGGATTCAGCGAGCGGCCTGGAAGAGTCGGGGGAGGTAGGAACCACCCTTGAGCTCGAGTCGGGCGGTCGCGGGGGTGTTGGCGTTCTCGATCCAGTAGATGAACAGCGATTCCTCGTTGGAATCGATCACGTAGAGCAGGTCGTACGGCCGCTCCTTGGGACCCTGGCCGCTGGAGCTGGTCACCATGGAGAAGCCTTCGTCGGTCGAAACGGCCATGTTTCCATACGCCGGGTTCGGAGCCAGTCGGCCTGCCTGCATCACGGCGAGCGCGGTGATCACGAAGGCGGACGCCCAGAGGACGGGAGCGGCAGGGTTGTTTCGTCGGGTGCGAGTCATGTCTTGATTCTCTCCGTGAGTCACTTGGAGTTCTGACGGACCGTCACAGAGTCCTTGGTCAGATCGGCGTAGGCCATGCCCTCGAGCATGCTCTGCTGGACGTTGTATCGAACGGCCACGAGCTCACGGGAATTCTGATTCAGGATGTAGAGAAGGTACGGCGTCGTCCCCTGGGAGCGACCGGACACCATGGTGTACTTGCCACGGAACCGCTGGCTTTGGGCGTCGGCTGACGGGGCGAAGGTGATCGCGGCCAGAACGGCGACGAGCAGGCCATTCAGCACGAGCAGGCCTTTAAGACTTCGATGGGACATGAGAGTCTCCGGATGAGGCGGTGAGAAGGACGTGATCGACCCCGGCGGGTCAGATGTCCTCGGTCTGCCGCTTCGACGGGAAGAGCGTGAGTGAGACGAGAATCGCGGCGAACACGCCGGCGATGATGTATCCCGGCCAGACCTGGGTCCTGGTCCCGATGTCGGGATCGCGGGGAGCATTCTGGGCGAGGGCGGCCGTGGTCGCGGCCAGGGGGCTGGCGAGTACGGCGAGAAGAATGTTGTTTGAAAATCGACGCATGTGACAGACGGTATCCGGAGCGGACCATTTCGGGCAAACGCAAAGCCCGAAGGGCCGCTCGGCGGGGGCCGAGGGACCTTCGGGCCTGCTTCCCGAAAGACGTTCCAGGCGAAAGCGATTCGTCAGGGGGCTGGGCTGGTGGCCGAGCCGTTGAGAAGGAACTCCGGCGGTTCCGAGGGATCACCTTCGCACTGAAGACCGATGGTGAGGGCCTTCCCGGAGCAGAGGTCCGCGTTCCAGGTCTCGTTCACGAGGCGGACCTGGTCGGAATCGGACGGGGCGAGCCGCCCGTTCCACGACCCGGTCACTTCGAAGCCGACCGGTGAGAAGAGGACCTCCCAGCCCTTCAGGCACTGGCCGCTGTCGTTGATGACGTCGAGCTCGGCGACGAATCCTCCCGACCATTGATCGATCACCCGCCAGCGATGAAGGAAGCCGTCGAGTTCACAGACATCGAGACGTCCATCACCGTCCGCATCTCCGATCTCCATCTCGCAGAGGTCAGGAATGAGATTGGTGTCGCAGTCTTCCACCAGGCCTTGTGCGATGGCGCAGGGGTCCGGAATGCCGTCCCCGTCGCAATCGGGAAGATCGGCGCATTCATCAGGAATACCGTCGTGATCACAGTCCGCCGCACCGGCGGCGATTTCCTCCACGTCGGTGATGCCGTCACCGTCGCAGTCCGGACCGCACGCGCCCCACGATCCAAGCATCAATCCGAGGTCGGCGCCATCGGTGTCGCCATCGGAATCAACGTCGCCGCCGGCGTTTCCCCACGAACCGAGGAGCAGGCCGAGGTCGGCACCGTTCACCTGACCATCGAGGGTGAGATCACCCGGGCAGTCGCACCGTTCGTCACAGTTTCCAAAGTCGACATCACTCACCGCGTAGAACCCCTCACCCGCGGGATCCAGGCGTTGCCAGATCACCACGATCGCATGGCGGCCCGTTCGGGAAGGAATGGTGGTTGGAATCTCGTAGGTGTCCTCCAGCAAGGTCGGCGCACCGGTGGCGAGCTCTTCGAGCTGCCCCCAGCGAAGCGGCTGGTTCGGATTCCAGTCCGGCGTGGTGATCCACACTCGAAACACGTTGGGGTTGTGGGGGGTGGTGGCGAACCATTCCAGAGTGAACGGACCGCTGGCGATGGGTGCGGCCGGCCAGTCGTCGCGTACCAGATCGAGTCCGGCGTACTTGTCGTTGCCCGCCGACGCGATGCGCCCGTCGGGAATCTTCTGCGTGTAGTCGATCGTCGATTGATACAACGCATCGCCGGGATGGAAGTTGACGACTTCGTTCCAGTCGTAGAACGGTTGGGTGCCGCCGACGGAGATCGCAGCCGCGATCGCGGGTTCGGCCGGGTTCTGAAGGTCGCCCTGCCAGCCGAGATAGATCCGACTCGGCGGAGATGCGAGGGAACCGTGTCCGAAGGCTGAAGTGGCGGTGCCCACCAGGATGGTGGCGGTCGCGATCGGCGCGACGGTCTCGGCGACGAATCGCCGAAGTGCTGATTTAGACATATCAAGTGACTTCCAGAAGAGGTCGTGAACTCCGGTTTTAATCGGAGGTCCTCAATGTCTGCGCGGACGGGGAAAGCCCCGCGCAGTTCAACGACGAGTTGTTCGTCGCTCGCCCGGGCGAAGTTCCTCGTTCTGGCGGGATTTATTCAGGCTGGATTCCGAGGAAACAGGGTTTTTCTTCCGCGTTCGTCCTGATTCACCTTCACCACCGGGTCGTCTGGTTCATGATCGAGAACGATGGTCCAGTCTTCAGCATGCGCCCGCGTCAGGACGTCCGCCTTGGTGAGGAGTGTGTCGTAGGGATCCAGGTCATAGGCGGTGGCGGCCGACGGATGCGCGTGGTGGATGGTGGGCAGAAGGTCGCCCAGGAATGCGGTGGTGCGTCCGGCATCTTCGATGAGTACGCCCTGCTGACCAGGGGTGTGTCCGATGATGGGTTCCACTCCGATGCCCGGAATCACTTCGGTGGAACCATCGACGAGTCGAATCCGATCCGCGATCGGATCCAGATGGGTTCGAAGATAGGTTCTGGTCATCGTGCTTCGATTCGCGTTGGCATCCTCCCATTCCCGTCGTTGCACCACGATCTCCGCGTTCTCGAAGACCGGTCGGGGCGGGGTGCCGTCGGCGATCATCTCCCGGGGTGGCCGTCCGTCCCAGGTCGTGAGTCCCGCGGCGTGATCGAAGTGCAGATGGGTGAGGATGACCATGTCGATTTCTTCGGGATCGACCTCGATCTCCCGCAAGGCGTCGACCACCGTCCTCCGTTCGAGGTGATAGATCTCGCGTTCCTTCTCCGTCCATTTGTCGCCACAACCGGTTTCGACCAGCACCTTCCGCCCGTCCTGTTCGAGAAGAAGACAGTTTGTCTGGAGGCGGATGCGATTCTCAGCATCAGGCGGCGTCCAGCGGGACCACATTTCCTTGGGAATGATTCCGAACATGCCACCACCGTCGAGTCGGAGGCTGCCGGCTTGAACAACTTTCCACGTCCATGGGGATCGATTCATTCGTGCATTGTGTCCGATGGAAACACGGCTTGTCTGTGGTTGGTCATCGCCTATTTGGCGGTTTGTGGCGGAAAGAAAAGGCGGTGGTCCACTATTCTCGGTATTCGTTCGTTGTTGAATCCAGGGGACCGTCGTGGCATCACCAGACCGACAGGAAGTTGAACTGACGGCGATCATCAATGCCGCGATGAACGGGAGTGCATCCGCCGCTTCGGACATGTGGGGGATGGTCTACGAAGATCTTCGATTGATGGCGGCCAGCGCTCTCAAGCAGGAATCCGACTCGATCGGTCTTCAACCGACGCAGGTGGTGCATGAAGTCTTCATCCGGCTCGATCGAAACTCGCCAAAGGACTGGGATGACCGAAGGCACTTCTTCGGGGCGGCCGTACGGGCCATGGAGCAGTTCCTGATCGACCATGCCAGAAAACGGAAGGCTTTGAAACGGGGCGCTGGCCGGAATCCGATCTCCTTTTCGGTTCTTGCAGGCGAACTGGCCTGCTTCGCACACGCGGAGGAAGCTGAATCCCAGGGACTCATCGGAGCCCTTGCAAAGCTCGCCGATGTCGATCCGAATGCGGCCGAGGTGACTCGATTCCGATGGTTGCTGGGAATGACCATCGACCAGACGGCCACCCTGCTCGATCGTTCACCATCCGATGTGCGGCGGGACTGGACCTTCGCTCGGGCTTTCCTTCAGCGGTGTCTGTCGGAGAGTGAAGATTGATCGAAAGCGGACCTCGACCATGACCCCGGATGAAACGACGGAATCGAATTCACCTCCCGATCTGAAAGTCGATCCGGATGCGGCTCGACATGCGACGGTTCGGAGACTGTTCGATGCTCTGGTCGTGTCCAGCGAATCCGCTCGCGCTCGAATCCTTCTTGAGGCCGATGTTTCCGAAGAGATTCGGGATGAAGTCGAGAGTCTTCTCCGCTTCGTCGAAGCCACTCGCGTGGATGTGGAGAGTTCGAAGCAGGAAAGCAGTCGTCCTTCCGATCTCCTGGGGTGTCGGGTCGGCGACTTTCATCTCGTTCGACTGGTCGGAACCGGAGGCACCAGCGTGGTCTTCGAGGCCCTGCAGTCGAAGCCCGATCGCACGGTGGCGGTCAAGGTGCTTCGAGCCGGATTCGCCGGTCCACGGGCTCGACGACGCTTCGAGCGCGAGGTCGAGATCGCAGGCGGCCTCGAGCATCCGGGGATCGCCAAGGTGCTTGCGTCCGGATCGATCGAGATCGATGGTGCGGAACTGCCGTGGCTCGCGATGGAATTCGTTTCCGGTGGCCGGTCGATCACCCGGCAAGCGCAGGAGGAAGGTCTCGATGTTCGATCCCGCGTTCGAATGATCCGGGAGGTGGTGGCGGCTCTTCGGGTGGCGCATCGTCGGGGGGTGATTCATCGTGATCTCAAACCGGCGAACATCCTGGTGGGTGAGGATTCGCGGGTACGAATCATCGACTTCGGCATCGCTCGTGCGGATACCGGCGTGACCGGGCACAACACTCTGGCGACGATTCCCGGACAGGTGCTGGGAACGGTTCCGTTCATGGCTCCGGAACAGATCGACGCCGATGCGGATTCGATCGATGTTCGCGCCGACATCTACTCACTCGGGGTCGTGACGTATCTGCTCCTGACCGGGCGGATGCCGTACGAACTCGGCGATTGCGGCTTCGTCGAGGCCGCCCGTCGCATCCGAACTCATGACCCGCTGTCGATGCGTCGATACGAATCGAGGGTGGACCGCGATCTGGACGGCATCGTGCAGAAGATGCTGGAGAAGGATCCCGATGAGCGTTTTCAGGGCCTGGAGGAACTGGACGCCGATCTGGAAGCCTGGATCGATGGCCGGCCGGTCACCGCTCGCCCGCTCGGGGGGATCGCTCGAAGCTGGCGGCTCGCCCGTCGGCATCCGATTCCGACCATGCTGGGCACGATGGTGGTGCTGGGCATCATTGGTGCGACGGTGGTGATGGGGGTCATGCTCGCTCGGGAGTCACGACTTCGAGCATCCGCTGATCGCGCCGCGGCCAACGCCGGCCTGGCGGCTGCGTCGAGTGCGCTACGGCAGGGTGATCTCGGTGGCGTCCATCGATACCTCGAATCCGTCTCGGAATCCGAACGTGGTTGGGAGCACGACTGGCTCTCCAACGTGATGGCCAAGGGAGATCTGGTCCTCGAACACGAGGAAGGCGACATGATCTCGGTGGACATCTTCCCGGAGACTTCGGATCGACCGTCGATCCTGCTGGCGACCGGATATCGGGGTACCTGGGCCTACGAACTTCCGGAATGCCGGCTGCGCTGGGAACTGGAGGAGCTGCCGACCGGTTCCTGGAAGCATGCGAAGGTGCCCGACGAGGATCAGCTGCTGGTCTGCGGCCTCGGGCCGATCCTGAAGGTTCTGGACTTCGACACTGGAGCCACGCTTCAAACCCATGAAACACCGGGGCCGATCGGTTCGATGCTGCCCCTGGATGACGACTGGGTTCTTCTCGGCGGTGACGATGGTCGGCTCAGTCGAATGAATCTGCGCGACGGGAGCATCCACGAGCAGGCCGAGATGAATCTCGGGGGTGTCACCTGCATGCTGAAACTCGAGGATGGACGGATTCTCGCGGGGACCGGTCGAGGCGCGCTGTTGGAAACCGATTCCCAGTTGTCCGAGGTCAGGGTGGCCCGGAAATTCGCCCGGATGATTCCGCGGATCAGAGCGGATGCATCCGAGAGTCGGATCGCGGTCTGCACCCACGACAATGCGGTCGAGATTCTCGATGCCGCCACGTTGGAGACGGCCATGCGTCTCGACGATCATCTTGCGGACGTCTGGGATGCTCGATTCGACGAGGAGAACGATTGCATCGTGACCGTGAGTCTCGATGAGTCGATCCGGGTGTTCGACCTGGCGACGGGCAAGACCCTCGAGCGTCGTTCCGGCCCGCTGGTATACGTCTGGTCACTCGCCATGGAAGACGATGGACGGCATGTCTGGATCGGTTGCCGGGATGGATCGTTGAGAAGACTGCAACTTCGTCAGACCCCGGTGAAGGTGCCGGAGGGAGAGATCGCGGGTCAGATCGCCTGGTCTCCCGACGGGCGGTCTCTGGCGATCCGGACCGATCTTGGAATTCATCGCCTCGATGTCACGACCCGGAGCTGGACCGCGAGTGAAGTCGTTCCCTCCAGCGAGCTCGCGGTGAGCGGTTTGCAGCCTGGGATCATCTGGTCGGCGTCGGCGATCTGGTGTGCCTCGGGTCGCGGCGGTGGATTATGGAGATTCGATCCGGACCTGAACAACGGATTCGAAGTCATACGAGATGTCGGGGTGTCGGCGCTGACCCTGGTGGCGAATGACGGGGTTCTCGCCGGGCTCG
>NYSW01000101.1 GCA_002683195.1 Phycisphaerae bacterium
GCCGTCGCCGTCGGGGTCTCGCCAGAGACCGATCCGGACGGGACGGCCCGCCGTGGTGTTGACGAAGTCGATCTCGATCGCGGTGGCTCGCGCGAACGGTGTCGCGACCGGAACGTGCTGCAGCCAGGCCATGTACCCCTCGCCCGAACGAACGCCGTATTCGGGCCCACCGTCGTCGTAGGCGATCAGATCGGGGATGCCGACCTGGCAGTCGTCGGGGATCCCGTCTCCCTGGCAGTCCGGTCCGCCGCTCGCGATCTCGCAATCGTCCGGAATTCCGTTCGCGTTGCAGTCGTTGCCGTCGAGTTCGCACCAGTCGTAGATGCCGTCGCCGTCGCAGTCGGGTGGGGTTCCTTCGCAGACGTCGAGTTGGCCGTTCCCGTTGCAGTCGAGGCCTGGATTCGCCGCGATCTGGCAGCCGTCGAGCTGGAGGTCGTCATCGCAGTCGAGGAAGGGACGCATCACCGAACCGGGCATCACTTCGCGGACGCCGAACGGGGGTTTCCACTCGAGTCGGCAGACCGCTTCACCGCTGACGTCGAACCACTCCAGGCTGAGTACGTGGCTTCCCGCGGAGAGGAAGATGCCCGCCGAGACCTCCTCCACGCCATGGTTCCGCCAGTCGTCGATGATCGCCACGCCGTCGACGAAGAGTCGGACTCCATCGTCGGACGTCACGTAGAACGAATAGAACCCGGTGTACTCGGCCTCGAGTTCCCCGGTCCAACGGGCCGCGAAGTCGGAGACTCCGGCCCCTGGCCAGGGTTCGCCGACGCCGATGTCGAAGTCGACGGAGTCGAAGATCCGCGATGCGAACGGGGTGGCGAGATCCTGGTTGGTGAAATAGGTACCGAGAAAGCCGATCGCGTCCGGCGACTC
Source organism: Phycisphaerae bacterium (assembly GCA_002683195.1). The sequence goes on from NYSW01000101.1 coordinate 880, forward strand.
GCATTCGTCGTCGAGAAGGTTGCCGTTGCAATCAGACTTCGGGGACTCGACGGCGACGCAGGCATCGAGAAATCCGTCGCCATTGCAGTCGAGCCAGGGAGGGAGGAGGAGCTCGACGGCATCGGGCCGGCCATCGGCATCGCAGTCCGGAGACTGGCATTCGTCAGGCACGCCGTCACCGTCGAGGTCGAGGCTCTCACCGAACTGGATGTCGCTGTCGTCGGGGAAGAAGTTCTGATTGCAGTCGACATTCCCGACTTCGACGATCGAGTGCAGCAGGTTCTTCCCGTCCTTGTCCGTGGTGGCGTCGCCGGGGAACCAGAGGCCGCTCGGCGTCATGTAGGCCTGATTGCGTTCCGGGATCTGGTCGGGGTCCGCGGTGCCCCACGATTCGAATGTTCGGAACTCCCCGGTCGCCCACCGCCAGTCGCCGTCGGTCACCCGGTCGCTGAGACCGATCCAGCACCACCGAGGCACACCGTTCCACATGGAGAGCGCCTCGACCACGGCGCTCTGTTCGGCGAACGACTCGAATGCAACCAGTTTCCCATCGAGCGATTCTGCAACCGACACTGCTTCGTCCACGGTCGATGGCGAGAGCAGGTAGTACTTGTGAGTGCTGTTGATGATCTCCACCGGGCCCGCGATGATCTCGGGACCGCCCGACGCCAGGGCGGCTGAGGTCATCAGGATCGATGCCGCCGCAGCGAGCCGGGAATGATTTCGCGGGGAGTTGAGACTCATGACCATCGATGTCCGGAACGGGAATGGATTTGCAGTGGTGACTGGAACGACCCGAGTGTAGCCGCCGCGTCGCCGATTTCCAGAAAAGTTTTATTCCGGATCGCAAGTGCGGATTCAAGCGAAATTTTGGCCATGTTGCAGTCCGGGTATTCTCATGACATGCTTGAAAACGGACCAGATCTGGACTCCGAGATTGAATTTTCGGAAGAGGCCGCGAAGGCGTTGGTCGATTTGAAAAGTGCGCTCTCGGGGGTGGTCGAAGGATGCGACCAGCTTGTCGGAACCCGGCCGATCGACATCTCCCGAGGTCTTCGAATCGACATGAAGCTTGCTTGGAAGATCGCTCATCTCGTCGAGGGGGCGCGGTCGTTCGACTCCGCGAGGCATCTGCCCGGGGTCGCAGGAATGGGGATCTTCCTCGCCGCGGCGGCCGATCAGGGCGCCGATCCCGCCGATGTGCATCGAGTGTCGGAGTCGTTTGCGGCCGTCGAGAAGGTCATTGCACGACGCTGCGGGAGCCGAAGGGTCTTCCTTGCCATGGTCGAGGCGATTCTCGAGACCGAGGACCGGATTCCCGCCGTGGCGGACCGAAAGAAGTTCTTCGAGGGATCCCGCTCCGTCTGGGGCTTGAAGGCCGATCTCGTTCATCGGATGGACGTGCTTCACCCCGGTCAATTCAAAGATCTCCTCGATTGCGTGACCATCCGGACGCTGGCTGGAACTCGTCGAATTCGTGGCGGGGTGCCGCTCGTTCTTCCGCGTCTCCAGGTCATCGATGATCGAGGAGTGGAGAACCGGAGCAGCCTCCTCGGGCCCTTGGATCAAGACGTTCGAGCGGGCGATTTTCCGATCGTCCAATCGCTTTGCGACGGTCCGATTCCGTCCTTCGGCATCCAGACGCGCGAGGAAGGAATGCTCTTCGAGGCGCCGCCACTCGACGAAGCGGATTCCTCGAGCTTCACGGTGGTGGCGGGAGAGGTGCTCCGAGCCGCGCAGCCGATCCGGGTTCAGGGTGACTCCCACGGCATCTTCCAGTTGATGCGCTTCCGCGTCCCCGCTTCGATCGCGATCTTCGACGTGCTGGTCCACCAATCGCTGGCCGAGCCCAGCGTCGAGCCCGACGCCTATCTCGCCAGTGAGCTGAATGATTCGGCCAGCGTCATCCACAACGTCCGGCGGGTTCGGCTTCCGATCGGGATTCGTCACCGCGAGGTCGAGATGAACGAGGTCCCCGCGCTGGATTCGAAGGGTGGCATCGGGGAGCGACTCGAGATCGCCATGAAGGCGGCGGACTGCCGGCGTGAGGACTTCCGCTGGTTCCGTCTCGAGGCGGAGTACCCACCCATCTGCAGTGTCTTGGCCTTCGAGTGCGAGCAACCTTCTTCCGGCTGAGACGCGGATCCGAAGAGGACGGTCAGGTGGGCCACCCGAACGCGGACAGATCGAGCCCGATTCTCGATGACAGCCGGCGATTGGAGCCTGGAAGATCGAGGTCCGAGAGGCGTTTCTTGATGATTCGATCGGCGTGGGACCGCCGGCGGGTCTCGCCGGACTCGGTGGCGATTCGACCGATGGCTCTGGCGATGCGTCGTCCGGGGCCGGCGAGGCTTGGGAAGGGTGGAGCTCGATGCAGGGAACTCCGGACCGCAAGCAGGTTGACGCGTCTCAAGACCGCCGCTTCCAACAGGGGCGGTGCTGAAAAGATCGGTCCCGTGTCGGGCGGCGGCGGAAGCGGAATCTTCGAGAATTCCTCGATCCGCGCCAGGTGTCGTGCGGGGTCGTCGCGAAGGCCCTCGAACGGCAGTACCAGTACGTTTTCCGCCCCGAAGACCCGGTCAAGCAGGTTCACGAAGCGGTCGAACCCGAGGAACTCGGGATCGAAGGCTGGAAGTCGGTGGTCGCCCGAATCCAGTGGTCGGAGGAAATCCTCGATCCCGCTGATTCCTCCGATTCGGACCTGTTGGAGCCAGATCGACCGCACCAGGGCATGCTGTTCGCGGACGACGAGCAGGATCCGGGCCTCGGGTACGAGGCTCGCAAGTCGTCGTACATTTCGTTCGGCGTCGCTCCACCCCGATGCGGGGTTCCCGCTGAAGCGTTCATTCGAGATGATCACGGACGAACCTTGATGCTCGACCTCGGCGATCCGCTCTTGAATCCACCGGCGGGTCGAGTCGGCGTCGAAGTCGAGTTCCCGCGGAAGCACGATGCGGGCGGCTGATTCCGCCCGATCCGGGAGCGTGTTGAAGGGGCGGCCGTCACGTCCGTCAAGCACATGCTGCTGGAACCAGGTGGAGCCGGTTCGATGCAACCCGAGATGAATCAACGGTCGTTTCACGGATCGGTGGCCTCGGCTTCCGGCGGATTATTTCGGATCCGGCCTCGGCCATCTCCGGACGACGCCTCGAGGATGGCGAGATGACGAACCAGAAGCGTGAGCTCGCGTCGTACCTTGCGAAGTCGCAGGTAGAACACCACGAATCCCTGGAACACCACGAGCGCGACGAGGTAGACGATCAGATCAGTCCCGCGGCTGATACCGATCGACTGGGCGATCCTGGTGGTCTGGTTCGGATCGAGGGCCGCGAGGATTCCCGCGACCGAGATGATCAGGATGATCACCGCGGCCGGACGACCGATCGATCGCCGGAACCCGCCGATCAGGCTGAAGAGGCCGAGGCATCCGAGGATGGAGATCAGGATGATTTGGAAAGTGGTCATCCGGCGAACCTGCCAATGAGGTAGTGGAGGAGGATTCGGAAGCTCCCGGTCCAGCGCTGGCCTTTGTTGCGAGCGTAGTCGCTATATCGGATGGTGACCGGGTATTCCCGCACCCGGGCGCCGCTTCGGGCGATGAGATCGATGATCTCGCTGGCATGGGCCATGCGATCGGCGGTGATCTCGATCGACGTCGCCGCTTCCCGTGAGAGCACTCTCAGGCCGTTGTGCACGTCGTTCAGGCGCACCCCGCTCACGACGCGATGGAAGAGAACCGCGGACCGCAGCAGGATCCGTCGAGTGGCCGGGATCTCGGAGATGTCGCCGGCGAAGCGGTTGCCCAGCGCGATGTCGCACTCGTCCCTGGCGACACCGGCGACCATCTTCTGGAGATCTTCGAGCCGATGCTGGCCGTCGGCGTCGAAATGGGCGATTCTTCGAGCCCCCTGCGCGAGGGCGTAGTCCGTACCGGTCTGGAGGGCGGCCCCCTGACCGCGATTCAGGAAGTGACGCAGGGCATGCGGGGCGCAGTCCTGCAGGACATCCCAGGTTCGATCCGACGACCCGTCGTCGACGGCCACGACATTCTTGAAGCAGGGGGTGATCGAGCCGATGACCTCCCGGATCGCCTCGGCTTCGTTGAAGACCGGAATAACGACCCAGGTTTCATCCGCGATGGCCGGTTCAAGGCCGTTGTTTGCGTCTGGAAATTTCTCGTTGGCTGGCATTCGCATCAGATCAACGTAACCTGAAACGAGATTCATGTACCGTCGATCTCCCAATCACGCCCCAGTATCGCGCTCTCAATCCCTGCAAAGGGCATCGACGAGCCCGAATCCGAATCCCACGACGGACGGCGTTCCAGTGGCCCGATTCGGCCCTGGTGGGTGGTGGATCGCGGGACTGGTGGGCGTGATCGTGCTGGTCGTGTTTCACGGTGCCCTGCAGGGGGACTTCGTCTACGACGACTTTCCGGGGATCGTCGAGGCTGAGAGTCGGTTGACGACGTTGTGGCCCCCGTCGTGGCTCTCCGACGGCCAGCGACCGGTGGTGCGACTCTCCCTCGCGTTGAATCACCGAGCGGGGGGGCTGGATCCGTTCGGGTATCACGTATTCAACTTGAGCCTTCACGCCGCGGCCGCCGTGCTCGTCTGCCTCGTGGTCTTCGAGGGAGCTCGCCGGCTCGCGCATCGTGGCATCGCCGCGGGTTCGAGACGGAGCCGACTGCTCGTCGCCGCGGCCGTGTCGCTTCTCTGGGCGCTGCACCCCGTCCAGACCTCCACCGCCACCTACGTGATCCAACGTGCGGAGTCGCTCGCGGGCTTTTTCTCTCTCCTCGCGGTGTATGCGCTTCTTCGAGGCGATCGATCCCACCGAATTGCGACCGGTGTGATCGTGATCGCCTCGGTGGTGATGGCACTCGGTGCCAAGCCCTCGGCGGTGATACTGCCGGCGATGCTGCTGGTGGTGGACTGGTCGGTGCTCACCGGGAGTCTCCGAGAGACGCTGCGGCGTCGCGGCCTGATGCACCTCGCAGCATGGTGCTGCCTGGGTGTGTTGATCGCGACCGGAGCGGTCTCCTCGCTCTGGCGGAGTGAAGGGGTCGCCGGAGTCGGCTTCACGCAGGCGGGGTCGACTCCATTGCAATACGCGGCCTCGCAGATCTCCGCGGCGGCGATCTACGCGAAGATCTGCGTCGACCCATCGGCGATGAGCATCGATCACGGTGTCGACGTTCTTCGCCCCGGCTGGACCCGGCCGGTGGGGGTCGTGATCGTCCTGTCCTTGATCGGGCTCGCGATCGGCGGGTTCGTGCGGAACCGCTGGTGGTGGTGCCTTCCCGCGATCACGATGTTGGTGATGATTCCGACGTCCAGCATCGTGCCGCTGGCCGATCCCGTGGCGGATCAACGCCTTCATCTCTCGCTGCTGCCGGTGATCATCGGGGTTGTCGTACTCGCCCGGCAGGTGGTCGGCCGGCTCCCTGCCGGGGCGACCCGGCCCGCGGGAATCGTCCTCGCGATCCTGTTCATCGCCGTGCTCGCCGCCGAGGCCGCGGCGGTCCGGGCGCGGAACGCCGACTACGCGGATCCCCGTCGGCTCTGGGACGAGGTCGTCGCCCGGAGGCCCGATCATGTTCGGGGGCTGGTGAACCGAGCCTCGGTCGCCCTGCGCGAGGACCGATACGTGGACGCGGCACGCGATCTCCGCGCCGCGGGGGACCTCCAGCCGGGAAATCCGGTCGTGATCATGAATCTCGCGGTGCTCGACCTGCGTGACGGGCGTGCGGAGGATGCGCTCCGTCGCCTCGACGTCGTGGGATCCGTTGGTCGCGAGGATTCGCTGTTGCACGCGGCCCGGGCCGATGCCCTGCGCGATCTCGGGCGATTCGAGGAGGCGGTCGCGGCCTGCGAGGCTGCGCTCCTCATCGAACCGGCCAACGTGCGGATCCGCATCGTCATGGGCAATGCCCTGGCGGAGTGCGGGCGACTCGCCGACGCGGCGACGGTCTTCCGA
>NYSW01000120.1 GCA_002683195.1 Phycisphaerae bacterium
CTTGCCCAGCGTGTCGATCGTGCTCGCGGGGGAATACACCCCGGCGGCGATCTCGATGACGTCGCCGTCGGCGGCGATGTCGATGGCGGCCTGAATGGTGGGCTGGTCGCCGGGGACCTCGATCACGTCCGCTCGCGCGGACGGGACCGCCGACGTCATCGCGACGGCGACGCTGGGAATCACCGCGTAACACGATCGGCGAGCCGATCGCTCAAGAAATCCTGCAAGAAGTTCCATTTTCAACCGTCGCATGTCGCGTCCTCCTGTCCGACGAGTTCGTGCGGCCAAGACTACGCAAGCCTACCAACGGCCGTTGCAACATCCGATCCGTATTCCGCCAAACGGTTCGGGAATTGGTTCGAGTGGTCCCCAGTGGCGACACGAACGTCTTCTCTTCGTTCTTTGGACCAATCGAGATTGACGCAACCAACCGCGACCACCCCGTGAACCGGGTCGGCCCAAGCCACACTTGGTCGAAGCCAATTGACGAATCCGCCTGACCTCCGACGATTGAATCGAGCACGCGTCCAGGCCGAACGAGCCGATCGAGCGGACCGACGCGATGACCCGACGAGATGAGCGGACCCGACGTCGCCGTTGCTCGGCGTCGAACGCGTTGCCACTACGCATCTACGCCTGAAAGACGCAACACTTGCATAACCTGAATTCCTCTGGAGACGCGAAGAATGCGATCGAGATTGGATGAAGACTTGTTGCCAACGTATATGTCGGGCGTTCGAATCGCCTCACCCGCTTTCAAACGAAGAAACCCCTGTCACGAATATGTGACGGGGTTTCTTCGCTGATGAGTGACGCACTGATAAACTGAAAAACGTTGATAGGGAGTCGCTTTACAGCGACTTTGCCGGAAGCTTCATTGCAAGATCAAGCCCATGCGCCTCGTGCGAAACATCGTTGCCATCTTTCTGGCCTGTACGACGTCCACGTCCGTCCTTGCTCAATCGCAAGGCGGGACGAGCGATGATCCTGCCTCCGCGATCACCGACGCGACCAGAAGACTCCTTGACCTCTGCCAGAACCCGGACGCGTCTCCAGAAGAGGTCGGCGCGGCGATTCGTGACGGCGCCGATCCCAAGGCGGTGATCGAGGTGCCGACGAGGATACCGATCCTGGTCAATCGTGAACGAATGGTTCGACCAACGGCGCAGTGAAACCCCGACGGATGCCCACCCGTCGAATCACTCGACCCCGGAATCCGATTCCTGCCACCAGTGTTCCACCAGCTCGACATGGCCGGCTGCGGCGTCGTTGTCGCCGATCACGATGGTGTGCGTACCACCCCCAGTGTCCATCGAGAGGAAGATCGTGCCTTCCGGATGCACCAGTGACCAGGGACGTTCGGTGCCGGCCACCAGGGCACCATCGGCATCGCGTTTGATCGGGATGTAACGCGCGGAGTCGAGATCCTCCCAGTAGACGATTCCGAGCGAGCCGTCGTCACCGGTGATCCACTGCTTCTCATACATCGGCTCCGAGCCGATCGCCAGCGTTTCGCCGGTGCTCGGGTCGAAGACGAACCCCTTCGGCTGGGTGCTGCCGAACGCAGTCATGAACCGCTGGAACGACAGCAGACCCCCATCCGGGGACCACATCCCGAGCACGGCGCCTTCCTCCGGGGCATGAGCGACTTCGATCTCCCCGGTACGCAGATCGATGTGGACCAGCTGCATCCGGTTGGCCCCCGTGCGTTCGTCGGAAACGCTCCGGTGCCCGACCAGTCGCGTGCCGTCCGGATGGAACGATGTCGCGAAGATCGAACCGTTCTCGCGGAACGACCAGATCCTCGTCGGCGTGGAGTTGCCACGGAACGGAGCGATCTCCAGCACGGTGTCCGGACCATTCGGAGTGGGAATCCGGCGGGAAACGAGGAGCTGCTCACCGTCATGACTCAGGAAGAAGTAGGAGATGCCGCCCTCCGGAGGTGCGGCCAGGATCCTGGTCAACCGGGGTGGATCGAACGTACCGCCCCAGAGCTCCATTCTTCCGTCGGGCAGTCGACGGGAAATGCAGAGACGGGAACCGTCGCCGGAGACGCTGAGGAATTCGCCGTACGCCGCCGATTCGAAGGCACTGGGGCGATTCCGATCGGTGGTGTTGCTGAAGATGCGCCGCTGCTGCCCAAGGGAACCGCCAGGCAACACGTGAAGCGTTCCCTCATCGGTCAGTTCGAATTCGGCATGGGCGTTGAACTGGGCCCGCAAGCCGTCGAGCACCGGTTCCCCCGCATCAAGAAGCCGGGATCCGTCCGCGGCAAGCCGGGCACGATGCAACGCATCCTCCCGGGTGTACAGAAGCGTGCCATCGATCAAGCGACCGTCCCCCGCGTCCCTGACCAGGAAATCGACTTTTCCGGTGGTGGTCGAGATGGCCGCGAGCCCGAACACCACGTCGCCATCCTCCTCGATGACGATGGCCGCGAGCACGCGATCCTCATCGAAACGATCGATCAGCCCGGCGAATCGACTTCCGGATTCCATCGACCCGATGGGCACGGACTCGAAGACGTCGCCGGTCCCCGCGTCGAGGAAGCTCAGTACCGCATTGCCGTCCTCGTCCTGCCTCGCGACCAACAGACGATCCGCATCGAACCACACCACGCCCTGGACCGCGGGGGAGATCGCTGCGGCGGTGTTGCCCTGGATGACACCCGGAACGGAACCGAGCGGAACGGGCTCGACCCCTGAATCGACCTTGCCCCGCTGCAGTTTCGACCCGTCGATGATCACGTATTTGCCACCGTCCGGCGAGATCGCGAAGCCCGAACGGCCGCTCAGGTCGGCAAGCACCTCGAATCGATCCGACCCACGATCGCGGACGCAGAGCTTCCGGCGGGTCTTCATGTTCTGGGGATCCCAGGCGAATTCACTACCGACGTAGATGTCCATCGCGCTGAAGACACGCGAGCCGTCCCGGGAGACCTTGAGGTTGGAAGGCGACATGCCCTCGTTCACCATCAATTCGAGCCGCCGGGGCGTCTCGGGCTCGGACGGCGTTTCAACGGGCGAAGTCCCCAGTCGGGTCCCCGTCACGAACGCCGCGATCACGAGGAGGAACGCCGCAGCGGTCGCGATCAGCCGGCCACGCCCGCGTTGCGCCGCGACCGGCGCGCCGTCCTCCGGACCGGTCGGAAGCTCGGCGAGTTCCAATCGGGCATCTCCAAGATCGCAGAGCCTCGAATCACGGTCCTTCGCGAGACAGCGACGGAGCAGCAGCCGCAACCGGGGATGGATGTGCGCCGGAAGCGACGCCCAGTCCGGTTCCTTGTGCAGGGTCATCCCGACGCCGTCGGCGACGGTCTCCGCGGGAAAGGGCGGCCCGCCGGCGAGCATCTCGAAGAGGAGTGAACCGAACGAGAAGATGTCGGTGCGTCGATCGACGGGACGTCCTCTGATCTGTTCGGGAGACGCGTACCCGATGGTCCCCATCATGAGGCCCGGAGAAGTCACACCCGCACTCGGCATCGTGGAGCCCTTCGAGCCTTGCGAGCCACGGCTGCCCCAGACGTCGCCGAGATCCGTCGCGGTGACGTCTCGGTTGGATTCAGGAGGTGGCGTGGGGGCGGGCGCAGATGGGGGCATGGTGCTCTCCGCCGTTCGGGAGCCGGCGTTGGAACCGGCCTCGGGCTCCACCGGGGTCTCGTCCAGCACCGCCTTGGCAAGCCCGAAGTCGAGCACCTTCACATGGCCTTCCGCATCAAGCTTCACGTTCGCAGGCTTGAGATCCCGATGGATGACCCCCTTGCCGTGCGCGTATGCCATCGCCCCCGCGATCTCCATTCCGATCCGGGCGACCTCCTCGACCGGCATCGGCCCACGACTCGTCAGATCGGCGAGGGTCTCCCCCTGTACGTACTGCATCACCACGAACGCCTGATCGTCCATCTCGACGAGTTCGTAGATCGAGGCGATGTTCGGGTGATCGAGGACCGCGAGCAGTTTCGCTTCGCGCTGGAACCTCGCCATTCGGTCGGGATTGACCGCAAAAAGCTCCGGCAGCACCTTGATCGCGACATCGCGATCGAGCGCCTCGTCCCGGGCGTGGTAGACCACGCCCATGCCGCCCCGACCGGCCTCGCCGATGATCACATATCCCTTGATTCTGCTGCCCGGTTCCATCGTCGATCAATCTCCTCTGGAGCGAATGACCATGAAACTACCAAATCACCCGTACTTCAGAGATCGCCCACTGCGCACGCTCCGTCGCTGAAACCCCAGGACCTCGGGATACGTCCGGGGAGGCTGGATTCCCCGTCTTCCGAACCAACCGAGGGGCCGAACCGACTCGCGTGACGCCCGGCATCGCCGCGGCCGCATCTTCCCGTTGGAATCCGTGCGTCAGAACGATTCGCCACCTCGGACATAAATCGCCCTCGGCCGATGCCGAGGGCGGTGTTCATTGATCGATTCGCAGATTCGGTCCTTGGCCTCAGCCGCCGGTCATCTGCTTGATCTGCGCCTCGAGGAGCTCCTCCGAGTACTCGTGGCCATAGAGCATGGTGCTGCGGAACTGGAGGTCGGCCGCCAGCAGGAGTGCGGTCCGGATCTCCTCTTCCGTCGCACCCGCCGCCCGGGCGAGACGGTTCTGGGCCATCACGCAGTATTCGCATTTGATCGCGGCGGAGGTGGCGATCGCCATGAGCCGGGCGTTCTTGGCACCGAGAACACCGTCTGCGCCGTACAGCTCCTGATTGATGCCGGCATCGAAGTGGCGCATCGTCTCCTTCGACCCCTCGGGATACAGGGGACCGAAGATCGGATTCTCAGGCGGGTCTGCGGCCTGCTCTTCGCCGGCGACCGGCACGGCGTTGAGGGCGGCGAGCGGAAGGGCGAGGAACGCGGCGGCGATGACGGCTTTCATGATTCGGAGCTCCAGGAATTTTGAGAAATAGAAGGACACGCCCCCGGACACCCGTGGAAGGTACGCCTCACGACTCCAAGTACGCAGACCCTTGAAATCGACCGGTCACACCAATACCGCCATCGCGCCTCCGCTCGAATGAACAACCCCTCGACCGTCACCTCGGGCGAAGCGCGAGGCGAATGGCGCCCCCGTGCCGCATGGCCCGATCAGACGCCCGCGCGAGCAGGGCTTGACACCAATCCAACTATGGCTACTGTTGGCATCTGATTGCCATTAGCGGCCGGCACGAGTGCTTCGCTTTGCATGCGAAGCCACGCACAGCCACCAGCCGGAGTCGGCCCGTCCGTCGCCCAACGCCACGATCACCATCACGGAACACGCTCGAATGTCACCCGAATCGAAACGCCATCTCCCCGTCACCGTGCTTTCCGGATTCCTCGGCGCCGGCAAGACGACGCTGCTCAATCACGTCCTGAACAATCGGGAAGGGCTCCGGGTCGCGGTCATCGTCAACGACATGTCCGAAGTGAACATCGACGCCTCGCTGGTGCGTGACGGTGGAGCCGAGCTCTCGCGGACCGACGAACGAATGATCGAGATGACCAACGGATGCATCTGCTGCACCCTTCGCGAGGATCTCATGATCGAGGTCGACCGGCTGGCGGCCGAGGGCCGATTCGACCATCTACTGATCGAATCGACCGGCATCGGCGAACCCATGCCGGTCGCCGCGACCTTTTCCTTCCGGGGCGAAGACGGACGAAGCCTGAACGACGTCGCCGCGATCGACACGATGGTGACCGTGGTGGACGCCGCGAACTTCCTCCACGACTTCGACAGCAAGCAGAACCTGAACGACCGCCGGCTCGGCGTGAGCGACGAAGACGAACGGACGATCGTCGATCTCCTGACGGACCAGATCGAATTCGCCAACGTGATCGTCATCAACAAGTGCGACCTCGTCCCGGAGACGGAGGCCGAACGACTCGAAGGCATCCTCCACCACCTGAATCCCGATGCCCGCACGCTGCGGGTCTCGCGCGGACGGGTCGATCTCGCCGCGGTCGTCGGTACCGGCCTGTACGACGAGGGGGCCGCAAGCCAGATGCCGGGGTGGGCCAGGGAACTCGAAGGCAACCACACCCCCGAGACCGAGGAGTACGGGATCGGCAGTTTCGTCTATCGGCGACGCAGACCGTTCCACCCACAACGTCTGGTCGCGGCGATCAGCACCGGCATGGAAGGCGTCGTCCGGTCCAAGGGCTACCTCTGGATCGCGAGTCGGCCTCGCCACTGCGGCATCTGGGCGCAAGCCGGTGCATCCCTGCAGATCGATTCCGGCGGCCTCTGGTTCGCCGCCGTCGATCGGGCGCACTGGCCCGATGATCCGACGACGCGCGACTGGGTCGACGGCAACTGGGACGCCGAAGTCGGGGACTGCCGACAGGAGATCGTGTTCATCGGCGTGGCGATGGACCGGCAGGGCATCGAAGCGATGCTGGATGCCGCGTTGGTCACGGACGAGGAGATGCAAGCCGGGCCCGAAAACTGGCTCGAATTCGAAGACCCCCTGCCGTCCTGGGAGATCGCACATCCCGAGGGGGCGACCGGCTGAGCCTGCGACTCCGCAAATGGATCGATCTCCGACCCCCACATCTTCATGTCCCCGGCCGGAGTCATCCTCCAGCGTCGGTGCTTGATGACCGGGCGTTGGCGGCTGGCAGACCCTTCGCGCTGAATGCCTCCAGGACCTCGGCGAGTGGATGTCGGATTTCTCCGTACTTCCGGTCCATGATCGTCAGGCCGGAGGCGGTGAAGTCGATCGTGACCACGCCCGTAACCGGCCCGTCGCCGCCGGAGGATGGGACGCCGGGATCCTCGTGGTCACACGACCATTCGTATCGGATCTCGAAGATCCCGTCGTCTTTCTGCTCGTAGACATGACGCTCGACCACGAATTCGATCTTGCCGACACGCCTGCTGTAGAAACCGAGACGCTTGTTCACCTTCGCGAGAAGCGCGTCCGCCTGCTCGACGCTCGGCAGTCGGCCGCCGTTTCCTGCGGCGAAGCCGATGATCGGCGAGGCGCTCCTGTCGACCATCCGATTGAACATGGGCAACCATTCGTCGAAGGCGGTGGTGGGCGGCCGTCCGGTCTCGACCGTGAAGTGGTCGAGTGGAAACGCGAGCACGTCGGCACCGAGGAACAACTGATGCTTCGGCGTGCCATCCTGCAATCGCGGTACCGCCCCCTTCGGCGATGCCGTGACCAGGACGCCTTCGGCATTCCGGACCCAGCTCACCGCGACGGCGACCTGCCCGCCCGCGGGGTTGGACCAGTCCGTGCCGGGCAGGCTCCCGGACTCCACCCCCGTCTCGAAAAAGGCATTCGCCGGAAGCCGGGCGTCCTCCGCCTGATTCCGGAGGACCGACGAGAGCGAAGGCCCGCTTGCAGCCAATGCCGCCTCCGCCAACGGTCTCACCATGTTCGTGATGAACATCACGACGCCGGCGGCCACCACCAGAAGCACCGCGACGAAGGCCGACTGGGCCGTTTGAATCCAAGGCCGCGTCCTGAATTGCGACACGACCACGACGAAGAAGGCGATGGCGAGCACCAATCCGACCACGAGGGGCAGCGGGCCTGACAGAAACGGAATCGGCCCGGGCCTGAAGGCGGTGCCTACACCCCACAAGATCGCCATCATTGATGCGTACGGGAGGTACGAACGAAGTTCCCGAACCCAGGCGGGACCATTCGATCGATCGGCGTCATCCATCAGTCGGCTCCGGAGGTCGCTTCGGATCGTCGGGGGATCCACGGCAGGCGTCCAGCCTAGACGACCGCGACCCACGCCACGAATTCGGCCCCCTTGGAGCGGGACATGGTCGAATCCGCTTGATGAACCGCCCCGGCTTCCGACGCCGAAGCCTCGTCTCCGATCGCCGATTGCGGTAGGTTGACACCGACGACCGCCTGGTCCACGCGTTGCCCGGATCGCCGCCAGGCCAGTCACCGAGGCCTCTCACCACGGAGATGAACGATCGACTACTCCGACCTCGCCATCGTCGCGGCCTTCGCCTTCCTCTATTCGATCATCGCGTCACGTCTCGGGAAGACGCGTTTCAACGGCGCCCTGGTGTACGTGCTGGCTGGTTTCCTCTTCGGTGGGCAGGCGCTCGGCTGGGTGGATGTCCAGATCGGGGGCGAGGGCCTGAAGATCCTCGCCGAGCTCACGCTCGCCCTCGTCCTGTTCACCGACTCCGCCAACACGAACCTCGCCACCTTGCGCCGGATCGAGACCATTCCGATCCGGCTCCTGTTCATCGGCCTTCCCCTCACCATCGTGCTGGGATTCGCGACGGGGTGGCTCCTCTTCGACGAACTCGGCCTGTTCGAGGTCGCGCTTCTGGCCACCATGCTGGCGCCGACCGATGCCGCCCTGGGCAAGGCGGTGGTCACCAACCCCGCGGTCCCGGAGTCCGTCCGAGAGAGTCTCAACGTCGAGAGCGGCCTGAACGACGGCATCTGCGTGCCGGTCTTGCTCTTCTTCCTCGCCCTGGCCGTCGGGGACACGGAGTCGGGTCACGCCGCCGGATTGATGGCGAAGCTGACGTTGCAGGCGATCGGAATCGGCGTCCTCGTCGGTGGCGTGGCGGGACTCGTCGGTGGCCGGCTGATCCGGCACTGTTCCGAACGGGGATGGGTGGCCGGTTCATGGATGCAGATTCCCGTGATCGCGCTCGCCCTCGCCTGCTTCGCCACGGCCCAGTGGCTGGAAGGGAGCGGCTTCATCGCCTGCTTCGTCGCGGGCATGATCTTCGGTACCACCGAGAAGCGGAACAAGGGACGTTTCCTCGATGCCGCGGAAGGCGTCGGTGATTCGATGGCGCTGGTGACCTGGTTCATGTTCGGCGCGGTCGCGGTGGGACTCACCTGGCAGCATCTCGACTGGCGGGTCTTCGCCTACGCCCTGTCGAGCCTGACCGTCATCCGGATCCTCCCGGTCTTCATCGCCGCCATCGGCCTCGGACTTCGCTGGGAGACGCGGCTCTTCATGGGATGGTTCGGACCAAGGGGACTCGCGAGCATCGTGTTCGTGGTGCTCGTGACGGACGAAACGCTCCCGGGATCGGAAGTCCTCGCCACCAC
>NYSW01000102.1 GCA_002683195.1 Phycisphaerae bacterium
CCAGATACGCCCGGACACCGTTGGCCACTTCCATGGCATTGGAATCCGGACGTTGGAAGATGCCGAGCAGAGCCGCCGGGCGATTCTGATAAGTGGCGGTGGAGGTGTAGTTGCTCGCGCCGAGTTCCGCCCGGCCGATGTCCTTGATTTGGACCATGGATCCATCGTCGTCGACCTTCACCACGATCTCTTCGAACTCTTCGGCGCTGCGGAGCTGGCCGAGCGTCTTGAGCTGGTAGGTGTAGGGAACGGCTTCGGGGACCGGAGGGGCGCCGATCATGCCCGCCGCGATGTCGACGTTCTGGTCCTGGATCGCGTTGACCACGTCGTTGGGCGTGATCTCGAGCTCCGACATCCGGTCGGGGTTGAGCCAGATTCGGATCGAGTAGTCCTGGAGACCGAAGTTGGTGACCTGACCGACGCCCGGAATTCGGGCGAGGTCGTTCACCATGTTGATCTCGGCCCAGTTGCCGAGAAAAGCGCCGTCGTATCCCGCGTCCTCGCCACTCAACGTGACGAAGAGCGTGATGTCGGTCTGGGCCTTCTTGATCGAGACCCCGGATCGCTGGGTCACCTCGGGGAGCTGCCCCAGGGCGGTCTGGACCATGTTCTGGATATCCACCGCACCGATGTCGATGTCGTACCCGACGTCGAAGGTGACGGTGATGGCGGCAGAACCGTTGGCGGTCGAGTTGCTGGACATGTAGATCATGCCCTCGACCCCGTTGATCTGCTGCTCGAGCGGCGTCGTGATGACCCGACTCACAACCTCCGCGCTGGAACCGGGGTAGCCCGCGGTGACCTGAACGGTCGGCGGCACGATCGCGGGAAACAGCGCGATGGGGAGGCTGAACATCGACAGCCCACCCACCACCAGCATGAGGATGGCGAGCGCGCTCGCGAAGATCGGCCTTGAGATGAAGAAACGGCTCACGCCGACAGGCCCTCCGTGCGGGGTGTGGAGATGATCAAGAATCACCTCCCGAATGACGTTTCGCCGAAGCCGGGTCGTGACCACTGGCCTTGGCGGCAGGAGATTGCGCCGGGTGCGTCCCACCCGCCTTGGTGGCGGAAGGTTTCCCCGCCGGAGTCGGAGCGTTCGCCTGCTTCGCCGCGGTGGCGGCGTCCTGCAGGAACGTCTTCATGGTCTGGGTCGTGGCCTTCACGGTTCCGCCGGTCCGCAGGGCGAGCGGGTTGCCGCTCACCACCACCTTGGTTCCGGTCTTGACGCCTCCGACCACCCGCATGCCCTTCCACTGGGCACCGGTCGTGACATCCTGCCGAAGAAGTTTGTCATCCTCGACCACCCACACGAAGGAGTGCTGGGGGTCCTGGTAGATCGATGCTTCGGGCACCACCACCTGGTTCTTCAATTCACCGAGATCGACGATCAACTCGGTGACGAGCCCGGGAAGCACCCGGCCATCGGGGTTCGCGAATCGAGCTCGAGCCAGGAACGTCGAGGTGGAGGAATTCGCGGTGTTGTCGACCAGATCCAATTCGCCCTTGAGTGGCGTGCCATCGGTCTGTCCCGGAATCGAGATCGAGACCTTCACCGTGGTCGAGGGCCAGAGCTCGAGGAATTCGGGGGCCTCTTCGCCCGAGGGTTCGAACACCACCCTCATCGGGTCGAGCTGAACGATCGTGGCCAGGGTCGAGGGATCACCCACGCCACCGACCACATTCCCGACGTCGACCAGACGTTCCCCGATCCGCCCGGCGAAGGGGGCGCGGACTTCGGTGTAGCCCAGGCGGATCTCCGCCTCGATCCGTGCCGCACGGGCCGATTCGAGCCGGCCCCTGGCGGTCGCGAGATTGGCGGCGTACCCGTCGAAATCCTGACTGGAGATGGCGCCACTCTCCACCAGCGGAGCGTTGCGTTCGTAATCGGCCCGGGCGAGGCGAACGTTCGCTTCCGCTTCGAGGACGGCACCATCGGTCTGGAGCAGGTCCGCTTCGTAAGGAGGCTGCTCGATGACGAAGAGGACTTCATCCTCGGACACCATCGAGCCTTCTTCGAAGAGTCGTTCCTCGAGGAAACCCTCGACCCGCGCGACCAGATCGACCTGCATCACCGCCTGCGTGGTTCCGGGATACCGCCGAAGATTCGGGATGTCCTGGGTTTCCGCCGCGACCACGGTGACCGGAAGTGCCGGAGGAGTCGGTTTCGCCGCGGGCTTGCTCCCGCCACAACCCACGAGGGGCAGGGCCGAGACGGCGGCGACCAACGAGAAGAAGGCGACCGTTCCGAAATATCGGGGGGCAGTCGCGTCGAGCATGGTCCGGGTCATCCCTGCGTCTCCTGCGCCGTATTCGGCGAGTCTTCCTTCGAGGCGCGAATCGCCTTTTCCTCGATGTTCCAGGCACCACCGAGCGCCTTGTAGAGTCCCACGACGTTGGCGGCGACCTGGCCTTCCGCCAGGGCGAGCTGCTGCTCCGCCGCCAGTCCTTCTCGTTCAACTTCCAGCAACGCCTGAAGATCATCGACTCCGGCCTCGAAACGATCTCGAGCCAGAACCATCGCCGCGTCGTAACTGTTCACCGTGTCGCGAAGGCGACGACGCTCTTCGAGCGTCGAGGCGAAGGCGATCAGGGCGGTTTCGACCTCGGCCACCGCTTGCAGGACGGTGGCCTCGTAGGCCAGCAGTGCCTGCTGAGACTGCTCGTTCCGGACCTTCACGACATCTTGCAGCCGGCCTCCAGTGAAGATCGGCCAGCTGAATTCAAAGCCGAGCACGCCCCCGAGGGCGCTTCGGGTGAACCAATCATCCAGATTGGAGCTCGCGAAGCCACCGGTGCCCGTGATGCGGAACGCCGGATACAGGGACGCTTCCGCGACGCCCACCGCAGCCGCGGCGACCATGACGGTTCGTTCGGCGGCTCGGACGTCGGGGCGATGTCGAATGGCGTCAGCCGGAATTCCGACCGCGATCGCGTTCGAGGACTGCGGAATCGGCCGTACTGGATCCATCGATGCACGGAATGCTTCGCGGAGGGGGCCTGCGGCTTCGCCGATCAGCACCGAGATCCGGTTGACCGCGGCGGCGACCTTCTGTTCGAGGGGTGCAAGCTGGGCCGCCGCGGATTCGTACGCGGCCCGGAACTGAAGCACTTCCAATTCCATCTTGGTCCCGCGGGCGGCTTCGGCTTCGATGATCTCGAGGGTTTCCTTCCGCGAGCGAACATCTTCCTCGAGGGTGAGCCCCTGAAGTTGATAGGTCCGGGCCTCAAGGTAGCTCAAGGCCACTTCGGCCCGGATCGAGACCAGCGCGTCACGACGATTCTCGATCTGAACCTGGACTTCGCTCTCCGCCCCCTCCATCGAGCGACGGACCCGGCCCCAGAGATCGATCTCCCAACCCAGATCGAGGGTTCCGGTGTAGTACCGGCTGGGTGACTTGATGTCGCCTCCGGACGTCCGTGAGCCATCGGAGAAGTTCGCATCGACATTGGTATCGACGGTCGGGAAGAGGTCCGAAGCCGCAATCCCATATTCCGCCCGGGCTTGCCGGATCCGACTCGAGGCGATCCGCAGATCCAGATTCCTGGATTCCGCCAGCGCGATGAGATCATCGAGCATCGGATCATCGAACGTCCGCCACCAGGCCTCCGGCTCGTACCGGCCGGGCTCCAGCCCTCCCAACAACTCCGTGTGCCACGAATCCGGCATCACCAGATCTGGCGGCGTGGGATCCGGCCCGACCATGCACCCAACCGGCACGGTCACCAGCATCGCCGTGACCGCGATGACTCCCGATCTTGTCTTCCGCGATTTGAACATGGGCGAGATCTTAACCGGCCCATGGACCCTCGACACCGCCGAAGCCGCCGAGACCCCACAGCATCTCATCGGTCGGCGGTAGGATCAGGGCCGTAGATCGGCGGGGTCGTCCATCCCCCCGGTACTCCGGCACGCCGAGAGGTCGACACCGTGAAGAACCGCCTCCCCCACCGAACGTTGTTTCGGCTCATCGTCCCATGCTCCATCCTGCTCCTTGCCGGCTGTGGAGACTCCAATCCTGCTTCAAACCCCGGCGACGAGTCGGGAGCTCGTGTTTCCTGGCGTTCATTGCCGGCGGAAAGTCTCGCCGCCGCGTCCAACTGCACCGCGTGTCACACGGCGGATGAGGTCACGCTTGCTCGCCTCGGCCCCGCCACCGCACCCGAAATCCTTGGGGATCGGGGAATCGGCAGCCGACTGTCTCCCGCGGCCATTCGAACCCGAATTAGTGGTCACGGTGCGGATATCGGCCTGCGAATGCCGGATCTGCTCCACGGACTCCCGGAAGAGGAACGGGCCATCGCCACCTTGGAACTGGTGCACTTCCTCGCTTCCCAGGGCGGGCCACTCACCCCCCAAGATGCGATGATCGAAGTCGCCACCGCCGAAATCACCAAGGGCGAAAACCTCTGGAACTCCATTGGCTGCGTCGCCTGCCATGGCCCGGACGCGGGAAAAGGAATCGGGATGCAGGGATTGGCCGCGGCTTGGACCCGTGAATCCCTCGCCGATTTTCTGACCGATCCTCTCTCGGTGCATCCCAGTGGACGAATGCCGTCGATGAATCTCTCGGACGTCGAGGCCTCGGACCTCGCCGCCTTTCTCCTGACCCAACCATCCACATCCATCGCCACCCCGACCGCGACCGTGGCGGCCCGACCCGGCCTGCGGCTCGAGATGTGGAACGAGACCTTCGACGGCCTCGGACCGATGGATGAGAAGCGTCGGCCGGACCTCGAGGATCGAATCCCGGTCCCCGGGGTGGGTCCGGGGGCTGGCCGGGACGACTTCGGCCTCCGCCTGAGCGGAGAGATCGAAATCCCCGCCAACGGACGTTGGAATTTCTACCTCAGCAGCGACGATGGTTCCGGCCTCCGGATCGGCGATCAACTGGTCATCGATCACGGCGGCGTCCATTCTTCCGGCGCGAAGCGCGGAGCGATGAATCTGGAGGCGGGACGGCATCCCATCACCATCTCGATGTTCGAACGAAGTGGTGGTGAGGAACTCAGTCTTTCCTGGAGCGGCCCCGGGGTGGCTCGCAACCCGATTCCGGCCGCCGCCTTCTCCGCGGATGCCGCGGTGCTGGATCCGGGCTGGGCACCGTTCGAACTCGACCAGTCGCTGGCCGATGCCGGAATGGAACGCTTCGCTCGGACCGGTTGCGCCGCCTGCCATGCTCCCAGTCTGCCGCGGCCCCGAGACCTCGCCAACCTTCCCCCACTCGGTTCACTGTCCGCGGGCGGCGGTTGCCTGGCCGAGGTGGTGCCGGTCGGTGCCCCCGACTACGGGTTCACCGAGGAGGAAAGAGCAGGCCTCGATGATCTCGTTCGTAACGTCGCGTCGCTGGAGGAACCCCTCCCGGCCGATCTTGCCGTCGCCCATGCCATGCACCGGCTCGATTGCATCGCCTGCCATGCCCGTGAAGACGTCGGCGGCCCGACCCCCGAGGCCATGGCGAGATTCGTGAGCAACGATGATGCGGAACTGGGGGATGAAGGACGGATCCCTCCCGCCCTGGACGACGTCGGAAACAAGCTGCGACTGACGGCGCTGCAAGAGATCTTCAAAGACGGCAAGAAGGTCCGTCCCTACATGCAGGCTCGCATGCCGGTCTTCGGATCCGAAGCCCTGGGTGACCTCGCCCTTGATCTGGCGGCGACCGACGCCATCAACCGCGATGCGGCGGAACCGCCCTTCACTCCCGAACTCGCGGAGATCGGTCATCGGCTGGTCGGAACCGACGGCGTTTCCTGCGTTCAATGCCACACCGCGGCGGGGCATCCCGCCCTCGGCGTCCCCGCGGTCGATCTCGCCACGATGTACGAGCGTCTCCGGCCGGGCTGGTTTCGCAAGCATCTTCTGGATCCGCAGAAGACCAATCCCGGCACTCGCATGACCGCGTTCTGGGGCAACGGAGGAACCGAGCGAATTCTCCCCGACGTTCTCGGAGGTGACCCGGTCAAGCAGGTCGATGCGATTCGTGCCTACCTCGCATTGGGCGAATCCATGCCGATTCCGCGAGGCGTGATTCCTGATGCGGATGAATACGCCTTGATTCCCAGCGACCGGCCCATCGTCTTCGGTACTTTCATGGAGGATGTCAGTCCTCGCACCATCGCGGTCGGCCTTCCTCAGAACGTTCACTACGCCTACGACGCGGAACACGGACGACTGGCCCGGATGTGGCGAGGTGACTTCATGGATGCTCGAGGCACCTGGCACGGCCGAGCCGGCCAGCTGGAGTCACCCGCGGGATCGAGCATGCTCGAGCCCCCTGCGGGACCCGCGATCGCGGTGCTCGAAAATCGAGCCGCACCGTGGCCCGAAGCCTTCAGTCGGGATGCCGCGGGCATCCGGAACGGGTCCTGGCGATTCGCCGGACGAAGCACGGACCAAGACGGTCTGCCGGTCTTCCACTCTGAAGTCGATGGCGCCCGAATCAGCGAACGCCCCCACCCCCGCTTGGCGGCGGGCGGTGCACGACTGGTTCGTGAGTTCACGGTGGCGAGTGATTCCGGCCGTGGCGACCTGTTCGCCCGGGTCGCCGTGGCCTCCTCCATCAAGCCTGCGGGGGGCGAGGGCCGGGATCGTCGATGGCGAACGGAAGACGGCACGACCTTGACGATTTCGGGGGCCGAGTCTTTCGTCCGCGAGGGTGCCGACGGAACGACCGAACTGTTGATCAAGGTGCCGTTCCGAATGTCAGGACGGGAAGATGCCATGTTCGAAGGCGTCTTCGAGATCGAAATGGGATGGTGATTCGCCACCCGGCGACGACTGCAAGGAGCGAGTCCATGAATCGAAGCCTGCTAACCGTGACCGTGGCCGTGGCCGCGATCTCCTGCGTTCCGTCCGGATTCCCCGCGCTCGCGAGTCCCGCGGAGGAGTCCGACTACTGGACGATTCGGACGCTGCCCGAACCCGAAGGTCTCGTGCTCGAGGTGGGTGGCCTCCTGGCGCTGGGAGGCGGAGAAGTCATGGCATGCACCCGTCGAGGCGAGGTCTGGGTGATTCAGAACGCCTTCGATCCCGCGGCCACCACCGCGGTGCTGGCCGGCTCCGAAGCGGATGCACCCGATGATGACACCCCTCGGGTCAGGTACACGCTTTTCGCAGACGGTCTGCAGGAACCTCTCGGGCTCGCGATCCCCCCCGCCGAAGATGTGAAGCGGCAAGCGGCCATCGCCGCCGGACGCCGGTGGAACGGTCCGGTCTTCGTCTCGCAGCGCGGCGAGATCACCAGGATGGAGGACGTGGACGGTGATCGGTCCATGGACCGGATGGAAACCATCTGCGACGACTGGGCGATCAGCGGGAACTACCACGAGTACACCTTCGGTCCGGTGTTCCAGTCCAACGGCGATCTCTGGTTCACCCTCAACCGCCCGTTCGGAACCGAACCCTTCGGCAAGAAGGACTGGCGAGGATGGGCGATGCGGATCGGTGCGGATGGAACCATGCAACCCGAGGCCGCGGGATTGCGATCACCCTGTGGGGTGGCGGTCGGTCCCGACGACCGCGTCTACTACACCGACAATCAAGGCGAGTGGTGCGGCGCTAGCAAGATGTCGATCATCGAGCCGGGAGACTTCCACGGACACCCGTGGGGAATCGCAAGCACCCGACGTCCGGAATCCAACGTCGAATTCCCCGGGGAGATCCCGGACGGCGTTCCGATGCCCGAGGCCGCGAAGACGATCCCCCGATTCAAGATGCCGGTCGTCTGGTTTCCCTACGACAAGTGCGGCAAGAGCCCGGGCGAGGTGGTCTGGGATGTCGACGGCGTGCTCGGCCCGTTCTTCAAGGGCCAGGGTTTCATGGGTGACCAACACCACGCCGCGATCTATCGAATCTTCACCGAGGAAGTCAACGGCCACGTGCAGGGTGCCGTCTTCCCCTTCCGGCAGGGATTCCAGTGCGGGATCATCCGGATGGCGTTCGGGGAGGACGGGTCGCTTCTGGTCGGTGAGACCAACCGTGGCTGGGGTGGCAAGGGAACGGAGATGTGGGGAGTCGAAGCCCTGACCTGGAACGGTGAGACACCGTTCGAGATCCAGAAGATGCAGGCGACGCCCGAAGGCTTCCGCCTCACTTTCACCCGGCCGGTCGATCCCGCCACCGCGTCGGAACCCACCAACTACCACCTCAGCAGTTACACCTACCTTCTCCACTCGCCCTACGGCAGCCCCGAGACCGACAAGCAGGCGGTGGGCGTGAAACTCGCGCAAGTCTCCGGCGATCTGCTCACCGTCAACCTCGTCTGCGAGCCGCTTCGAGCGGGCTACGTCCACGAACTCCGACTCGATCAATTGCGAGACGAGGCGGGCGAACCGCTGGTCCACCCGGATGCCTACTACACCCTGATCGAGATCCCGACCGCGGAATGAACCCGATGCCCGAACCAACCGAAGAAGACCGACGATTCATGCGACGAGCGATCGAACTGGGACGCGAAGTCGCGATCGACCAGGGCACCGCCGGACCGTTCGGATGCGTGGTGGTGAAGGATGGCGAGATCATCGCCGAGGGCGCCAATCGCGTGATCGTGGATGCGGATCCGACCGCGCACGGTGAGATGGTCGCGCTCCGGGCCGCCTGCCGGGCCCTCGGCACGCATCTGCTGGATGGATGCACGGTGTACACCAGCAGCGAACCGTGTCCGATGTGCTACGCCGCGTGTTGGTGGGCCCGAGTCGAGCGCATCTGGTGCGCAAGCTCGATCGACGATGCCCAGGCCTACGGTGGGTTCGACGACCGGGCGATCCTCAATGCGCTCGGTCTTCCGTCCACGGAACGTTCACTGCCGGTCGACCGACTCTGTCAGGATGAGATGCGCGGAGTCTGGCAGGCCTTCCGAGATCGACCCGATCGGCCGCACTATTGAAGCCGCCTCTTCTCGATCGACCGGAATCATGGTGAAACGCCGCTGGATCGAATTCGCGTTCTTCTTCTGGATCCTGCCGCTTCTGGTGGCCATGGCTCCGACCAGCGTGCTGCCGCCGATCCCGATCCTCTGGGCGTGTGCCATCGTCGCCCTGCTGGTCCTGCGTCGCAGTCCTGATTTCGACCGCCGACTCCTCTGGAATCCGGCAGGAATCCTCCCCGGCCTGCCGGGGGTGTTCGCCCGATTCGCGTTCTTCGGGCCGCTGATGGTCATGCTGGCGTGGCTGATGGAACCCGAGTGGTTCCTCTCCATGCCCCGCGACCGACCTCTCGCCTGGTTGACGGTGATCCTCGCCTACCCCTTCTTCTCGGTGATTCCCCAGGGCATCCTCTACCGCTCCTTCTTCTGCCATCGATATCAGCCACTCTTCGGTGGCGGCATCACCATGGTGATCGTGGCCGCGGCGAGTTTCGGATTCGCCCACATCGTGATGCACCGATGGGAACCGATCCTGATGACCACCGTTGGAGGACTGGTCCTGACCAGCACCCTCCTGCGAAGGCGGAGCGGACTTCTCGCGGACGTCGAACATGCGCTCTACGGTGATCTCGCCTTCACCCTCGGACTCGGGGTCTGGATCTTCACCGGCGCGGCCCGCGAGGCACTCTGATCATCCGGAATCGGACGGGCGGTGACTCGCGACCACCCTCTGGGGCTGGGACGCCTTGAAATGTCCGCCGCGTGAATCCTCCGGGTCGACGACCGCGGTGAATCCCACCCGTTCCGGTTCGCGGGCCGGCACCCCCGGCAACGCCGCCGCCTTGGATTCGTCCATCGATTCCCGCGGGCGCCGTGCGAACACGATTCAGCGAAACGATTCCCGCAGCACCACGTCCGGTGCGAGGCGGAACATCTCCAGCAGACCCCTGACCGCCGCCCCCCGGCCCCGCCGAAGATCCGCGAGGGTCTCCGCGAACGCGGTGACGATCCGGTCGGAGTCTTCATCCTGGATCATCAGGGGCGGGACCACCTTGAGCACCGCGCTCGACTTGGCGGTCGACTGCACCAGCACCCGATGATCGGTCAGCATCTTGATCGCCACCGCCTGGGCCACGATGGTGGGCGTCCGTTTGGCGAATCCCGGGAGATCGAAGGCCATCGCGGCGGGATCGAGCTCAACCCCGAGCATCAGGCCGCGACCGCGGATCTCCTTGAGTCCCGGCTCGGTCTTCGCCAACGCCCGCAGGCCCTCGATGATCCGACCACCCTGGATCGCGGCTCGTTCGGTCAGCGCTTCCCGCTCGAGAATCTCCAGCACCGCGAGGCCCGCGGTCATCGCCAGCGGGTTCTCCCGGAACGTGGATGAATGAACCACCGACCGTTCGATCGAATCGAAGACCGCGTCGAAGACCGACGCCCGCCCGATGACCGCTCCCACCGGAACCATTCCACCACTCAAGGCCTTCGAGAGGCAGACCAGATCCGGAGTGACTCCATCCCGGTCGCTCGCCAGTCGGGAGCCCGTCCGTCCCAATCCGGTCTGGACTTCGTCCGCGACCAGCAGCGTGCCGGTTCTTCGACAGATCTCCGCCACTTCGGCGAGGAGTCCCGGCGGATGTTCGATCACGCCCTTGCCCTGAATCGGCTCGAAGAAGAACGCCGCGATTCGTTCAGTTTGCAGAACCTCGCGCAGGTGCTGCAGGTCACCGAACGGAATCTCCTCGCACCCGGGGACCAGCGGTTCGAATCCCTTTCGAAGCCACTCCGCACCGTTGAGGGAGAGGGCACCGAGAGTGAGACCATGGAACGCGTTCGACCAATGTGCGAAGCCGGAACGACCCGTTGCGCTTCGGGCGATCTTCATCGCCGCCTCCACCGCTTCGGTGCCACTGTTCACGAAGAAGACCCGGTCTTCCCGGCGATCGATGAAACGCTTGAGACGATCCGCGAGCGCAATGGCCAGGGGTGGAATCTCGAACTGGACCAGCGACGGCGGGGCGATCCGCAGGGCCTGTTCCAGCGCATCTCGCAGCAACGGATGATCACGACCGACGGAAAGGCATGCGTAGCCACCGATCGCATCGAGGTACCGATCGCCACGTTCATCGACGAGGTGGGCCCCGTCTCCGGCGACGAATCGCCGCTCGAAGCCGGTGATTCGAAGCAGATCTCGAAATCGCGGATTCAGTTGCGCAGCATCCGCCGGCGAGACCGCACCGCCGTACGCATCGAGAAACGACTGCAGATCGAAACCGGTCGGTTCGCTCATTCGCTGCGACGTACCTCTCGGAGCACCCCGGCGTGATCGGTGTCGTCATTGAAGAAGAGGAAGGCCGAGATCTCCCGATCATCGGTGAAGGCGACCGGTCCGACCCCCGACGCGACGAACATCAGGCGGGTGCCGTCCACCGATGCCGGGCCCACGCTGCCGTTGAATGAAACGGAGATCAGTCTCGCGTTGTACTCGCCCGCCGGGACCTTGATCCGAAAGCCGCCAAGATCCTCCCAGGTGCACCGAGCATTGCCGGAGTACTCGACGTCGGCCGGGGAACCAAGATCACTCACCACGATCTTGATCGAATTGGTCGCCTTCATCGTCCCCGGTTCTCGAATCACCGGTTCCGCCGGATCGAGACGGACCAACAATCCATTGGGATGGTTGATCGTGATGGCCGACTCGATGGCGCCGTTGGACGTCTCCCGGAGAAATCGGGTCGATCCGTTCGATTGCACGATGGTCCAGCCCCGGACCTTGGACCCCTTGGTCGTACCCGGCGTTCGTTTCGCGGGCTCGATCGTCCAGCGAGTCGTCTTGCCCGCGTCCTTCGGCCGATCGTATTCGTACTCCGCCCGCGCGAGGGGGAGCCAATCCTCCGGCTTCACCAGAGGGGCGACGGTGTCGTCGCGATTCAGAACCACGCCCGGCAGATGGGCGAGCAACTGAGTCCGGACGTCCGCAGGCAGTTTCTCCAGCGGATCGTCGCCGGGTCCGGCCACGGCCGCAGAAGTGATTCCACCAAGCAGGATCGATACGAAGAACGCAAGCCCAGTCGCACGCGAAGAGTGATTCATGCGAACATGGTACCGAGAAGCCCTATGAATCCCGTGACCCGCCAACCATCTTCAACCCTCGAACCGTCCACCGACACGACATCGACGGTGATCCTCGTTCCCGTCTACGAGAACGCTGGAACCCTCGAAACGGTGGTCCGTTCCTGTGCCCGGACCGGACTTCCAGTGATCATCATCGATGATGGCGGTCAAGACGGTTCCGCGGAGATCGCCCTACGGCTGGTGGAGGAAGGAGTGGCCGAAGCAGTGGTCGAATGCCCACGAAACCTCGGCAAGGCCGGGGCGCTCCGTCTGGGTTTCGACGCGTCGATCGAACGAGGATTCCAGACGGCGATCACCGTCGATGCCGACGGGCAGCATGATCCGGCTTCGATCCTGCCCCTGATCGAAATGATCGAGCACCATCCGACCATGCTGGTGGTGGGATGTCGCTGGCCACTGCACCCCGATCAACCTCGTCGGAATCTGCTGGGGCGAACGGTCTCGAACGTCGCGATCCGCGCCCACGCCGGGGTGGCGGTCGGCGATGCGCCATGTGGCTTCCGCGCCTGGCCGCTGAAGACGACGGTCGGGATCCGGGGCCGCAGCGGTCGCTACGCCTGGGAACAGGAAATGATCACTCGGCTCGCCTGGCACGGTGCTCCGATCGGATCGATCGACATTCCGGCGATCTACCATCCGCGCGAGACCCGGGTCAGCCATTACCGCTTCGGACGCGACTGGCCCGAAGGGATCGCGATCTATCTCCACCTCCTGCTGGTGGCCTTGATTCCAGGCCGGTTCTCGGCTGGCCGTCCGACCATCAGGCGTTTCTCCAGGCTGCTCTCGCCGGGGCCGCTCCGAGGCCGCCGCCCTGAGACGGCGACCAATCGATGGTTCGCCCTTGCCGCAATGACCGGGGGTCTTGCCGCCGGGCTCCTGCTCCCCGCCTCACCCTGGACGTTCGGAATTCTGATCTGGATCGGTTGGCGATGGCACCTCGGACTGGCGGCGATCATGCTCGCCGTTCTGCCCTCGGCGCTGACGATTCCGAGTCTCGCCGGCGCCCCGTCCTGGATGATCACGGTCGGCGCGGCATGGTTGATCGGCGGTCTGCTTCGAAAGCCGGAAGCGGTGGTGGACCCGGTCGCCCGCTGAGGTCACATCGACTCGATGAGACGACCACGAAGGAGTTTGCCGGTCAGGGTTCTCGGCAGGGCATCCGTCAAGTCGAACACGCGTGGTCGCTGGTGAAGCGAAAGCCGTGTCCGAGACGCGGCCCGCAGGGCATCGATCACTCCAGCGGCCTCGAAACCGTCCGCCAGCACCACCACCGCTCGGACCCGGGTGACGGTCTCGGTCAACGCCATCGGGACCACCACGATCTCCCCCACTCCCGAAACCTCCCCGAGAATCGCTTCGACCTCGGCCGGATTGACCTTGAGCCCACCGACGTCGAATTGGATCTTGGCCCGACCGTTGATGACCACTCGCCCATCGGAATCGATGCGCCCGAGGTCACCGGTTCGAAAGTGACCCTCGAGTCGCCGACCGGGATTCACCGGACCACCTCGGACTTCGAGATACCCCTCGAACATCGCATCGCTTCGAACCAGCAGCTCGCCGACTCCGTGCTCCGAGACCACCGGGATCTCGCCCGCCTCTTCATCGACCTGGGTGCAGATCCGCATCGACACCCCGGGAACCGCCCGATCCTCTCCTCCGAGTCCGAAGGAGATCGTTCCGATCTCGGTGGCCCCATACAGGTCCCCCGTTGGACAGTTCCACGCGGCGGCGAAGGCTTCCCGGACCGTCGCGGGAAGCGGGCTGCCGGCGGAATAGGCGAGACGAAGTCTGCTGTCCCGTCGAGCGACCCGGGTCGCGGCTTCCAACGTCACCGGCACGCCGGGAAACACCGTCACGCCGTTCGACAGGGCGGCGGCACCCCGGGCGAGATCGAAACCGGCCCGGAACCGAACCCCGGCCCCCGCTCTCATCGGAGCGAGGACTCCGTGCTCGATCCCGTAGGCATGCTGCATCGGAAGCGTGGCCAGAACGTCATCATCGTCGAGGAGACCGAGAACTTCGACCAGCGTCTTGGAGACCCGGTCCAGCCCGGCGGCGGTTCGCAGCGCCACCGCGGGACGACCGGTCGTCCCTGAACTTCGGAGAAGCAACGAACTTCGCGCGCCTCGGTCGAGCCGGTCCACCCTCGACCGCGAGCCCCCGCCCTCGATCACCCGATGAGTGGGTGTCGAGGGGTCCTCCCAGATCGACCTGCGATCGGTTTCAAGCACGGCATCGGCCTGATGCGATGACGCCAGACGTCGGCGATCGTCGGGGGAAGTCTCGGTACCGATCGGAAGAAGACGACGACCGGTTCCGAGGATGGCGATCAATCCCGACCAGTAGGCGGCACCACCAGGGCCGTGAAGAACGACCACTCCGTCCTCGGGAACTTCGGCGTCGATGACCGCAGCCATGTCCACGGCCGCGGAGAGCACCTCCGAACGGGTGGTGGTTCTGCCGGAATCAACCTCGGTGACCGCCGGTCGATCGGGATCCCGATCGACCGAAGCGATGAACTCGTGGATCAGTCCATCTGCCACGATGGTCGCCCGCGATGTCTTCGTTGGACGCCGCGAATCACACCGGACTTCGCCGCGGGAAGTTCCACCCCACCTGACTGCAGCAGCGAATGCGGTCGGACCCAGTCGACCACCTGGCGGTATCGGTTCACCTCACGCATCGTTCGCATCAGTTCCCATCGCCATCGGACCTGGAAGGGAACCCCTTCGAAGATCTCGCCCGCGAGCATGTTCACGACCGCCGCGTCCACTTCCAGCGGTCCGCGTCCACTCACCAGCAGTTCCCGGAACGAATGATCGTAGAAGTTGGAGATGAGTGACAGGAAACAGTGCCGAAGCCGCTTGACCCGCCGACCGAAGCTCACGCTCGCCGCTCTCGCGCTCTGGCGGCCATCTTCGACCGCGACGATCTTCGCCGCCGCCTGCACCCCGCTGTCGATGCCCAGGCTCACGCCGGTCGACCAGACGGGGTCGATGAATGCGGCCGCATCCCCGATCATGAACCACCCGTCACCCGCGTAGGGAGCACAGTTGTACGAGAAGTCTCCGACCACCTGATTGGTGGCCGGCCCCTCCGCGCCTCTCATGCGTTCGGTGACGATCGGACACTGCTCGATGCACCATGCGAGTCGTTGTTTCGCGGGGACGGGAATTCGCCGGGCATGCTGTTCATCGACCACGACCCCGACACTGGTGGTCTTCTCGTCGATCGGAATCATCCAGAACCACGCTTCCCGGCACATGGCCAGGGTCGCGAATCCAAGGCGGTCGCCGCTGGGCCGTTCCACGCCTTCGAAATGCTCGAAGTAGGAGACGTTGCGATATCCCTCGAGCAGTTTCCGGGTTCCGAAGTGCCGGCCCAGAACGCACGCCTGACCGCTCGCATCGATCAACCACGCCGCCCGGACCTCCCCGGAACTCAGGCGGAGCCGGACATCGCCTTGCGCGACATGATCGATGGACTCGACCGATTCACCGAACCGATAGGTCGCCCCGGCCTCCATCGCGGTATCGGCGAGCATCTGGTCGAAGACCGACCGCCGGATGTTGAACGTCTCCTTGATCGTGTCGCCGAGCATCCGTTCGAACGGAATGGCGACCGGTTCGCGCCGTCCGTCGCCGAAGGTGATTTCAAGCCCGCGCTTCCTCACATGAGGGAGAGCACGGATCTTCTCCATCAGACCGAGGCGCTCCATCATCCGATTGGTGTGCGGGAGCATCGATTCACCGATTCGGAACCGCGGAAACGATTCCTTGTCGATCACCAGGACGCGGCGACCGGCCCGAGCCAGTTCGAGCGCCGCAACGCTGCCCGAGGGACCTGCTCCGATGACGATCACGTCGTAATGTTCGGCGGCGTCGGGACGGGAAATCATGCGCCCGAACCATTCAGCGGCCGGAAGCCCGCACATTCGATCTCGACCAGGAGCTCCGGCCGACACAGTCCCTGTTGCCGGATGATCACTCGTGGCCCCGCGCCGATGGCCGAGAGCACCTGCTCCTCGTGCGAAAGGTCGGGGAGGTAGACCAACCAGTCATCGAGGTCTTCGGGCCTCGCTCCCGGCCAGGCCGCGTCCACCACCACGGCGAGATTTCGAAGCGTCTCGGTCAGCTGCCCGTCGAATGCTTCGAGGTGAGCGGAATCTTCGCCGACCACACTCGCGGTACCGCTGACCAGGAGCCCCTCTCGGCCGCCGACCTGCATGGTCGCCGCTCGGGCGAAGACCGGAGGCGGGTCACCGAAGCGGGACGAATAGGCATCGGGCATCACCTGGCGGGGATTGTCGATGCATCGGGGGCGTCCCGGGCCGTGCAGCAGATGCACGACGAGGTCCTCGCCTGCATGCCCCACTCCAGATGCCGCCGGGTAGATCACCGGTGATCCCATCGAGTCGGTGAACCCGTGGTATCGACCCGCATTGAAGACCATGTAGCGATCTCGATTCTCTCGGACTTCTGCCGTGGCCCGGTCCGCGGGGTCATTGATCCCGGGAATGAAATTCCAGGCCCGCAGGAGCTGATCCTGGGTGAGACCATCGAGCAGCCGTCGATACGCATCCCGGGTCGCCGCTTCGAAACACGCGGCTCCCATGGAGGCAGCGCCTTGGACTCGCACCATCCGGTGTCCGAATCGAGGGTCGAGTTCCGAGCAGTCGAGAAACTGGCCGACCCACGCCGGGAGATCGGTCCCTGCTCCGGTCGCGGACCAGGGAACCGCCGAACGAGGAGTCGTCCTCGCCGGCACGCGGCGACCTCGAAGCTCGCGGTTCTTTCCGACCGTCTCGATCTTTTTCACAACTTGTCG
Source organism: Phycisphaerae bacterium (assembly GCA_002683195.1). The sequence goes on from NYSW01000102.1 coordinate 16,833, forward strand.
AACGTCAGAAGAGGTCCTCATGGATTCGATCATACCGCCTTGATGGCGGCACTCCCCGACCCACCGGCTTCATCCCGAGCCCCGATGGTCACGGAAAAATCACCGGTGACCGCGTTTGCGACCGCGAGCAACGGACCGACGGAATGCCGTTCCACCACCTCTTGCCCGGTCTTCAGATGGTTCCCGGGCGTCGCTCGAGCCACCAGACGATCTCCCGGTCCCTCGCTCGCGTGATCCGCACCGCAAAAGCAGACCTCGCTTTCTGTGTCCTGCAACGCCATTCGCCAGGCATCGACGGATCCACGCCAGCCCTCTCGAGGCGGCCAGACGATTCGCGTGGATGCCAGATCCGCTCGAATGGTTCCGCTTCGAGCGGCGGCCGCGGAACGTCGTTCCAGTACCAGTGCAACCGCTCCTTCAGCGGTCGGCCGTTCATCGAGAAGCCTCAGGCGTCGAAGAATGGAGCGAATTCGCGGATGGGTCTCTTCGGCCGCGACCACGATCGCCCGATCGGCCTGACCGCTTGCGAGATGCCGCCGGGCCAGATGCAGCGCCTCGATCCCAGCAAGCCGGGTCCCCGAGGTGGAGAGCGTGAGGCCCTCGATCCCCAGGCCGAGACTCAACTGAGCACTCCCGATGTTGGGGACGCTCTCCGCGAAGTGAAGTGGATTGCCGGCACCAAGGCCGTCACGGATCAGCTCGTCGTAGAAGTCGAGGGTGTATTCGGAAGCTCCGAACCTCGTGCCCACGAAGGCCGCGGATGAACGAATCTCCGCTTCCCCGAGACCGGCGTCATCCGTGGCCAGTCGCCCCGCCGCTCGAACCAGTTGGGCGAACCGCGCGAGCCGACGAACGGCGCGAGGATTGTCCAGACCCTCCAATGCTTCCGGTTCGAGACCGAGTTCGCCGTCCCGAATCGAGGCCGAGTTCGAGGAAGGCACGAGAATCCCGACTCCAGTGACCACCACGTCATCCAGAGCGTGGATCGGGGGTGCGGACGGCGTCGGTTCCGTGACCGACATCGATTCGATCTCGATCGCGGCATCCGCCCCGCCGAAGCCGAGCGAAAGCACCACACCCCGATCGACCGTTCGATCCCGGGGCGAGGTCACGAGATCCAGAGTGGGAAAGGACTCTCGATCCGCGGTGGCGTTGGCGGCGCCGGGAATCCGACCGGTTTCCATCGACGCGATCAGGACCGAGAGTTCCACCGCCCCGGCCGCCCCGAGGGTGTGGCCGATGCGACTCTTCAGAGCGGTCACCGGAATGGACGGAAATCGTTCCCCGAACGCGGCCTGCATCGCGGCATGCTCGGCGGCGTCGTTGGCCGGGGTCGAAGTCGCATGGGCAATCACCAGATCGGGCGGTGCGACCGCGGCCTCGCGGATGGCTCGGGCCGCACCCCGTCCGTCGGGGATCGGCTGCGTGAGGTGATGGGCGTCGCTCGCCGCACCCCAACCGAGCACCCGTGCCAGTGGCGAAGCTCCCCGCGCCCGAGCGTCGGGGGCACGCTCGAGCACGAACACGCCGTAGCCCTCACCGACCCTCATGCCTTCACGATCCACGGTGAAAGGGCGAAGCGGACCCTCTGCGATCAACCGCAGACATGAGAAACCCGCGAAAGCGAACTCGCTGATCGGGTCATAGGCGATGGCGATCGCCAGGTCGCATTCGTCGAGGAGCAACGCGGTCGAGGCAAGGGCCATCGCACTGACCCCGGACGCACAGGCGGCCGAAATCGTGCTTCCCCCCAGGGGGAGTCCGGTGTCCCGCAGAGCCGCCCGAGTGACGGTCCCGGTCAGTGATCCTGCATAGTCCGCGAGGTCATCGGTCCGCATCGCGCGTCCGAGGTGACGCATGCCACCAAGCGTGGTCCCGAAGATCGATTCCACCCGACGCGGGCGTCCAGCATTCATCGGCGGCACGCCATCGCGCAGGCCGGCCTCCTCCATCGCCTGCATGATGGTTCGCTGAAGGAAACGCTCCGCCCGATCGCCGTCGCCTCCCGGGTGCGGCTCGGCCTCGAACGCCTGGGCAGCTCGGACCGGCTGCGATGGCTCGCCGTCGACCGCCATGAAGGTCGATTCGATCGCCGGAGCCGCGTCGATTCGGACCTCGTCGCGAAGCATCGCCTCCAGAATCGCATGGCGCCCCTCTCCGAGGGAGCAGCAGGCCGCCGCGGCCGTGATGACCACGTCCTCGGAATTCGCCACTGACGGACTCATGATCCCGATTCCGAATCCGATCCCGGGAGGCTGACCGCCACCGCCCCCAGCGCGACGACGTCACCGCTCACTCGGGCCTCGAACTCGAAACGATGAATCGTCCCCATCGAGCGATCGAGTTCCACCGAGAGTTCGACCTCCGCCGGGGGTTCCACCGGGCGTTTGAACCGCGCTTCCTGAAGGACGAGCATTCCCCGGCCATCGCCCCCGAACGCCTGATGCGCAACGGCTCCGGCGAGTTGCGCGGCGGCTTCCACCAGCAGCACCCCGGGGACCAACGGGTGACCGGGAAAATGCCCACGCAGAAAATCCTCGTCTCCCCGGACACGCCAGCAACCTCGGCCTCGTTCAGGACCGAGTTCATGGATCTGATCGAGGAATCGAAATGGCTCGCCGTGAGGAAGCGAGCGCAAGGCGAGATCGAGCGAGGTCGGATCGGTGGTCATCCGGCTTGCCGAAGCTCTTCGACGAAGTCCACGAAAGCCCCGACCGTGGCCATCGTGTCCCGACCGAGTCGGTCATTGGGAATCTTGATCCCGATTCGCTTTTCCGTGCCGGTCACCACCATCAGGAGATCGAGGGAATCAAGCCCCAGCTCGTCGCCGACCAATGGTGTGTCCGGACTCAGATTGATCGCCCCGAGCTTGAGATCGGTTCGGAGCACGTCGCAGACGGTTTCGAAGAGTTCGTTCTGGGAATCGGTCATGGTCAAGAGTTCGTTCTACCTTCTCACCGCCAGCGGGCGACGGCTATCCGGGCTCCGATCAGGAAGATCACGGTGGTGACCGCAATCAGGCCGAGGGCCGGTGCGATCCGTCCAAACATCGAGGCGAGCGTATCGCTCGGAGTCGTATACCAGAGTACCTGTTGGAGAGCCCCGATGGACCTCGCATTGAAGGCCCAGTCGCCGACCGCCTGCAGGGAGGGAGGCATGAGGAAGGTCGGGATCATGCTCCCGCCGATGGCACTCAGGACCAGAACCGCGATGGTGCCGATCGTCGTCTGCTGCCGACGGGTCTGGGCGATTCCCGTGATGAACATTCCCAATCCCGCCGCTCCAGCCGCGATCGCCGGCAGCAGGATCCCCAGGCAGACCAGTTGTCTGAACGAAAAGAATCGGACGTCGAAGACCAGTGCGGCCCACGCAAGCATCGCGATGATCTGAGCCATCCCCACCAGGATCGAAAAGAAGAATCGGTTCAGAACCACGGCCCACGGGCCGATTCCCGAGGCTTTCAGTCGATCGAGAATGCCGCGTTCATGTTCTTCCAGGAGCCACCCGGTGGTGGACAAGGCACTGAACAGCATGAACATCACCCCGATCGCGGCGGTGTAGTAGGTGACCAGCGACGGCCCCCCCGGTCCGACTTCGACCGGCCCCGCTTCGACCGAGACCCTCGTCGCCTTCACGATCGTCTCGACCGCACCGGCAAAGGGACCACCGCCCGGCTCTTCGCCGGCCGCTTCCATCGAACGAGACAGTGCCGACTGCCGTTCGGTCAGTGGACCAGCCACCATCTCCAGCACCTTGATCTCCCGACCCAGGAGTTGGGCCGCAAGACCTTCCCAGGCCGAGGCGGCCATCACCCCACGAGCGAACTCCGGGGCGATCGGATTCGCAGGGTCGAAGCGAACCTGCAGGTCGGGGATCCGTGCCGTCGGATCCGAGATCGCCGCCCCGAATCCGGCCGGGACCACGACACCCGCGGGGAAATTGCCGTCTGCAACCACCGCATCGATGTCGGCGACGGAATCCCCTTCGATCGAGATCAGATCCAGCCGTTCGGCCTTTCTTGCCGCCGCGGCGAGGGCGGCGGAGGAAGGGCTTTGATCGAGATCGAGGATCGCGACCCGAACCTTGTTCTCTCCGTTGCGTCCGAACCCCTGGAAGACCGTCGCGAAGATCGAAAGAAAGACGATCGGCACGATTGCGTACAGAGCGAACCCGAGTCGGTCCCGGTGCAACGTGATCCAGGCCATGCGCAGAAGGGCGAAGCGCCTCATGATGCGATCCTCGTCTTGGAGGATGAATCGTCCTGCCAGACCGGGCGGACATTGAGCCACTGCGTCGGGTGGCAGGAGATCACATCCTGGATCATCGAGACCCAGCGACGTACTCCGGAGTGATTTCCGGGATCTCGACGCAGATCACCATCCATGGGAAGTGGCTCCTCCATGCGGAGTGCCAGCCCGCCGTCGGGAAGTCGCCAGTTGAAGACGGGGATCACCGAGGCATCCGCGGACTCCGCGAGTTTGAACGGACCCACCGGAATCTCCATCTTTCGACCGAACACCGACAACGGCGTGCCCCGCTGGCCCGGTTGAACGCGATCACCCAGCAGGGCCACGACTTCTCCGCGGTCCAGACCATCTCGAAGTTCCGCCCAGGTGGCCAATCCGTCATCGACCGCATGACCGATGACCCCGAGCCGTTGTCGGGCGCGACGTCGCATGTTCTCGAGGGTTCGAATGGGATCACGGTGATAGAGAACGTGGACCGGGGCGTGACGTCCGATGAAGGCCGCCGCAGGCTCGAATTCACCCATGTGCATCGAGAGCATCACGATGCCTCGCCCATCACGGTCGCGGAAGTGAGTCCGAAACCTGTCCAGACCCTCCACATGGCCGATCCGGTCGAGCAGTCGCTCCGGTGTCTGCCGGGATGCGATGGCGATACCTTCCATGTATCGCTGCATGTGGTCGAGCACGCCGACGCCATAGGCGTCGATCTCGGCCTCTCCGGCGTCCGGCCCCAGGATGATGCGGCCGTTCTCCTGCAAAGTCCGCCGCCATGAATCCGCTCGGCGCCAGGTCTCCGCCACCATTCGAGGTCGAAGCCTGGCGGTGATCGACGGCGCGTGGGCATACCCTCGGAGCAGGGCGGAAACCGCCAGCCGTTCGACCAAGGAGATCCGACGACCTTCCGGGTCCGCTCCGGCGTCATCGCGAATGCGAGCCTCGGAGGATGAACGATTCGGAATGCCCGTCGCCGTGGGATTCACGAGACCGCTCCCTTCGGTTCGGCCCCGATCGGCACGGTCTCCTCCTCGGAGACCAAAGACAAGGCTTCGACCGCATTCCGCAGGCGGGCGGTGAATTCCCCCGAACTCTCGTCCGCCCCGGCTCGCAGCGCCTCACCGAAACGAACCTGCAGGGTGCCCGGCCGAGGCCAACGGACGCCGGGCGGGAGAATCCGCTGGGTTCCATCGATGCAGGCGGGGACCACCGGAAGATCATGTCGCCGTGCGAGTTCCGCCGCTCCGTGACGAAATCGGCCCATGCGCCCGGTCCGCGAACGGGTCGCCTCGGGAAAGATCATCAGGTTCCAGCCTTCGCCGAGCATCGCATCGATGCGATCGATCTGCGAATACTCACCGCCCACTCGATCGATGAGGAGCACGTTCATCGCGCTGCGAATGAACCAGATGACGATCCGCCGGAACCATCGCTCCCGTCTCGGCTGACCCGCCCGGGGTACGAAGAAGTCGAGTCCGCCCACCGTTGCCGTCCGGTCTCGACGATTCCCGGGCAGCGCGATGAAGATCACCGGGGTGTCGACCAGGCTGTGGTGATTCGAGACCACGATGAACTGTTCGTGATCCTTGAATCGATCTTCACCATCGACCTTCACCGGGACTCGGCAGACGATCTGGCCGGCATCGTGCATGAAGCGAAGCAGGCCGCGAGCCACACGACGACTGAACCAGCCGGTCGGTACTCCGAACCCTGCGATGTCCGTGCCCTGGGTCATGAATCCTGCGTGGTCCCGTTCGACGACGCCTCCGGGGCCCCTCGTCGTTCACGCCGGACTTTCGATCGATCGAGCGACGTTCCCATTCGAAATCGAACGACGGTCGTCGGCCCCTGCAGTTCAACCGCCACGTTCTCGAAGGAAGGCAGGCCGAGAATCACGGACTGGTCGTTGGAGAATCCCCAGGGTTCGGCAGGCAGTCCGATGAAATTCCGCGTCAGGGTCTTGTCTCGTTCGATGTCTATGAAGCCGGAGATCGCGCTGGGGATCGTCCGCACGTCCTCGAAGATCACTCGGGTGACCGGGATGACCACCGGGGTCACGATGGACTCGACCCATCGATCCTCTTCCAGAAAATCCTCCGGGGCCTGGAAGACCGCGAGGTAGAGCTGTTCGTTCTCCCACTGCGCGGTCTCGACCTCGATCACGAGCCGGGTGGTGCCCGCGATCATCTCCGAATCCCCCGCGTCCTTCACCGGGACGCTCTGGCATCCCACCGACAAGCCGATGGCGACGCACGAAAGCGTCATCGCGATTCGCGATGCGGGCAGGTGACGGAGAAAATGGTCAACCAGCCGGGGCCGTGGCACGGAACTCTCCTAGAAGACCACCCGCAGGGCGGTATTCGATTTCGGTGAAACCAGCGTCCCCGAGCTTTTCAAGAACGACTTCACGGGGTGCAAAGGAGGATATCGAGTCCCAGAAATGACGCAGGAGATCACGAACCGACAACGACCCGCAGGCCAGGCCGAAGACCCAGGCCCCCACCCCTCTGATCATGAACCTCGTCGCTCCCCGCCTGAAGGGTGATCGCGGCACCATCATCTCCAGCAGGACCAGGCGTCCACCCGGGCGAAGAACCCTGCGAATCTCCTGAAACGCCTGATCGAGGTCTTCGACGTATCGGATGGCGTATCCACTGACCACCGCGTCACGACTGCAGTCCTCGACCGGGATGTTGGAAAAGGAACCCGGTCGGATGTCTCGAACCCCGGCCCGTTCCGCGACCGCCAGCATTTCCGGGCAGGGGTCGACCCCCACGATCGAAGGTGAATCCGGCAGGAAACGCTGCGCCGCCATGGTCAGCACCCCGGTTCCGCATCCGACGTCGACGAGGGTCGCGTCCGGCGGAAGCTCGAGCGAGATGATCGTGCGTCGGCGATACCAGTTGCTGGTGCCGAAACTGACCAGCGTGTTGAGTCGGTCGTACCGGTTGGCGGTCCGGGCATACAGGTCCATCACCGCCGGGTCAGCCGCCGGGTGATCACCATGACCGCCTTTCTTGCTGGGAGCGGCGGGCATCACTCTCGAAGATCCCGACCGGTCAATCGAAGGAAGACCTCTTCCAGGCTGGCCTGGTGGAGTCGGATTCCCTCGACGCCGCCCGGCACCGATTCCAACGCGGTGATCGCGGCCTGAAGTTCGCCCCCGAGACCGGGAAGCGGAACTCGAATCGTCCGACCATCCCAATTCCCCACCGGAGAGACGAAATCATCGGACATGCGTCCCACGGGGCGGGCCTCCAGTTCGTACCGGGCGATGCCGTAACTTTCCGCCAGGGCCCCGGTCTCTCCGCGGGCCACCACTCGGCCGTGATCGATGATCGCGACCGAATCGACCAGGGTCTCCGCTTCCTCGATCAGGTGCGTGGCGTGAAGAATGGTCGCGCCGTCGCGCTGGAGATCGCCGATCATCCGCCAGATCGCGGCTCGGGCCTGCGGATCGACACCTTCGGTGGGCTCGTCCAGGAGGAGAAGTCTCGGGCGATGAAGCACGCTGACCGCGAGATTCAGTCGTCGTTGCATCCCGCCGGAATAGTGGCCGACCAGATCGTCGGCCCGATCTCCGAGCTGGCTGAACTCGAGGGCCCAGTCGACCCGGTCCGATCGATCCCGGCGCTCGACGCCGAGGAGATCACAGTGAAGACTGAGGTGCTCGCGGGCGGTCATCGCATCGTGCAGGGCGATCCGTTGCGGCACGAAGCCGAGTTCGGAGGCCCCGGGGCGACCCCGGCCGAACGCGGAGACGATCCCGACGTCCTCACGAAGGAGGCCCGCGATGCACCGCATGAGGGTCGTCTTTCCGGCTCCGTTGGGACCGAGCAGGGCCGTCCATTCCCCCGGCGCGAGCGAAAGATCGACCCCCGCCAGGGCCTCGAGCCGACCGAACGACTTCCGCACGCCCGACACCAGCAACGCCGGCGG